>DXIC01000129.1 GCA_019113065.1 Candidatus Agathobaculum stercoravium
CTATGGCATTAAACCTAAAAAGGATGGTCAAGGCTATCCTTTTGTTCCTATACAAGCCAAGAATGTGGGTCGAAAACATTGTTTTTTCCCCATATTTCATTTTTGTCAACAGGTCCTCCTATCATGGGCAAAATTGCCCATACAGGAAGTTGGAGTGAAGAAAAATGGATTATAACCGCTTGGCGGAACTGCTGTTTCCGCATATTCATACCACGCCCGAGGAGATCGAGGCGCGTTATCCGAAGCGCGAGCTGCCCGAGGGCGCAAAGGTGACCCGTATGGGCCCCAGCCCGACCGGCTTTATGCATCTCGGCAACCTGTACGGCGCACTCGTGGACGAGCGTCTGGCGCACCAGTCGGGCGGCGTGTTCTACCTGCGCATTGAGGATACGGACAAAAAACGCGAGGTCGAGGGCGGCGTGCAGACCATCATCGAGGCGTTTTCCTCGTTCGGCCTGCCGTTTGACGAGGGCGCAACGCTTGACGGCGACAACGGCGCCTACGGCCCCTACCGCCAGAGCCAGCGCGCGGAGATCTACCAGACCTTTGTAAAGAGCCTGGTCCAGCGCGGCATGGCCTATCCCTGCTTCTGCACCGAGGAAGAACTCGCCGCGGCGCACCAGCAGCAGGAGGCGAACAAGGAGAACTTCGGCTACTACGGCAAGTACGCCGTCTGGCGTGACCGCCCGATGGAGGACATCGAGGCCGAGCTCCAAAAGGGCACACCCTATGTCGTGCGCTTCCGCTCGGAGGGCAGCATCGAAAACAAGATCCGCCACGAGGACCTGGTCAAGGGCAAGATGGAGGTCACGGAGAACGATCAGGACGTGGTCATCCTCAAGTCGGACGGCATCCCGACCTATCACTTTGCGCATGTGGTGGACGACCACCTGATGGGCACGACGGTCGTCGTGCGCGGCGAGGAATGGCTCGCGACCCTGCCGGTGCATCTCCAGCTGTTCCGCGCCATGGGCTGGAAGGCACCCAAGTATGCGCATACTGCCCAGCTGATGAAGATCGACCCGGAGACCGGCGGCAAGCGCAAGCTGTCCAAGCGCAAGGACCCCGAGCTCGCGCTCACGTTCTACGCCAGGGAAGGCTACCCGGTGCCCGCGGTGCTCGAATACCTGATGACGCTCTTAAATTCCAACTTCGAGGAATGGCGCCGCGCCAATCAGGATGCGCCGATGAACGATTTCCCGTTCTCGACCAGGAAGATGAGCGGCTCGGGCGCGCTGTTCGATATTGAAAAGCTGCGCGACGTGTCCAAAAACGTCATTTCGCGCATGGATGCGGAAACAGTCTATCAGTACATTGCGGACTGGTCGGCGGAGAACGACCCGCCGTTCCACGCCCTGCTCACGCGCGACCCGGCGTATTCCAAGGCGTATCTGGCCATCGGCCGCGGCGGCAAAAAGCCGCGCAAGGATCTTGCGCTCTGGTCGGACGCCAAGGGTTACATGGATTTCATGTTCGACGAGCTGTTCCAGCCGGATTACACCATGCCCGAACGTGTATCCGCGGCGGATGCCAAGGCGATCCTTGCAGACTTCGCGGGCGTGTTCGATGCGGCCGACACGCCGGACGGCTTCTTTGAGAAAATGAAGCAGATCGCGGAAAAGCATGGCTACGCAGCGGACACCAAGGCCTACAAGGCAAACCCGGACGCCTACAAGGGCGCGGTCGGCGACGTGTCCATGGTCATCCGCGTTGCGGTCGCGGGCCGGCAGAACGCGCCCGACTTGCAGACGGTCATGGGCATCATGGGACGCGAAAAGGTGCTCGAGCGTCTTGAAAAGTGCGCAGACGCGCTTTAATCCAGTTTGGGGGAATAGATAACGCTATGATGGAAAACGTAAATAACTTTCTGACTGAGATCATTGACGAGGACATCGCGGCGGGCCTCACCGAAAAGATCCATACCCGTTTCCCGCCCGAGCCGAACGGCTATCTGCACATCGGCTCCGCGAAGGCCATCTTCATCAACTGGTCGATTGCGAAGAAATATAACGGCCTGTTCAACCTCCGCTACGACGATACCAACCCGGTCAAGGAGGACACCGAGTATGTGGACTCCATCTGGGAAGACATCAAGTGGCTGACCGGCGAAGAGCCGTCGGGCGGCGTGTTCTACGGCTCGGATTACTTCGAGACCTGCTATGAATGCGCAGTGCAGCTCATCCGCGACGGCAAGGCATATGTGGACGACCTGACGCAGGAGGAGATGCGCGAGTACCGCGGCACGCTGACCGTGCCAGGCAAGGAAAGCCCGTACCGCAGCCGCTCGGTGGAGGAAAACCTCCAGCTGTTCCAGGACATGCGTGACGGCAAGTTCCCGGACGGCTCCAAGACCCTGCGCGCCAAGATCGATATGGCAAGCCCGAACATGAATATGCGCGACCCGGCGATCTACCGCATCGTGCGTGCGCATCACCACCGCCAGGGTGACAGGTGGTGCATCTATCCGCTCTATGACTTCGCGCACCCGATCCAGGACGCGATCGAAGGTATCACGCACTCGCTCTGCTCGATCGAGTTTGAAAACCACCGCCCGCTGTACGAGTGGGTCGTGGACAACTGCCCGCTGCCGCACCATCCCAAGCAGCGCGAGTTCGCCCGCCTGAACGTGACGCATACGGTCATGTCCAAGCGTTACCTGCGCCAGCTCGTGTTCGAAAAGCACGTCGAGGGCTGGGACGACCCGCGTATGCCCACGCTGTGCGCGCTGCGCCGCCGCGGCTATACGCCGTCGGCGATTCTGGACTTCGTCCAGCGCGCGGGTGTTGCCAAGGCGGATTCGCTCGCGGACATCAAGCTGCTTGAGCACTGCATCCGCGAAGAGCTGAACGAGACCGCGCTGCGCCGCATGGCGGTCACCGAGCCGGTCAAGCTGGTTATCACCAATTATCCGGAGGATAAGTGCGAGGAATTTGAGGTGCCGAACAACCCGCGCAACGAAGCAGCAGGCACGCGCAAGGTGCCGTTCACGCATGAGCTGTATATCGAAAAGAGCGACTTTGCCGAGGTGCCGCCCCCGAAGTTCCAGCGCCTCAAGCCCGACGGTGAGGTGCGCCTGATGGGTGCGTATATTGTGAGGTGCAACGAGGTCGTCAAGGACGAAAACGGCGAGATCGTCGAGATCCGCTGCACGGCTGATCTCGAGACCGGCAACGGCATGCCGGCGGACGGCCGCAAGGTCAAGGGCACGATCCACTGGGTGTCCGCTGCGCATGCGGTCGACGCAGACCTCTACCTGTACGACAACCTGTTCACGCTCGAGAACGTGGGCGACGTACCCGAGGGCACGGATTATCTGGATTACCTTAACCCGGATTCGCTCAAGAAGCTGACCGGCTGCAAGCTCGAGCCGTCGCTCAGGGGCGCGAAGGAAGGCGAGCGCTTCCAGTTCGTCCGCATGGGCTACTATGTCAAAGACCGGGAGGAAGGGCGGTTCAACCGCATTGTTACCCTCAAGGACAGCTTTGCCAAGACCCTGCAAAAGTAAAAAATAAAAGCAGACAGTGCAAGCTGTCTGCTTTTTCTTTAGCCGTTTCTGTGCTGCCGCTTCCATTCCTTGATCTGCCCGAGCCGCGCCTTGTATTTGGCCTCCAGCCCCTGCTCGGTCGGGCGGTAGTATTCCCGCCCCTCGAGCGCGTCGGGCAGGCACTGCATGTCGGTCAGTTTGTCTGCCACGTCGTGTGCGTACTGGTAGCCCTTGCCGTAATCCAGTTCCTTCATCAGGCGGGTGGGTGCGTTGCGGATGACCAGCGGCACCGGCTCGGCCAGCATCGTCAGCGCGTCTTTTTTCGCGCTTTCGTAGGCCATATACAGCGCATTGGACTTGGGCGCGAGGGACATGTAGACCACGGCGTGCGTCAGGTGCACCGAGCATTCGGGCATGCCGATGAAGTGGCACGCCTGATAGGCCGCGACCGCGACCTCGAGCGCACGCGAGTCCGCCATGCCGACGTCCTCGCTGGCAAAGCGGGTCACGCGCCGCGCAATATAGAGCGGGTCCTCGCCAGCTTCCAGCATGCGCGCGAGCCAGTAGACCGCCGCATCCGGGTCGGAGTTGCGCATGGATTTGTGCAGGGCGGAAATCAGGTTGTAGTGCTCCTCGCCGGTCTTGTCGTAGAGCAGGGATTTCTTGGAGATGCACTGCTCAAGCGTCTCGGGCGTGACCGTGACGGTATCGCCGTCCGTGTCGCCGTTCAGCACGACCATTTCAAGCGTGGAGAGCGCGATGCGCGCGTCGCCGTTTGCGAAATTCGCGATCGCCTCGAGCATATCCGGCTGGATATCGATTTTCTGCCCGCCGAAGCCGCGCGGATCGGTCAGTGCGCGGGAGAGCAGGGAGGTGAGGTCGTTTGTGGTCAGCGCCTGCAAAACGAACACCTTGCAGCGCGACAAAAGCGCGCCGTTGACCTCGAACGACGGGTTCTCGGTCGTCGCTCCGATCAGGATGATGCTCCCTTTTTCGACAAAGGGCAGGAAGGCGTCCTGCTGGGCCTTGTTGAAGCGGTGGATCTCGTCTACAAACACGATCGTGCGCTCGCCGAAGCGGCGGTTGTCCTCTGCCTGCTGCATGACCTGTTTGATCTCCTTGATGCCGCTGGTGACGGCGGAAAAGTCGATGAACGTCGCCTTGGTCTGGTTTGCGATGATGCGCGCGAGCGTGGTCTTGCCCACGCCGGGCGGCCCCCAGAAGATCATGGAGGAAATCTGGTCGTGCTCGATCAGGCGGCGCAGTACTTTGCCCGGCCCGAGCAGATGGGTCTGGCCGACAAATTCCGAAAGCGTCTGCGGGCGTAGCCGCGCCGCGAGCGGGCGGGTGCTGTCCCCGCCGAACAGGGTCTGCTGTTCCATTGCACGCACCTCCGTCAAGTGATGTACTTATTATAACACCGAACAAATGTTCTTGCAAGACGGCAGCAAAAATCCCCTCCATGCGGAGGGGATTTTTTGTTTATTGCAGGGGGACGTCCACACCGTCGAAGTTCAGCAGGACGATCTCGGATGGGTCCATGGGTCCGTCGAATACCCATTGATCCTGCGCATGTCCGGCACCGCTGTCGGCGTTGCTGTCGTCGATGCTCCAGCCGCCTTCGATGCAGTTATTGGTCAAATAGAGCTTTTCACCGGATTTCGTCATGGCATACGTCGGGCGGTGCCCGAGAATGGTAGCTTTGCTTGCGGAGCGTGCAAAAACACCGATTTCCGACACACGGATTTCTTCAACCAGCGCACCGCCAACCTGCACGTTCGGATAGTAAACGACTTCATCCGCCAGCTCCACGGTAAGCTCGGCAGACCACTCTCCTTCTGCGGCGGGGCAGGTATACAAAGTGCCGTACAGATCATCAAAGATGATGTCGCCCAGCTCGGAAGGCTTTATCGTGTAGGCGATATCAATATAATGCGTACCATTCTGCTCGAATTCAACAACAGGGGCCGAACTATTATATTTCGCGATATCCTTGCCGGACTTGCTGCGCGCGGTGGTCAGCACGACGTTATGCTCCCGGTTGGCATCGCCGGTGAAAGCAAACTGAAGGTGCAGGTTGCCATCCGTGCCGAAGCCGAAGGAGGAAATACGGATATACTCGTTCCCGTTGAGATCCTGGGGCGTCTGCTCCGGCTGAAGGTAAATGTGGTCATTTTCGGATGTCTGGCAGGCAAGCGTTTGGCCTGTTATGATATCGGTCGGAACGTCCAGCCCCAGTTCGCTGATGTCTACATACGGCTGGAATCTGTAAAATGCAAGCGTTACCTGATCGCCGTCCTCAATCGCATAACCCGTCTGGTATACTTCGATCAATGCGGTGCGGGTCTGCTCGTCATAAGAGACGACTTCATGCCCGACCAACCCCTGGTTGGCATTCCCGAGCATACCGGTGAAACCTGCGAAGACGTCCATATCCGCGCTCAGGCGGTCGCCGGTTTTATCCTGCACCTCAGCCCAGACGCGTACCATGCCGCTGCTCGACAGCGCCGCCACCGGGCGAACCTCGATGCCGTTGTCCTCGGTGACGATGCCGGTGATAGGCTGGCTCTGTTCGGCGAAGTTCCCGAGTGCGTTTCGCAGTGCCTCGCGCAGGGCGGGGATGGCGGCGGCAAAGGCCGAGAACGTGAGCAGCACGGCGAGCACAGCCGCCAGCACGGCGCGGCCGACGGTCCAATGCAGCCGGTGTCTGCGGCGCGGCCGGATGTCTTGCAAAATTTCCGCGCGGCGTGCGGGCGATAACGTGATATTTGCCATTGTCATATCCAGATCCCTCCTCATATTGCGTTTATTCATCGTAGTACCATCCTTTCAAAGCTTCGCGCAGCTGTTTTCTTGCGCGGGACAGGCGCGCGGTGACGGTCGAGACATCCACATGCAAAACATCTGCGATCTCGCGCGCTTTGAGCTCCTGATAGTAATACAGGATGATGACTTCGCGGTAAGGACGGGACAGCGCCATAATCGCGCGGGGCAGGGTGTCGTCCACCTGCGGGTCGCCGGTGTCTGCGAACAGCGTGTCCAGCTCCTCCGCAGGCGCGCGGCGGCGCTTCCAGGGGGAACGCAGGTAGCTTTTGCATACGTTGATGGCGATGCGGGTGATCCACGTCATTTCACTGCCCCCGCCGCGGAATGTGTCCGCATGGCGCCATGCCTTGAGCAGGGTCTCCTGCACTGCGTCCTCTGCAAGATGCACGTCTTTCAGGTAGAGCGTGCACAGGCGCAGCAGGCGGTCGCCCCAGTCGTCGAGCAGGCGCGCAAAGCCTTCCTCGTCCTGCAGATACGAGGGGGCATTGGTTTCAGTCGGCAGCATGGCGGCTTCACATCCTTTCCAATCATTAGACGCAGGAGAGGGGAGGATTACTGCAAGAAAAAGGAGGCTTTTTTGCAAAGCCTCCCGGAAGTTTCAGCCCCAGCGGATGGGATCGTCATATCCGGCCGGTGCGCCGGTCAGCACATCGTAATAGTACCAATGGTCGCCGTCCGCGAAAAAATACAGCCCAAGCGGGGTTTCCGTGCGGTCGCCGGTGATGCGGCCGATGAAGCGCCCGCCCTCAGCTTCGCCAATGGGTGTGATCTCGTCCACAGTCACAGGATGGAAAACCGCGAGATACAGCAGCGCAGCTGCAAGCAGCGGCAGGAACATGATGAGCAGGAAGGCGCAGGCATTGTAAAAAGAGGTGTGCTGCCTGCGCGGCTTCATGGGGCGGCGGAACCGGCTGTGCTGGTATGCCGAAATGCCAAGCCAGCCCAGCAGCAACAACACGAGCCACCAGAACATGAGATCATGCAGCAGAAACTGCAATAAATGTATATCGTATCGGTCAAACAGCAGATAGGCAAGCGCGGTGCACACGAGAAGCAACAGCGCGCTTGCCCAGCGCGGGCCGCGGTCGGTTGTCCAGCCGTCTGTGTAATTCTCCGTAACCGCCCCGGCAAACAGGATCGCGCCGCCGTATACCCAAAAGTAAACCGGGTTGCCGCTGAGCGCGCCGTCATAGGCAAAGGACGCCCACGTCAGCAGCGCGCACGCCGCAAGCCATACAATGACCGCCGAGACAGCCATCACAGGCGTGGAAAGTATTTTTTTCATCACCAATCCCACCTTTTAAAAGCAAACGGGCAGAGCCTTGCGGCCCTGCCCGTAATTTTGTCGAACGCGCACCGCAGGCGCGTATTCAAAATTGTTGCGTTTATGCTTCCGCCTTGATCTTCTTGAGCTGAGCGAAGCGCGGCAGGCCGTTCACCTTGGGGCCTACGTTTTCGCCGACGATCAGCGGCATCGCGTAGTCGATGAACGCCTGGGTCACGCCGTTGCCCTCCTCGTTGATCCAGTCGCGCGGAACCTTCTTCTCGGTGTTCGCAACTTCGGAGAGCGGGAGCAGCTCGATCTCGCACTTGTAGCCGTTCTCGTCGCGGGTGCACTTGAAGCCCGGCATGTAGTCGGTCTTGCCGGCAACTGCGTTCTCAACCGCAGCCTTACCGGACATATAGGACTCGTCCACGTCGGTCTTGGACGCGCAGTGCGCCGCGCAGCGCTGGAGCAGGGAGAGCTCGATGCCGCGGACCTTGCAGCCCAGCTCGTTCTTGACCGTATCGGCCAGCATGGAAGCCAGACCGCCCAGCTGCGCATGGCCGAAGCCATCGGTTGCAGAGGTCTTTGCCTCGGATACGAAGGAGCCGTCCGCGTAGTGGATGCCCTCGGAAACAGCGACGAGGCAGTTGCCCTTTTCGTCGTAAATGCGCTTGACGTCCGCGAGGAACTTCTTCATATCGAAGTCGGTCTCCGGCAGGTAAACCAGATCCGGACCCGCGCCCATCGCGGTAGCCAGACCGGCAGCACCAGCCAGCCAGCCGGCGTGACGGCCCATGATCTCTACGATGCAGACCATGCCGGTGTCATATACGCGCGCGTCCTGATAGATTTCCATGCAGGAAGTGGCGATATACTTGGCCGCGGACGCAAAGCCCGGGCAGTGGTCGGTGCCGAACAGGTCGTTGTCGATGGTCTTCGGGATACCCATGACGCGGCACTCATAGCCGGACTTCATCATATACTTGGAGACCTTGTTGCAGGTGTCCATGGAGTCGTTGCCGCCGTTGTAGA
>DXIC01000130.1 GCA_019113065.1 Candidatus Agathobaculum stercoravium
CCGTGCATGGACTCGGTGCGGTAGCCGACGGCAGCCGCGCCAAGGCACATGTTCTCGAGGAAACGCATGATGCGCTGGCGGTCCTCGGTGGCAACGCCTTCGCGCGCCGCAAAGAACTTGTTGCAGATCTCGCCGATGGTCTCGCCGCTGCGGCCGACCACGGTATCCGAGTTGAAGTCCTTCTGGGAGGGCATGGTGACCATCAGGCCGCCTGCAATATCCTCCGCGAGACGGACGATCTCATACGGGAAGCGGGTGACGTTCTGCTTGCAGACGTTTGCGAGCAGCAGGTCAATGAGGTAGTTGCCGGCGCGGGTCTGTGTGCCCTGGCTGGAGCATGCAATGCCGCAGCAGTACAGGGTCTCGTTGAGGTGGGTCATCTCAATGATCTTGTCCTTGACGTGGGACGCCTTGGCAGAGCCTGCCATCTCGCCGGCCAGCGCGGTCGCGCCGATCAGCACGTCGCCTACGCCGACCTTGCAGCCGCCGTAGGACTGGCGGTGGTAGCCTGCGAAGCGCTCAACGATCATGCCTGCGAACTTGACTTCACCGTTGAGGAAGATACGGTCGTTCGGAACGAATACGTGGTCGAAGATGACCAGCACTTCGTGGCCGCCGTAAACCTTGTTGCCGACGTCGATGTCGTTATACTCCTCCAGCTTGCGGGTATCGCAGGACTGGCGGCCGTAGATCAGCGTGATGCCCTCGGAATCGGTCGGGACTGCGAAGGAGATCGCGTAGTCCTCGTCGCCCTCGCGCATGGAGATGGTCGGCATGACCAGGACTTCGTGCGAGTTGACGAAACCGGTCTGGTGCGCCTTTGCGCCGGTGACGTAAACGCCGTCCGGGGTGCGCTCAACAACGTGCAGGAACAGGTCGGGGTCGGCCTGCTTGGAGGGGGCCAGCGAACGGTCGCCCTTGACGTCGGTCATCGCGCCGTCAACTGCGAGGTCCTCTTCCTGTACGCGGGTCAGGAACTTGACGAAGTTCTCGTGATAGTGGGTGCCGCAGGCCTCGTCAGTCTCGTAAGTAGAGGAGAATACGGCGTTCATTGCGTCCATACCAACGCAGCGCTGGAAGCAGGCTGCGGTCTTCTGGCCGAGCAGGCGCTGCATCTTGACCTTCTTGATCAGGTCGTCGGTCGACTGGTGCATATGGGTGAAGCGGTTGATTTTCTTGCCGGTGATGTGGCTGGTCGCAGTCATCAGATCCTCATACTGGGGATCCTCGGCCAGCTCATAAGTAGCGGCGAAGGAGTTGAGCGAGGGGCGGATGACCGGGTTGTCCACCGGGTTCTCCACCTTTTCGCCGAACATATACAGGTTGAGCTTCAGCTTGCGCAGGGACTCAATGTACTGGTCTTTGGTCATCATAGCGATCAAGTATCCTTTCTCATTTCAATCTGGCGGGGCGGGACCCCTTTAAGAAAAAACAGGGCGGGAACGCGGGGGTCCCCGCCCTGTTCAGGCGAAACGCTTACTGGATTAGAAGCACTCGCGGTATACGCGCTCGCTCAGCTCAATGCTCCACGGACGGTAGGAGTTGGTGATCAGGCGCTGCTGGTTAGCTTCAACGGAAATCGGGAAGGACTTGATGTCTTCCTCCTTGAAGCCGTACTCATGCAGCGGCTTGAGCGGCAGAACCTTTTCGAGGGTTACGTTCAGGGTGCGCAGCGCGTCGTCCTTGGTGCAGCCCAGGCAGCGTGCAACGATCTCCTTGAACTTGCCCAGCTCGCCGTTCGGCTCGTACTCGTCGTACAGCTCGAGGATCTTGCCGAACAGGGCGTAGTTGGACTCGCCGTGCGGTACATGGTAGGTGCCGCCGAGCGGGAAGGACATGCCGTGAACGGTAGCGCAGCCGGCCTTCAGGAATGCGATGCCTGCGAACAGGGAAGCGGTAACGAACTCGCCGAGGTAGTCCATGCGGGCCTCGGGGCCTTCGAGTGCGATGCGGCGGAAGCCTTCGAGGATCATCTCAGCAGCCTTGACCGAGTACATCTCGGAGGTAACGGTCTTGCGGTGCGGGGAGAGGAAGGACTCGGTCGCGTGGATCAGCGCGTCGATCGCAGAAGCAGCGAACGGCTTGTACGGCAGGGTCTTGAGCAGGTCCGGAACCAGGCATACCTTGTTCGGGATGATGTCGTCGGAAACCAGGCCGAGCTTGGTCTCGCCGCCGGTCAGCTTGCCGTCCTTCTCGTCCTTGACGATGGCAACCGAAATGTTGGTAACCTCGGAGCCGGTGCCGCAGGTGGTCGGGATCGCGATAACTTCCTTCTCATGTACAACGGGCTCGCGCTTGAAGTACATCTCATGTACGGAGGACGGGCGCTTGCAGCCGAGCAGCTTGCACAGGTCCATGATCGCGCCGCCGCCGACAGCAACTACGCGGTCGTAGGAGTCGTACGGGATGGCTTCGTACATGGTCTCGATCATAGCCTCGGACGGCTCGCCTGCGCCGAACTTCTCCTGGAATACGAACTTGCTCTTGAGGCCAAGCTCCTCCATGAAGGGCTTGTAGATGAACTCATTGGTGAGGACAACGTCGCGCTCGCCAAGCTGGAACTCCGCTGCAAAGTCAGCGAAAGTAGCAAACTTGTAAATGGTCGGGGCGATGATGATCTCTCTCTTGTCCTGCATCAGGGAGGCGCTGAAAGCATCCATAGCCATAACTAAAACATCTCCATTCTAAAATTTTATAAAAGGCCGTGCGGGCTTTTTATGCTTTTGGCAGGGCATTTTTGTCCTGTGCCCCTATTGTAGCAAATCCATGCCACAAGTTCAACACAAATAAACAAAAAAATCATCAAAATTTAACCAAGCAATCCTGTACAAAAAGACAATAAAAAAGCCCCGCATACTTCATACGGGACTATTTTATCGTATTTGCGTCTGTTTGTAAATGGGTTTTTAGTGGAAATTGCTGAAAAGTTTTTGTAACGCCTTTGGTTCTTTTAGCTGTTTTGTGAAAAACGGCTCAAAAATGCGCGTGTGCGTTCGTTTTGGGTGTTTTCAAACAGCTCTGCGGGGGTACCCTGTTCGACGATCACGCCCCCGTCCATGAACAGCACATGGTCGGCAACGTCGCGGGCAAAGGCCATTTCGTGGGTGACGATGATCATGGTGGTGTGCTGGTCGGCGAGCGAGCGGATGACCTTGAGCACCTCGCCGGTCAGCTCGGGGTCGAGCGCGGAGGTCGGCTCGTCAAAGCACAGGATGTCCGGCTGGAGGGCGAGCGCGCGGGCGATGGCGACGCGCTGCTGCTGGCCACCCGAAAGCTGGTGCGGGTAGTGGCTCATGCGGCCCTCGAGGCTCATCTGGCTGAGCAGCTCGATCGCATGATGCTCGATCTCCTCGTGGATCTCGCGCTTGCGCTGCTTGTAGTCCGGGCGCTCCCTGGCGAGCAGCAGGCTTGCCAGCATGACGTTTTCCAGCGCGGTGTACTGCGGGAACAGGTTGAACGACTGGAACACCATGCCGAAGTGCAGGCGGCGCTTGCGGATCTCGGCGTCGCTCTTGGAGGAGTGGTCGGCCGCGTCGAACAGGGTCTCGCCGTTGACGATGATCTGCCCTGCGTTCGGGGTCTCGAGGAAGTTCAGGCAGCGCAGCAGGGTGGTCTTGCCCGAGCCGGACGAGCCGATGATGGCAAGCGCCTTGCCGCGGTCGAGCGAAAAGCTGATGTCGTCCAGCACTTTGGTCGAGCCGAAGCTCTTGTTGATATGGTTTACTTCAAGAATAGGCATTGCGGCTCCTCCTTATGCGCGGAAATAGTCGAGCTTCTTTTCCAGCCAGCCGAATAGCAGCACAAGGATGCCGTTGAAGGCCAGATAGAATACAGCGGTGTAGAACATCGGCCAGATGGCGCCCTTTTTGATAAAGGTCTCGCCCATCCAGAGCACCTCATAGACCGCAATGGTGCGGGCGAGGGCGGTGTCCTTGACCAGATTGATAAACTCATTGCCCATGGGCGGGACAATACGCTTGATGACCTGCAAAAGCGTGACTTTGAAGAAGATCTGGCTTTTGGTCATGCCGAGCACAAGGCCGGCTTCCTGCTGGCCGCGCGGGATGGACTGGATGCCGCCGCGGAAGATCTCGGAAAAGTAGCAGGCATAGTTGATGACGAATGCGATCAGCGCGGCAGTGAAGCGGGGCAGCGGATCGGCATCCCACAACAGGCCGGGACCGTAAAAAATGACAATGATTTGCAGCATGAGCGGTGTGCCGCGGATGATCCATACCACGGTTTTGACGACGCCGCGCAGCGGGGTGAAGCGGCTCATGGTGCCGAAACTGAGCAGCAGGCCGAGCGGCAGCGAGAACAGCAGCGTCAGCGCGAACAGCTCGACGGTGACCCCGAAGCCCTCGAGCAGGGTCATGGTGACTGAACTTAATGTAATGGATCCAGACATAGGGGGTATCTCTCCTTAAAACAGCCCAAAAGCAGAGGGCGTGTAAACGCCCTCTGCCCGGGAACTTTCCTGTGGATTTATGTTTTTATTCTGCCGGCGCGACAATGGATTCCTGTACGCCGTAAGTGGTGGCAAGCTCTTCGACCGTGCCGTCCGCATAGGCGGCAGCGTAGAACTCGTTGAACGCTTCGGTCAGGTCGGAATCCTGACGGAAGCCGACGCCGTAGTACTCGGAATCCGCGCCGCTGGCTTCATTGAGGTTGACCGTGTAGGTCAGGTCGGGGTAGCTGGTGCCCTCGCCGATCATTGCGCCCGCCATCAGCAGGTCGATGACGCAGGCATCCGATGCGCCGGAAGCAACCTCCATCAGCGCGTTTGCCTGGGACTGCACAGCGGTGAAGTTCAGGCCGAGCTCTTCAGCCGCCGCCTGGCCGGCCGAGCCGGATTCCACGGCGATATTCAGGTCGGTAAGCGATGCCGCATCCTGATACTGGTCGGCAACATCAGACGGTACAACGAGCACCTGCGCGTTGACGCAGTAGGGGTCGGAGCAGTTCATGGTGGTGGTGACCTCATCGGTCAGCGTCATGCCGTTCCAGACTGCATCGATCGCCTTGGTGTCCAGCTCCATGATCTTGTTGTCCCAGTTGATTTCAATAAATTCAGCCTCTACGCCGATCTCCTCGGCGAATGCCTTGGCCATATCCGCGTCAAAGCCGATCCATTCGCCGTTGTCATCGCGGTAGTCCATCGGCGCGAAGTCGGTGATGCCGACGACCAGCGTGCCCTTGTCCTGTACATAGGCGAGGTCGCTTTCGGTCTCGGTGCTCTGTTCGGTGGTGTCCGCAGTGTCGTCCGTGGCGGCGGTATCCGTGTTCCCGCCGCAGCCGGCCAGCAGGGAGGCGCTCATTGCGCCCGCGAGAAGCAGCGCCAGAAGCTTTTTGGTTTTCATAGAGGTACCCTCCTAAAATTATACTGTGAAAGTCATTTACCATTGTACCACTTTATCTCGAAAAATCAAGAAAAACTTTTGAGATGGTTCTGGATAACTTTTGCCGTTTTGCAGAAATCCTTTGCCGGGAAGCGGGCGACTGCTTGACCTGTACGCGCGGATATAGTATAATGGATTAAAATTGTTAAAGAATAGACAATGTGACAATGTGGAGGTTTTGGCAAGATGGATTACGCGGCTCTCTATCAGCAGAAGCTGACGACGGCGGACGAAGCCGTCAAGGCAGTAAAATCGGGCGATTGGGTAGACTACGGCTGGTGTGTCGGCACGCCGGACGTGCTCGACCAGGCTATGGCAAAGCGCCTGCCCGACCTGTACGACGTCAATTTCCGCGGCGGCGTTTTGATGCGCGTGCCTGAGATTTACAAGATCGACGACCCGGCGGCGCATATGACCTGGAACTCCTGGCATATGTCGGGCATCGAGCGCAAGTTCATCTCGACCGGCGCGGGCTTCTATGCGTCCATGCGCTATTCCGAGCTGCCGCGCTTCTATCGCGAGAACATCGGCCATGTGGACGTTGCGATGCTTCAGGTTGCGCCGATGGACAGCCACGGCTACTTCAGCTTCGGCCCGCAGGCGTCCCATCTGCGCGCGGTCTGCGACGTGGCGGACAAGATCATCGTTGAGGTCAACGAGAACATGCCGCGCTGCCTGGGCGGCATGGAGGATTGCATCCACATTTCCGAGGTGGATATGGTCGTCGAGGGCAACAACGCCCCCATGCCCCAGATGGGTTCGGTCCCGGCGACCGACGTCGACCGCAAGGTCGCGGAGCTGATCGTTTCCGAGATCCCGAACGGCGCCTGCCTGCAGCTGGGCATCGGCGGCATGCCGAACACGGTCGGCGCGCTGATCGCGGATTCCGACCTTAAGGATCTGGGCGTGCATACCGAGATGTATGTTGACGCGTTTGTCGATATCGCCAAGGCGGGCAAGATCACCGGCCGCTGCAAGACCATCGACCGCGGCCGTCAGGCCTATGCATTTGCGGCCGGCACGCAGAAGCTGTATGACTACCTGAATGATAACCCGGAATGCGCGTCTGTCCCGGTGGATTACACCAACGACGTGCGCGTGATCGCGCAGATCGACAACTTTATCTCGATCAACAACGCGGTTGACATCGACCTGTACGGCCAGGTCAACGCGGAGTCCGCAGGCACCAAGCAGATTTCCGGCACCGGCGGCCAGCTCGACTTCGTCATGGGCGCGTACCTGTCGAACGGCGGCAAGAGCTTTATCTGCCTGTCCTCCACCTTCAAGCAGAAGGACGGCACGGTGGCCTCCCGTATCCGTCCGACCCTGTCCAATGGCTCGATCGTCACCGACACGCGTTCGGCGACCCAGTACATCGTCACCGAGTACGGCATGATCAACCTCAAGGGCAAGTCCAGCTGGGAGCGCGCCGAGGCGCTGATCTCGATCGCGCATCCGGACTTCCGCGAGCAGCTGATCGCGGACGCGGAGAAAATGCACATCTGGAAGCGTTCCAACAAGAGATAAATCAAATGCAAAGCAGCCCGCCGGTCTGAACAGCACCCCAATTGTTAGAC
>DXIC01000131.1 GCA_019113065.1 Candidatus Agathobaculum stercoravium
AAGAATGGATTGGAGAAAGTATTATAAAGAACACACCATGACGCCCGAACAGGCGGTCAGCGTGATCCATGACGGCGACCGCGTGGTATTCGGCCACGCGGTGGGTGAGCCGATCATCTTCCAGCGCACCATGGCGCGCATGGCGGAGCAGTTCCATAACGTCGAAGTGGCGCACATGGTGTACCTCGGCTCGGGCGACTACCTGCAGCCCGGTATGGAGAGCCATTTCCGCCACAACGCGCTGTTCGTAGGCGGCGCGGCGCGCAAGCCGATCGCCGAGCACCGCGCGGACTATACGCCGGTGTTCTTCTCGGACGTACCGCGCATGTTCCGCGACGGCACGCTGCCCGTGGACGTGTTCGCATTCACCTGCTCGCCCCCGGACGAGCGCGGCTATGTGTCGCTCGGCCTGTCCTGCGACTACGGCGCGCAGGCGGTCAAATCCGCCAAGACCGTCATCGCGGAGGTCAACCCGAATATGCCGCGCACATTCGGCGAGAGCTTTGTGCATGTTTCCGAGATCGACGGCTTTTTGTGCTCGTGGGAGCCGCTGCCCGAGTCGCCCCCGGCGAAGATCACCGAGCAGGACCGGCAGATCGGCAAATATATCGCAGAGCTGGTACGCGACGGCGACTGCTTACAGCTTGGCATCGGCGCAGTGCCGGACGCGGTATGCTCGTTCCTCGGGGATAAAAAGGACCTCGGCCTGCACACGGAGATGATCTCGGACGGCGTGCTGCCGCTGCTCGAGAGCGGCGTCATCAATGGCAGCCGCAAGCAGCGCGACGCGGGCAAGGTATGCGTCACCTTCCTGATGGGCACGCGCAAGCTGTATGACTATGTGGACAACAACCCGATGATCCGCATGCTGCCGGTGGACGTGTGCAACAACCCGGCGGTTATCTCGCAGAACGACAACGTGGTATCCATCAACTCGTGTGTCGAAGTGGATTTGCAGGGACAGGTCTGCGCGGAAGCGATCGGCCTGCGCCAGATCTCGGGCATCGGCGGCCAGATGGACTTTGTCCGCGGCGCGAACCTGTCCAGGGGCGGGCGTTCGATCATCGCGCTGCACTCGACTACCAAGGACGAGTCGGCTTCCAAGATCGTAACCACGATCACGACCGGCGGCCCGGTCACCACCAGCCGCTGCGACGTCAACTATATCGTGACCGAATACGGCGTGGCGCAGCTGCGCGGCCAGACGCTGCGCGAGCGCGCCAAGCGCCTGATTGCAATTGCGCATCCCAAGTTCCGTGCCGAGCTGGCGGACGAATATGAGCGCCGCTTTGGGGAAAAGCTCACGGTTTAATACGGGACTCGTTTATCGTGGATTCGCGCCGGATGCGGGCCTGATAAAGTGATCCGTTCAAGTCTCCTCAAAGCCGCATCCCGGCGCTTTTCCTATATAGGACAGGAAAGAAAGAAGGAAATAAACCATGATGACCAAAGAACAATACATCGAGTCGCTGCGGAAGCTGCACCTCAACCTGTACCGCTTCGGCGAGAAGGTGGAGAACGTGGTGGACGACCCGATCGTGCGCCCGTCGCTCAACTCTTTTGCAGCGACTTACGAGCTGGCTGAGGACCCGCAGTACGAAGACCTGATGACCGCAACTTCCTCGCTGACCGGCAGGAAGATCAACCGCTTCACCCACCTGCACCAGTCCGCGGACGACCTCATTAAGAAGGTCAAGATGCAGCGTCTGCTCGGCCAGAAGACCGCAGCCTGCTTCCAGCGCTGTGTGGGTCTGGACGCGGCGAACGCCGTGTTCTCCACCACCTATGAAACCGACGAGGCCTGCGGCACCCACTATCACGAGAACTTCAGGAAGTTCTGGACCGAAGTGCAGGAGAACGACTGGGCGGTAGACGGCGCTATGACCGACGTCAAGGGCGACCGCGGTCTGTCCCCGTCCCAGCAGGCGGATCCCGACCTGTTCCTGCACGTTGTCGAGCGCACCGCGGACGGCGTTTACGTCACCGGTGCCAAGGCGCACCAGACCGGCTACCTGAACAGCCACTATGTACTCGTTATGCCGACCATCTCCATGCGTCAGGGCGACGAGGACTACGCGATTTCGTTCGCCTGCCCGACCGACGCAGAGGGCATCACCCTGATCCTCGGCCGCCAGTCCTGCGACACCCGCAAGACCGAGGAGTATAACGACATCGACGTCGGCAACAAGGTATACGGCGGCCACGAAGTGCTGGTCATCTTTGACCGCGTGTTCATCCCGAACGATATGATTTTCCTGAACGGCGAGACCGCGTTCGCAGGCATGATGGTAGAGCGCTTCGCAGGCTATCACCGCCAGTCTTACGGCGGCTGCAAGGTTGGCGTGGGCGACGTGCTGATCGGCGCGACCGCGCTGGCAACCGAGATGGCGGGCTGCGCGAAGGCTTCCCACGTCAAGGACAAGATCATCGAGATGACCCACCTGAACGAGACCCTGTACTGCTGCGGCATCGCATGCTCCAGCCAGGGCACCAAAACCAAGGCCGGCAACTACCTGATCGACCTGCTGCTCGCAAACGTCTGCAAGC
>DXIC01000132.1 GCA_019113065.1 Candidatus Agathobaculum stercoravium
ATGCGGCCGAGCCGCCGCACTGCGCAATGGTCTGCTGGGCGAGCTCTGCCACTTCGTTCATATATTCTACGGTTTCGTCAGCCAGCATGGTGTAGTGCTGTCCTGCGATCTGGATGGTCACACGGTTGGCCATGACAAATCCCCTTCCTTTCGCTAAAATCGTTCCAGGGCATACTTCGATAAAATATAGTATACCACAACAAACGACCTTTTGGAACAAAAAATATGTGCAAATCTGGCGTGCAGGCGGCCGCATTTTTCTACAAACACCCCCTTCCTTTAAAAAACATAAAAGATTTCTGTTTTCCTTGTACCCCGCCCCGCACTGTGCTAAAATAGGACTGTATTGAAATAGGAAGGCGGCGCCCCTCCCGGTGCGGCTGCCCTTTCCGGTAGATGGAGGTCCTTATGCTGAATATCAACGAGGTGCGCCGCATTGTCGTCAAGGTCGGCACCTCGACGCTGACATACGACAACGGACGGCTGAATATCCGCCGCATCGAGCGGCTGGTCCGCACGATCAGCGATTTGCAGAACCGCGGGTTCGAGATGGTGCTGGTCTCCTCGGGCGCGGTGACGGTCGGCGCATCCAAGCTTGGCCTTGCCGAACGGCCCAAGGAGCTTGCCATGAAGCAGGCCGCCGCAGCGGTCGGCCAGTGCGAGCTGATGCACATTTACGACAAGATGTTCCTCGAGTACGGCATCAACGTCGCGCAGATCCTGCTCACGCGTGAAAACATCATTGACGATGACCAGCGTGAAAACATCCACAACACGTTCACATCCCTGATGCGCACGGGCGCGGTGCCGATCGTCAACGAGAACGACACGGTCGCCACCGCCGAGCTCAAGCACATCGAGAATTTCGGCGACAACGACACGCTTTCCGCGGTCGTCGCGCGCATGTGCGAAGCCGACCTGCTCGTCATCTTCTCGGACATCGACGGGCTGTACGACTCCGACCCGCGCAAAAACCCGCAGGCCAAGCTGATCGGTCACGTCCACAAGATCGACGCCAAGATCCGCCGCATGGCGGGCGGCGCTGGTTCCGCGCACGGCACGGGCGGCATGGCGACCAAGATCACCGCCGCCGAGCTTTGCATGGACGCCGGCATCCCCATGCTGGTGGCCAACGGCGACAAGGAAGGCATTCTGTACGACATCGTCGACGGCAAGCCCGTCGGCACGCTTTTCGCAAGGGAGGTCGGCTGACATGACAAAACAGCAATTCCGCCGCATGCGCGATATCCTGTACGGCGGGGGCCTGCGTTTTTTCTCCAAGGCGCAAGTCGTTGCAGCGCTGGTCGGCGCGGCCGCCGGCGCGTTCCTTGGCGTGCAGGCCTACTACCACGGCTGGCTGGGCTAAACGAAACGCCTGTTCTTAACCCCAATTTATAGATAACGAGGTGAAACCATGCGACAACTGATGGATATTGCCGAGGACGCCCGCCGCGTCAAACACGCGGTCGCCGCGCTCGGCACCAATGACAAAAACCGCGGCCTTCTTGCCATTGCGGATGCGCTTCTCACGCACGCGGACGAGATCATCGCCGCCAACCGCATCGACATTGAAAACGGCCGCGCGAACGGCTTGAACGACGGCCTGATCGACCGCCTGACGCTGGACGAAAAGCGCATCGCGGGCATCGCAGAGGGTTGCCGTCAGGTAGCCGCCCTGCCCGACCCGATCGGCGAGGTGCTGTGGATGCGCAAAACCCCGAATGGGCTGAACATCGGCCAGAAGCGCGTTCCGATGGGCGTCATCGGCATCATTTATGAAGCGCGTCCCAACGTCACGGTGGACGCGGCGGCGCTCTGCTTCAAGGCAGGTTCGGCCTGCATCCTGCGCGGCGGCAAGGAGGCGTTCCACTCCTCCATGTGCCTGACGCAGATCATGCGCGCGGCGCTCGCTGCGGAAGGCCTGCCGGAAAACGCCATCAACCTTGTGGAGGATACCTCGCGCGACAGCGCGAACCAGATGATGAAACTCAACGGGTATCTCGACGTGCTCATCCCGCGCGGCGGCGCCGGGCTGATCCAGTCGGTCGTGATGAACGCGACCGTCCCGGTCATCGAGACCGGCACCGGCAACTGCCACGTCTATGTGGACGCATCCGCCGACCTCGACATGGCTGAGCGCATTCTGGTCAACGCCAAGTGCCAGCGCCCGAGCGTTTGCAACGCGGCGGAGAGCCTGCTGGTGCACAAGGACGTCGCGGCGCAGTTCCTGCCCATGGCGGCAGTCGGCCTTGCGCCGAGCGGCGTCAAGATCCACGGCTGCCCGCGCACGATGGAGATTTTGGGCTCCGCCATCCTCCCCGCGACTGAGGAGGACTACGGCCGCGAATACCTTGGCTATGAGATCTCGTGCAAGGTCGTCGATTCACTGGACGAGGCGATCGAGCACATCAACACCTATAACACCGGCCACTCGGAATGCATCGTCACCCGCGATTACGAATCCTCCCAGCGGTTCCTGGACGAGGTCGACGCGGCGGCGGTCTACGTCAACGCTTCGACCCGCTTTACCGACGGCTTTGAATTCGGCTTCGGCGCGGAGATCGGCATCTCCACCCAGAAGCTGCACGCGCGCGGCCCGATGGGGCTGACCGCGCTGACCACCACCAAATTTATCATTTATGGAAACGGACAGGTGCGAGAATGAACAAAACCATGGAGAAGGAATACAAGTGGCGCGCGGATGAGTACCTGCTCGGTCAGGCGCTGTTGTGGGCCTCCTCCCGCATCGGCAGCCAGAGCCGTACCATCCACATGCAGTCCCAGTACTTCGACACGCTGGACGGGCTGCTGCGGCAGCAGCAGGGCGCGCTGCGCCTGCGCCGCGAGAACAACCGCAGCGTCTGCTGCCTCAAGCTGCGCAACGAGAACACCCCGGACGGCATGCGCGCGCACGAGGAATACCAGTGCGACGCACAGACCGTGCAGGAAGGCCTGCAAGCCCTGCCGGACAAGGGCGCGCCGCGCGCGCTGTGCGAACAGGCGCTTGCCGCCCAGCTTGAAATGATCTGCAACGTGGATTTCCGCCGTTGCGCCGTGCTGCTCCAGGAGGGCGACACGGTCTGCGAGCTTGCGCTCGACGAAGGCACGCTGCGCCACGGCGGGCGCACCGCCCCGCTGTGCGAGATCGAGCTGGAATACGTCGCCGGCGGCGAGCAGGCGTTCCATGGCCTTGCCGCCGAGCTGGCCGGACAGCTGGATCTCGTCCCCGAGCCGGAAAGCAAGCTCGCCCGCGCGATGAAGCTGTAACCCTTACCAATTTCAAGGCTGCCGGAAAGGCAGCCTTTTTTCTGCCGCTTTTTGCTGCAGCAGCCATCCTGCCGGGATTTCTTGCAGGGTATGGGGAACCCCGCATGCAGCTCCGGGCATCGTTTCCAATAACTGTTTTCAAAAAAAGCATCACAAAATTGTGCAAAGTGTACATTTTCTACAAGGAACGCAATTCTGTCCTCCCGTTCTTGCAAAAATACGCATTTCCATGTATAATAAACATGAAATTTGGGAGGGTAAAAACACATGAACACTGACAGCATTTTGACAATTGCCGCCTTTGGTGCGTACCTGATCTTCATGCTATGCATCGGTATGTACTTTGTCGGCAAAAACCGCACCACAAGCGAATATTTCCTTGGCGGACGCTCGCTCGGCTCGTGGGTCACCTCGATGAGCGCGCAGGCCTCGGATATGTCCGGCTGGCTGATGATGGGCCTGCCGGGTGCGGCGTACCTGTCCGGTATTTCCGCCGGCTGGATCGCTATCGGCCTCGCCATCGGCACCTACCTCAACTGGCTGCTTGTTGCAAAACCGCTGCGCCAGTATACCAAGGTTGCGGACGACGCCATCACACTGCCGCAGTTCTTCAAAAACCGTTTTAAAGACGAAAGCGGCATGATTTCGGTCATCGCAGCCATCTTCATCCTGGTATTTTTCCTGTTCTACACTGCATCCGGCTTTGTGTCCTGCGCAAAGCTGTTCTCGTCGGTCTTCGGGCTCCCCTATATTGCGGCGTTGCTGATCGGCGCGGTCGTTGTCATTTCCTACACCTTTGCGGGCGGCTTTTTCGCGGTCTGCTGGACCGACTTTTTCCAGGGCCTGCTGATGTTCTTCTGCGTGCTTGCAGTCCCCACCATCGCAATCGGCTCGATGGGCGGCCCGTCCGACTTTTTTGCACAGGTGGATGCGTTTAACCCGGACTTCCTGAACATGTTTGTTGACGGCGCAACGCACACCCCCTACACGGCGCTCGGCATCATCTCGCTGGTTGCGTGGGGCCTCGGCTATTTTGGCCAGCCGCACATCCTGGTGCGCTTCATGGGCATTGAATCGCCCAAGGCAATCAAGAAGTCCCGCCGCATTGCTACCGTCTGGGTGCTGATTTCGCTCACCGCAGCGGTCATGATCGGCGTATCCGGCCGCCTGTTCCTCGGCGACGGCCTGCTTGACATCGCTGGCAACGAGGAGACCATTTACATCAACATGGTCAGCCGCATCTTCCCGGTATTCATCGCAGGCATCTTCCTGTCCGCTATCCTCGCGGCCATCATGTCCACTGCGGACAGCCAGCTGCTGGTCACCGCTTCCGCAATCACGGAGGACTTCTATCACAACAAGATCCGCCCGAACGCGACCGAAAAGGAGCTCATGTGGGTTTCCCGCGGCTGCGTCATGGCGGTTGCCCTGATCGCGCTGTTCATTGCCACCAACCAGGACAGCACCGTGCTCGGCCTTGTTGAATACGCATGGGCAGGCTTCGGCTCCGCATTCGGCCCGCTGGTTATCTGCTCGCTGTTCTGGCGGCGCACCAACAAGTACGGCGCATATGCCGGCATCATTGTCGGCGGCGTGGTCGACCTTGTCTGGGCGCAGCTGTCCGGCGGCATCTTCGAGCTGTACGAAATCGTGCCCGGCTTTGTCTGCGGCCTGATTGCGATTATCGTTGTCAGCCTGCTGACCCCTGCACCGGCCAAGGAAATCACCGACAAGTTTGATACCTACCGCACCTGCGAGGAATAATGAAAAAGAAACTCCGGCGAATTTTATGGGCAGCGGCCGCACTGGTCGTCGCGCTGACCGGCGGGCTGTATGCCGCCGACGAGCTTGCTCCCCGGCGCGAGCTGACCGGTGAGACCGCCGTCCACTTCATCGACGTTGGTCAGGGCGACGCGGCGCTCCTGCTTTCGGGCGGGCAGGCCGTCCTGATTGACGCAGGCACGGAAGAAGGCGGCGGCATCGTCGTGCGCTACCTTGAAGAGCTCGGCGTGACCGAACTGTATGCTGCCGTTGCCACACACCCGCACGCCGACCACATCGGCGGCATGGCGCAGGTGATCGAGGCATTCCCCATTGCGCATTTCTACATGGGGCCGGAAACCCAGAACACCGCAACCTATTCCGGCATGCTGGACGCGCTCGAGGCGGCAGGCGTCCAGCCCACCATCCCGTCAGACGGCGAAGAGCTGGTGTTCGATTCCGGCGCTTCGCTCACCTTTCTCGGCCCGGCTGATGATGTGCCGGACTCCAACCTCAACAACCGTTCCCTGATTAGCCTGTTCCGCGCAGGCGAGCAGGACGTGTTATTCATGGGCGACGCAGAAGGCCCGGCAGAGGAATCCCTGCTGGCGCACCATCCGTCGCTCACCTGCGACGTGCTCAAGGTCGGGCACCATGGCGCCGCGACCTCCTCTTCCGGGGAATTCCTGCGCGCCGTCCATCCATCCGTTGCCGTCATCTCCTGCGGCGTGGATAACGACTACGGCCACCCCAGTGACCAAACGCTGCAAAACCTGTCCCTTGCGGGCGTGGACGATGTGCGCATCACTGCGCAAAGCGGCACGATCGTCCTCCCGCTCAACCCACCGTCATCTTCAAGCAAGGAGAATGCTGCATGAAACAGACCGGTATCGTGGATCGCTTTGAGGGCGACCAGGTCGTTGTCGAAGTCAACGGCAAAATGGTCAATTTCCCCCGCGCCGACGCACCCGCCATGCTGGCTGAAGGCATGGTCGTCATCCTGCGGGACGGCCGCATCACGGAGATCGACCAGATCGAAACCCAGCGCATCGAGGACGATATGCGCCGCCGCTTCGAGCGCATCCTCGGCAAGCAAACAGACGAATAACCCCCTACTACGAAAGGCGAACAAACCGAATGGAAAAGAAACCGTTTTTAACCCTGCCGCAGGTGCAGGAAATCGTAAAAACCTACCCCACCCCGTTCCACATCTATGACGAAAAGGCCATCCGCGAGAACGCGCGCAAGGTAAAGGCTGCGTTCGCGTGGAACCCAGGCTTCAAGGAATACTTTGCCGTCAAGGCGACCCCCACCCCCCGCCTGCTCCAGATCCTGCACGAGGAGGGCTTCGGCTGCGACTGCTCCAGCCTGCCCGAATTGCAGATGAGCCGCGCCTGCGGCATCACGGGGCATGAGATCATGTTCTCGTCCAACGTGACCCCGGCGGCGGATTACAAGCTGGCCTCCGACCTCGACGCCATCATCAACTTCGACGACATCACCCATCTGGATTTTTACGACAAGATCGGCGAGTGGAAGGAGACCATGTCCTGCCGCTTCAATCCGGGCGGTGACTTCGTGCTGGACAACGAGATCATGGACACCCCGCAGGAGGCCAAGTACGGCATGACCCGCGAGCAGCTGATCGAGGCGTTCAAGTACATGAAGGCCAAGGGCGTCAAGCATTTCGGCATCCATGCCTTCCTTGCGTCCAACACGGTTGCAAACGAGTATTACCCGGCGCTGGCGCGCATCCTGTTCCACCTTGCGGTCGAGGTGCAGCGTGAGGCCGGCGTGCACATCGCATTCATCAACCTGTCCGGCGGCGTGGGCATCCCCTACCGCCCGAGCCAGGAGCCGAACGACATCATGGCGATCGGCGAAGGCGTACACCGCGCGTATGACGAGGTGCTTGTTCCCGCGGGCATGGGCGATGTGGAAATTTATACCGAGATGGGCCGTTTTATCCTCGGGCCTTACGGCGCGCTGGTTGCCCAGTGCATCCATCAGAAGCACACCTACAAGGAATATGCGGGTCTGGACGCGTGCGCTGCCAACCTGATGCGCCCGGCGATGTATGGTGCGTACCACCACATCACCGTGCTGGGCAAGGAAAACGCCCTGCACGACCACACTTACGATGTGACCGGCGGCCTGTGTGAGAACAACGACAAGTTCGCAATCAACCGCGACCTGCCTGAAATCGAGATCGGCGACTATGTGTATATCCACGACACGGGTGCGCACGGCTACTCGATGGGCTACAACTACAACGCCAAGCTGCGTTCGGCGGAGCTGCTGCTCCGTGAGGACGGCTCGGTCGAGATGATCCGCCGCGCGGAGACCCCGAAGGACTACTTTGCGACCTTCGACTTCACCGGCCTGTTTGACGACATCGAGTAAACGGCATAAGAAAAAGGAGTGCGTACAAAACGCACTCCTTTTTTATCCGATGTCCTGTAATATGAAAACCACTGCCAGCGCGAGCAGCAGCACGATCACCGTATGCAGGACGCGCAGCAGCCGCTGCCTGCGGCGGCTTTTGCGCTGCGCCTGCTCCTCCGCCGGGTTGGGTGCCGGGATATCCTCCGTGCCGTCCGGCTCATGGTCGATCAGCGGGATATGGCAGGTGTTGCACTGTGTGAAGCCCTCGCGGAACTCCGCCCTGCACTTGGGGCACCATGGCATAACCGTCGCGCCCCCTTACCGCGCAACCAGATAGAGCAGCACCAACGCAACCACGATCACCGCTGCCACGACCGGCAGCATCTTAAACGAGGTATTGTCCTCCACCGGCTGTTCGGGCATTTCCATCGCCTGCTCCTCCGCCAAACGCGCGAGCTCGTCGTCGTCCAGTTCCTCCGCTTCGAGCGCCTGCTTCATCTCGTCGATCAGCGCACGGGCGCGGGCGGTATCCACTGCATCCACCACGACCTCCACGCCGTAGCGCGCACGCCTGCCGCTGACCGCGCTGGACTGCTGCGTCATGACCTGGCGCATGGCGGCAATGATGCCGCTGTCCCCCAGCATATCCCGCACCATTTCCGCATCAATCCGGCGCTCCGCTACATACACTGCAATGGGATTTTCGATCTGCGGCAGCTTGTCCTCCGGTCTGTCCTGCACAGCTTCCTGCGGCTGGATATCCTCTTCTTCAGGCAGGTCGTCCACCAGCGGCACATGGCAGGCCGCGCATTCGGTGAAGCCCTCCCGGTATTCCGATTTACATTTGGGGCACCAAGGCATTTGTGCATCCCCTCCTTTGGAAAAAGTATACCATATGTCCGCTATTCTTTCCAGACAAAAATGGGCAGCGGCGGATCGTTCTTCCGGTTGAGCCAATCGCATGCCAGAACAGTGAACGCACGGTCATTTAACGACTTCAAGTACGAAATAACGGCATTTTTCTCGTCATATCCGTTTTCTTTTCCGTAGTACAGTGCCAGCGCAAGTACGCCGCCCGGCCGCAGCAGCCCCAGCGCCGCTTCCATCGCCGGGATTGAGCTCTGCTCTGTGGTGAAGATTTTCGGGTCGCCGCCCGGCAGGCGGCCGAAGTTGAACACCACGCAGTCCACCGTGCCGGGCGCGGCATACTGCGCCATATTCGCGTGGCTGTCTTGTATGACCTCGGCGCACAGGCCTTCCTTTTCCAGCAGCGCGCGCGTCTGCCGGACGGCGTCCTGCTGGATATCAAACGCCAGCACCCGCCCCTGCTTCCCCGCGAGCCGGCACAAAAGCGCAGTATCGCGGCCTTTGCCTGCCGTGGCGTCAATGCAGAATGCGCCGGGTTTGACCTGCCGCCGCAGGAAATCGTGAACAATGGTCAGGGTATTCATAACAGCCTCCTGAGGATGGGAAAGTTACTCCCATTATACCATCTTTTTCCGCCCGGTCAAACGTCAATAAAAAACAGGCCGCAAATGCGGCCTGTTTGCATGATGCCCGGTGTCTGGGCCTGTTTTCAGGGAAAAGATTTTGTTCAGTCGAGATGCGCCAGCGCCTGATCCAGATCGGCAATGATGTCCTCGACATTCTCAAGGCCGACCGACAGGCGTACGAGGCCCGGCTCGATACCAGCGGCGACGAGCTGCTCGTCGGTGAGCTGGCGGTGGGTCTCGGAAGCCGGATGCAGCACGCAGGTGCGGATATCCGCAACATGCACTTCGTTGCAGGCGAGCTTCAGGCTGTCCATGAACTTCATGGCAGGCTCGCGGCCCCCCTTGATGTCAATGGACATAACGCCCGAGGTGCCGAGCGGCAGATACTTTTGCGCGCGCTCGTAGTGCTCGTTGCCCGGCAGCGCGGGGTAGCGCACAGACGCGATCTTGTCCGACGCCTGAAGATGCTTTGCCACGGTCAGCGCATTCTCGCAGTACCGCTTCATGCGCACCGGCAGGGTTTCCAACCCGAGGTTGAGCAGGAATGCGGAGTGCGCCGCAGGATAGCAGCCGAAATCACGCATCAGCTGCATGCGCGCCTTGATGATATAGGCCATGTTGCCGAAGTCGCGGGTGTAGACGACACCGTGGTAGCTCTCGTCCGGCTCGGTGAAGTCCGGGAACCTGCCCGAAGCATTCCAGTCGAACTTGCCGCTGTCCACGATCACGCCGCCGCCCTGCACGGCATGGCCGTCCATATATTTGGTGGTGGAGTGGATGACAATATCCGCGCCGAACTCGATCGGGCGGCACAGGATCGGGGTCGCAAAGGTGTTGTCCACGATGAGCGGCACGCCGTTCTTGTGCGCAATGTTCGCCCACTTCTCAATGTCGAACACAGTCAGCGCAGGGTTTGCAAGCGTCTCGCCGAAAACCGCCTTAGTGTTAGGCTTGAACAGCTTCTGGATCTCTGCTTCGTCCGCTTCCGCATCCGCCCAGATGCATTCGATGCCCAGCTTCTTGAGCGTTACGCCGAACAGGTTGATCGTGCCGCCGTAGATGGTGGAAGCCGCGATAAAGCTGTCGCCCGCCGAGCACAGGTTGAGGATGGCGATCATGGAAGCCGCCTGGCCCGAACTGGTCAGCATCGCGCCGACACCGCCCTCGAGTGCGGCGATCTTCTTTTCAACCGCGTCGCAGGTCGGGTTGGCAAAGCGCGAGTACATGAACTCGGTCGGCATATCGAACAGGCCGGCGATATGCGCGGTCGAGTCGAAGCGGTAGGTGGTGGACTGGACGATGGGCATAACGCCCGGGCCGCCGTTTTCGGGTTTGTATCCCTCATGCAGGCATTGGGTTTCAATTTTCATTATAATAAACTCCTTTGCTGGGATTTGTTGACACAAAATTATTTTATCACGCACGACAGGACAGGTCAAGGCAGGTATTCCCACTTTTTAAGTGGGAATGTGAAATCCGTCCTGGTGCAGCATCCGTTCTGCTTACCCTTTGGGGCAGCTGGGCAGCATCCGGAAAGGCGCCGCTTTCCCTTGCGCGCGCAGCGCGCCCCTACGGGGCCGGCGGCGCGGGGTTGTTCGTCCGGCCGAGCAGGTAGTCTATCGAGGTATTGTAATAATCGGCAAGTTTGATCAATACTTTCGAGGGAATATCCCGCTCGCCTCTTTCGTAGGTGCTGTATGCCTGCTGTGTGCAATTGAGCATTGCAGCAATCTCACTTTGCTTTTTGCCATTATCTTCGCGCAAATCACGCAGTCTATCATACATAGTAGCATCACCTTGTTTATCATAACATATTAGGAAGTAGGCACCCACCGAGCGCACAATGCGCGCCCCTACGGAGCCGGCGGCGCGGGGTTGTTCGTCCGGCCGAGCAGGTAGTCGGTCGAGGTATGGTAATAATCCGCTAGAACAAGCAAGTGCCGCACGGGAATATCCTGTGCACCGCGCTCATAACGCGAATAAACGGTTTGCTGTATCCCAAGTAAATCGCTGACCTGCTGTTGTGTTAAATTATTATCTTCACGCAAATCTTTTAATCGAGCGAACTTCAAATCAATCACCTCGCTGATAGTATATAACAGTACAAATCAGTACTATTGACATTAGTACTAATAAGTGCTAGAATTGTTTTGGGGTGACCAACTATAAGATGTCAAGCCTATGAAGGGGAAATT
>DXIC01000133.1 GCA_019113065.1 Candidatus Agathobaculum stercoravium
CTACTACAACACCGGCGAGGGCGGCCTGCATCAGGACTTTTACCAGTACGGCCCGCACACCATTGTACAGGTCGCATCCGGCCGCTTCGGCGTACATAAGGATTACCTCGAAGCGGGCGCGGCCATCGAGATCAAGATGGGCCAGGGCGCAAAGCCCGGCATCGGCGGCCATCTGCCCGGCCACAAGGTCGGCCCGGACATCTCCCGCACCCGTATGATCCCCGAGGGCACGGACGCCATCTCCCCCGCCCCGCACCATGATATTTACTCGATCGAGGACCTGCGCCAGCTGGTGTTCTCGCTCAAGGAAGCGACCGAGTACAAAAAGCCGGTCATGGTCAAGATCGCGGCCGTGCACAACGTCGCGGCGATTGCGTCCGGCATTGCCCGCTCGGGCGCGGACATCATCTGCATTGACGGCTACCGCGGCGGCACGGGCGCGGCGCCGACCCGCATCCGCGACAACGTCGGCATCCCGATTGAGCTGGCGCTCGCAGCAGTCGACCAGCGCCTGCGCGATGAAGGCATCCGCGACCAGGTATCGGTCGTGGTCGGCGGCTCGATCCGCAACTCGGCCGACCTGCTCAAGGCCATCGCGCTCGGCGCGGACGCGTGCTACATCGCGACCAGCGCACTGCTCGCGCTCGGCTGCCACCTGTGCCGCTCCTGCCAGACCGGTAAGTGCAACTGGGGCATTGCCACCCAGCGCCCCGAGCTGGTCAAGCGCCTCAACCCGGATATCGGTTCGCAGCGCCTGATCAATCTGGTCACTGCATGGGATCACGAGCTCAAGGAAATGATGGGCGGCATGGGCATCAACTCGATCGAAGCCCTGCGCGGCAACCGCCTGATGCTGCGCGGCATCGGCCTGAGCGACCGCGAGCTGAGCATTCTCGGCATCAAGCACGCTGGCGAATGAGGAGGAAAACGGCATGAAGCGAATTTATGTTAATGAAAAATGGTGCCTCGGGTGCCATCTGTGCGAATATTACTGCGCGTTTGCAAACTCGGGCAAGTCCTCGATGGTCAAGGCGCTCAAGGACCATAAAATCGCGCCCCGCATCCGCATCGAGGAACGCAACAACATCTCCTTCGCGGTCAACTGCCGCCACTGCACCGACCCGCTGTGCGTCAAGGGCTGCATTTCGGGCGCGCTGACCATCCATGACGGTGCGGTGCAGATCGACTCGGACAAGTGCGTCGGCTGCTACACCTGCATCCTGTCCTGCCCGTACGGCGCGCTGTCCACCTCGAACGAGGGCGCGATCCAGAAATGCGAGCTGTGTGCCAAGAACGCGTTCGGCCAGCCGATGTGCGTACAGGGCTGCCCGAACAAGGCCATCGTATACGAGGAGAGGTGAGCGAATATGAACTATGTTATCATCGGCAACGGCACTGCGGCGGTCGGCACGATCGAGGGCATCCGCGCGGTCAATCAAGAGGGGCGCATCACCGTCATTTCGGAGGAACCGTACCACGTTTACGGCCGCCCGCTGATCTCCTATATGCTGCTCGGCAAGACGACCGAGAACAAAATGCTCCAGTACCGCCCTGCGGATTTTTATGAAAAGAACGGCGTTGCCACACTGCTGGGGCGCAAGGCTGTGAAGATCGACCCGGCGGCTAAAGCGGTCAAACTGGAGGACGGCACGTCCGTCCCCTATGACAAGCTGTGCATCTGCACCGGCTCGCGGCCGTTCGTGCCGCCCATGGCGGGGCTGGACACGGTCGAAAATAAAACCAGCTTTATGACGCTGGACGATGCCAAGCATCTGGACGCCATGCTGGGCAGCCGAAACGACAAGCGCGTGCTCATCATCGGCGCGGGCCTGATCGGCCTGAAGTGCGCGGAGGGCATTTACCAGCGTGTAAAGGAGCTGACCGTCATCGACCTCGCCCCGCGCATCCTGCCCAACGTGCTGACCGAGGTTCCGGCCTCCATCATCCGGAAGCATATCGAATCCAAGGGCGTGCAGTTCCTGCTCGAAGACTCGGTCGAGCAGTTCGAGCCGCATGCCGCGCACCTGAAAAGCGGAAAAACCGTGGAGTTTGACGTACTGGTCGTGGCGGTCGGCGTGCGTCCGAACACCGAGCTTGCCGCCGAGGCCGGCTGCGAGGTAAACCGCGGCATCCTGACCGACGCGCGCTCCGCGACCACTGTGCCGGATATTTACGCCGCGGGCGACTGCGCAGTGTCGCATGACATCGCGGCAGACACCGACCGTATCCTCGCCATCCTGCCCAACGCCTATATGCAGGGCGAGACCGCGGGCCGCAACATGGCGGGCGGGCACCAGGAATTTACCAAGGCGATCCCGATGAACGCATCCGGCTTTATGGGCCTGCATATGATCACCGCGGGCTCGTACGACGGCGACGCTTATCTGGAGCACGATGAGGAGCACTACAAGCTGCTCGTCACGCGGGACAACCGCCTGGTCGGCTTCATCATGATCGGCGACGTCGACCGCGCGGGCATTTACACCTCACTCATCCGCGAGCAGACCCCGCTCGACAGCATTGACTTTGACCTGATCCGCGAAAAACCGCAGCTGATGGCATTCTCCCGTGCGGAACGCGCGAAAAAGTTAGGAGGCGCACACTGATGACCACTGTACAGGCAGGGCTTACCTATTATAAGCAGGTAAACGAGCAGGTCCGCAGCATCTCGGACAGCGAGATCACGATCGAAAACGCGATCGGCCAGCGCTATCTGGGCTGCGGCTCATCCGGCAAGAAAATCACCATCCACGGCACGCCGGGCAACGGCCTCGGCCAGTACCTGAACGGCTCCACGCTCGAGGTATTCGGCAACGCGCAGGAGGCGGTCGGCGACACCATGAACGACGGCGACATCATCATCCATGGCAGCGTGGGCGATGCGTGCGGCTACGGTATGCGCGGCGGGCGTATCTTCATCGAGGGCAACTGCGGCTACCGCGGCGGCATCCATATGAAGGCCTATGAGCAGCACTTCCCGGCTGTCGTGATCGGCGGCAAGGCGGGCTCCTTCCTCGGCGAGTACCAGGCAGGCGGGCTGATCCTCGTCCTGGGCATTGGCCTTGACGGCACCTATCCGGTCAACAATTTCTGCGGCACCGGTATGCACGGCGGCAAAATTGTGCTAAGATGTGATAAAGCACCCGAGGGCCTGCCCCGGCAGGTGCTGGTGAGTGAAGCGGCGCCGGACGATCTGGAAAAGATCGCACCGTATATCGAGGACTACTGCCGTTATTTCGGCGGGGACGCAAAGGCGCTGCTGGCGCAGAAATACTATGTGCTCTCGCCCAACCCGGAAGCCGGGTACCACCAGCTTTACACCTACGAATCCTAAAGTTTTTGCAGAAATCCATTTCAGAGAGAGGAGCGCGGCTTTTATGGACGCTACCATGAGCGAAGTCGTACAATTTATCGAGGAGAACGACGTAAAATTCATCCGTCTGGCGTTTTGCGATATTTTCGGCAACCAGAAGAACATCGCCATCATGCCGACCGAGCTGACGCGCGCGTTTGAGCAGGGCATCCATTTCAACGCCTCATCCCTGCGCGGCTTCCTGAACGTGGACGCCTCCGACCTGCTGCTGTTCCCCGACCCGGCCACGCTGTCCGTGCTGCCGTGGCGGCCGGCACAGGGGCGCGTGGTGCGTTTTTACTGTGACATCCGCTACCCGGACGGCACGCCGTTTGAAGGCGACGGCCGCCACATGCTGCGCGAGGCCAGCCGCCGTGCGCGGCGCGCGGGCTACGCCATCACCATGGGCACGGCAAGCGAGTTCTACCTGTTCGAGCTGGATGAAAACGGCCACCCCACCACCATCCCGCACGACCACGGCGAATACTTTGACGTTGCCCCGCTCGACAAGGCGGAAAACGTGCGCCGACAGATCTGCCTGACGCTCGAGGAAATGAACATCCAGCCCGAGTCCTCCCACCACGAGCAGGGCCCCGGCCAGAACGAAGTAGACTTCCGCTACGCCGAGGCGCTTGAGGCGGCGGATAACTTCGTCACCTTCAAATGGGTGGTCAAGTCCATGGCCTCGTCCAGCGGGCTGTTTGCCTCCTTCCTGCCCAAGCCCCTGCCGAGCGCCCCGGGCAGCGGCCTGCATCTGTCCATCTCGATCACCAGGGACGGCAAAAACCTGTTCCATCCGTCCTTTGACCAGTCTGCGGAAGGGCGCAGCTTTGTCGCGGGCATCCTGCGGCGCGCGGCGGAAATGACGATTTTCGGCAATCCGCTGACCAATTCCTTCCAGCGGCTGGGCGAATACGAAGCGCCCAAGTACATCACCTGGTCGCACCAGAACCGCTCGCCGCTCATCGCGGTGCCGCTCGCAAGCGGCGGGCAGGCCAATCGCATGAAGGTGCGCGCGTTTGACGGCTGCATCAACCCCTATATCGTGTTTGCCCTGCTGATCCACGCGGGTCTGGACGGCATTGCGGAGCAGCTCCCGCTCGCGCCCGCCTGCGACGAAAACCTGTTCACCGCCCCAGACGCGGTGCGCGCGCAGTACGAAGCCCTCCCCTGCTCGCTGTGCGATGCGATCCGCTGTGCAGAAAGCAGCGAATTCATCGCCCGTTATCTGCCTGCCAAGGCGCGCGATGCGTTTTTTGCCGCCAAGCAGGCCGAGCACGACCGCATTGCCCTTGCAGACGACCGCACTGCGGCCGAACGCGCCCTCTATTTCGAGCGGTATTGACCCGGTCTAAAACCTGACCGCAATACTGACTGCCCGAAAGGAGGGGACGCTGATTGGAACGCATCCTGATCGTTTCCACAACGGAAAAATCCCATACCATGCTTGCGCAGTTCCTTGTCTCCTGCGGCGTGCAGGCACAATGCTGCTTTGCGTCCTCCGGGGCGGAGGCGCGGCGCGCGCTGCTGGACGGTGTGTTTGATCTTGTGCTGGTCAACACGCCCCTGTCCGATGAATTCGGCCACGAAATGGCGCAGGCTGCGGCGCACGACACACTTTCCGGCGTCATCCTGCTCGCCAAGGCGGAAATCGCCGACAGCGTTGCCGAAAAGGTCGAGGACGACGGCGTAATGGTCGTGCCCAAGCCGCTCTCGCGCGTGCTGTTTACACAGGCGCTGCGCCTGACGCATGCCGCGCGCCGGCGGCTGACCGGCCTGCAAAGCGAAAACCGCCGTTTGCAGCAGCGCATTGAGGACATCCGCGCAGTCGACCGCGCAAAATGCCTGCTGATCGAGTGCTGCGCCATGACCGAGCCGGAGGCGCATGCTTATATCGAACAGCAGGCAATGAAACGGCGGCGCACCAAGCGCGAGATCGCCGAAGCCATCATCGGCGGGGAAACGCCCTCCTGATCCCGTGTTTTGTGCGATACCGCCCAAAACCGCACGCACCCAGGCGACAAAATTTTCCCCCTTTTTTGCAATTCGGTAGAGAAATTTCCGCAGGAATATGGTATACTAAATGGTGTATGAGCGTAGGAACGGTAAACCCCCGCTCATATACCATTTTTTGTTAGTTTTTTGGATTAAGGAGGGAAACCGCGTGAAGCTGTCCTTCACCAAAATGCACGGCTGCGGCAACAACTATATCTATTTCAACTGTTTCGACCAGACGGTACCCAACCCCGAGGAACTGTCCGTCCGGCTGAGCGAGCCGCATTTCGGCATCGGCGGCGACGGCATCATCCTGATCTCCCCTTCGGACAAGGCGGACGCGCAGATGCGCATCTTCAACGCCGACGGCTCGGAGGGCAAGATGTGTGGCAACGGCATCCGCTGCGTGGGCAAATACCTGTACGACAACGGCATGACGGGCGGCCGCACCACAGTCAAGGTTGACACGCTTTCGGGCGTCAAGACGCTTGAACTCGCCGTAAAAGACGGCAAAATGCTTTCTGCGCGCGTGGATATGGGCGCGGCGATCCTCGCGCCGCAGGACATCCCGGTGGATATGGAAGGCGACAGCGTGATCGGCGCGCCGCTCGTGGTAGACGAAAAGGTATATCACATCACCTGCGTTTCCATGGGCAACCCGCACTGCGTCATCTTCCTGACCGAGGACATCGACGGGCTCGACCTTGCGCGGATCGGCCCCAAGTTTGAGCATCACGCGCTGTTCCCGGAACGCGTCAACACCGAGTTTGTGAATGTCCTGCCGGACGGCAGTTTGAAAATGCGTGTGTGGGAGCGCGGCTCAGGCGAGACCTGGGCCTGCGGTACGGGCGCATGTGCCGTCGGCGTTGCGGCTGTCCTCATGGGGTACGCGGCCAAGGACGAGGATATCACCGTACACCTGCGCGGCGGCGACCTGACCGTGCGCTACACCGATGAGACCGTGTTCATGACGGGCGCGGCCACTACTGTATTTAAGGGGGAAATCGAGATATGACAAAGTACATCTTCGTGACCGGCGGCGTAGTCTCCGGTCTGGGCAAGGGCATCACCGCTGCATCCCTCGGCCGCCTGCTGAAAAGCCGCGGCCTCAAGGTCGCGGCTCAGAAGCTCGATCCGTACATCAACGTTGACCCGGGCACGATGAGCCCGTTCCAGCACGGCGAGGTTTACGTCACCGACGACGGCGCGGAGACCGACCTCGACCTCGGCCACTACGAGCGCTTTATCGACGAGGACCTCAACAAATTCTCCAACCTGACCACCGGCAAGGTATACTGGAACGTGCTCAACAAGGAGCGCGCCGGTGAATATCTGGGCGAGACCGTGCAGGTCATCCCGCATATCACCAACGAGATCAAGTCGTTCATCTACTCGGTCGGCAAAAAGACCTCGGCGGACGTGGTCATCACCGAGATCGGCGGCACCACGGGCGACATTGAGTCCCAGCCCTTCCTCGAGGCCATCCGCCAGGTGGCGACCGAGGTCGGCCGCCGCAACTGCCTGTTCATCCATGTAACGCTGGTCCCGTTCATCTCGGGCTCGAACGAGCCCAAGTCCAAGCCCACCCAGCACTCTGTCAAGGAGCTGCGCGGCCTGGGCATTTCCCCGGACATCATCGTCGCCCGCGTCGATCAGCCGATGGACGACGACATCAAGCGCAAGATCTCCATGTTCTGCACCGTGCAGCCGGACTGCGTCATCGAGAACCGCACGCTGCCCGTGCTGTACCAGGCGCCCATGATGCTCGAGGAGAGCCACCTGTCCGACATCGTGTGCCGTGAGCTGTCCATCGGCGCGCCCAAGGGCGACATGAGCGACTGGGTCGCCATGCTTGAGCGCATCGCAGCGCGCAAGGATCATGTCAAGATCGCGCTGGTCGGCAAATATGTCCGCCTGCACGACGCGTACCTCTCTGTCGCAGAAGCTTTGCAGCACGGCGGCTACGAAACCGGCTGCTTTGTCGACATCGACTGGGTGGATTCCGAGGAAATCAACGATTCCACCGTGGACAAGCTGCTCGGCGAGGTCGACGGCATCATCCTGCCCGGCGGCTTCGGCCCCCGCGGCGTAGAGGGTATGATCTGCGCGGCGAACTATGCCCGCACGCAGGGTATCCCCTACTTCGGCATCTGCCTCGGCATGCAGATCGCAGTCATGAGCTATGCCCGCAATGTGCTGGGCTTTGAGGACGCGAACTCCTCTGAGTTCGACCCGGATTCCACCCATCCGGTCATCGACCTGATGGAGAGCCAGCAGGGCATCTCCAAAAAGGGCGGCACCATGCGTCTGGGCGCATATCCGTGCAAGATCCGCCCGGATACCATCATGGCCTCGGCTTACGGCGCGGAGATGATCTCCGAGCGCCATCGCCACCGCTATGAGTTCAACAACAATTTCCGTGAGCAGATCGAAAGCAAAGGCATGCTGATCACGGGTACCTCCCCCACGGGCGAGCTCGTGGAGACCGTCGAGATCCCGGAGCATCCGTTCTACATCGGCGTGCAGTTCCACCCCGAGTTCAAGTCCCGTCCCAACCGTGCGCATCCGCTGTTCAAGGCGTTTGTCGCAGCATCGCTGAAAAGGAGCAAAAACCATGCAGATTAATCAGAATTACGACAATCTCGAGCAGAGCTATCTGTTCTCCACCATTGCGCGCAAGGTCAACGAGTATTCCGCCGCGCACCCGGAAGCGGACATCATCCGTCTGGGCATCGGCGACGTGACCCGCCCGCTCGTGCCGGCGGTCATCGACGCGCTGCATGCAGCGGTTGAGGATCAGTCCAGGCAGGAGACCTTCCACGGCTACGGCGACGAGCAGGGCTACGGCTTCCTGCACGAGGCGCTTGTCGGCTACTACAAGACCCACGGCGTCACCCTCGACACCAACGAGATCTTCATCTCGGACGGCGCCAAGAGCGACCTCGGCAACATCCTCGACATCTTCGGCGCGGACAACACCGTGCTCATCCCCGACCCGGTCTACCCGGTATACGTTGACACCAACGTCATGGCGGGCCGCAAGGTTCTGTTCATGGATGCGAACGAGTCCAACGGGTTCCTGCCGCTGCCGGACGCTTCGGTCAAGGCGGACATCATCTATCTCTGCTCGCCCAACAACCCGACCGGCGCGGCATACGACCGTGCGGGCCTCAAGGCGTGGGTAGACTATGCGAATGCGAACAGCGCAGTCATCCTGTATGACGCGGCTTATGAATGCTTCATCGAGGACGAGAACCTTCCCCGTTCGATCTACGAGATCGAGGGTGCAAAGACCTGCGCGATCGAGTTCTGCTCGTTCTCCAAAATGGCGGGCTTCACCGGCACGCGCTGCGGCTGGACGGTCGTCCCGCAGGCGCTGATGGACGGCAAGCTCAACAAGATGTGGCTGCGCCGCCAGACCACCAAGTTCAACGGCGTCGCCTACATCGTCCAGCGCGCGGCCGAGGCCGTGTTCAGCCCCGAAGGCATGCAGGAGATCCAACACAACCTCGATTACTACCGCCGCAACGCGGCCGTCATCGCGTCGGCGCTTGACGAGGCGGGCGTCTGGTACTGCGGCGGCAAGAACAGCCCCTATCTCTGGCTGAAATGCCCCGCCGGCATGGGCAGCTGGGAGTTCTTTGACTGGCTGCTTGATACCGCCCATGTCGTCGGCACCCCGGGCGAAGGGTTCGGCCCCTGCGGCAAGGGTTACTTCCGTCTGACCGCCTTCGGTGACGCCGACCGCACCAAGGAAGCTGCCGCCCGCATCCTGGCCGCGCTCAAAACCTTGCAATAACCCCCTGGTTGGGCTATAATATGTATAGAGACGAAGGAGGGATTTGTATGCAGCCAAACGAAGAAATCATGCAATTTTTGAAGGACAACCCGACCTTCTACCTGGCCACGGTGGACGGCTATCTGCCCCGCGTGCGGCCGCTCGGCTTTGCCATGTGGTATAACGGCCATCTCTGCCTTGGCATCGGCAAACACAAAGCCGCCTACAAGCAGCTGCTGGACAACACCAACCTTGAGCTCTGCGCCTGCAACGACCGCGGCGAGTGGCTGCGCATCCAGGGCACCGCCAACTTTGACAATACGCCCGAAGCGCAGGAAGCCGCTTTCCTGCAAATGCCCCAGCTGGCCGATATTTACAATGAGGAAAGCGGTCTTAAGCTCGGCATTGTCTATCTCGATCATCTTTCGGCCAAACTCTTCTCAATGTCGGGCACGGTCAAGGACATTATGAATTATTGAATGGCCGCCCTCCCGGCGGATACTACAACCACGAAAGGAGAATTCCCCCATGAAGCGTTATATCTGCGATGTCTGCGGTTATATCTACGACGAGGCGGCCGGCGATCCCGATAACGGCGTCGCCCCCGGCACCGTCTGGGCCGACGTGCCCGACACCTGGGTCTGCCCGCTGTGCGGCGTCGGCAAGGATCAGTTCTCGGAGACGGATTAAGCCTGAATTCCCATAAAGCAACGCCCCGCGGCCATTTGGCACCGCGGGGCGTTGCTTTTGCAAAAAAGTCGTTTCCTCTGTAACGTTTTGACCCTTCGTGCGTCTATTGGACAAAGGCGTTTTGAAAATTTGCTGGAAAGAGGAGGTGGTGTTGCGATGGAGGATTTTGCGGCGGTGTACACCCGCTATCGCCATGCGGTGCACGCTTATCTGTTCACGCTGTGCCAAAATGAAGATCTGGCCGAAGAGCTGACCCAGGAAACCTTCTTCAAGGCGCTGCGCGCGCTGGATTCGTTTGACGGGCGCTGCCCGCTGAACGTCTGGCTCTGCCGCATAGCCAAAAACACGCTGTACAGCTACACGCGCAAACACAAACGGGAAGCCCCACTGCCCGACGCCGAAACCACCCCGTCCCTGCCCGACCCGGCCCCGCCACCGGGCGCTGCGCTCGAAAGCCGGGAGGGGCTGCTGCGCATCCATCGCGCGCTGCACGCTCTGCCCGATCCTTACCGTGAAGTGTTCTGGCTGCGGGCTTACGGCGAGTTGTCGTTTGCCGATATCGCGGTTCTCTTCAACAAAACCGAGAGCTGGGCGCGGGTGACCTATTACCGCGCGAAGACCAAACTGAAGGAGGCTTTAGAATGAAACTGCCCTGCTACCTTGTGAGGGATCTGCTGCCGCTGTACAAAGATGAAGTCTGCGACCCGCAGACCGCCGCCGATCTGAAAGAGCACCTGGCCGGCTGCGAAAGCTGCCGCGCCGCGCTCGCCGCGCTCGCGGCCGAGCCCACCGCCCGGGCTGTGGAGGCCGAAAAGCAGCGGGCCGACGCCGTTGCGCTGCGCCTGCTGCGCCGCCGGCTGGTGGTGCGGTGGATCGCCATCGCGCTGGCGGCCGCAGTGCTGACCCTGGCGCTGCTGCTCGGCTATCGTGGCGGGGCCGGCGGGCAGATTCGGGATATCCCGGCTGATGCCATCGAGGAGGTCGTGCTGCGGGAGGACGGTTCGCTGCACGCCTGGCTCGAAGGCGGCCTGGCTTACACGACGATGAGCGGCGTGCGCGCTGAGGTCGGCGGGCGGGAGGCCGTCTTCTTCACGGTCGGCGTCAGCGTCTGGGACAGCCAGGTTCGTGCGCTTGAAAACCTGCGCAACGGCCTGTTGAAAGACCGTTGGTATGGCGCGTCTGACCTGACCATCTTGCAGGGAGCGCGGGATATCGAGGAAGTCTACTTCTACCCGATCTCCCGCAGCGAAGAACTCGACACCCTATTGCGCGAAAACAGCCAGAGCCTATCCGCCGCCCCCGATTATGCGTCCCTTCTTTGGACAGACGACGCGACCTGATCGGCCGCGGCCTCACTTGCCATAAAAATGTGCGCCCGCGATGCGGGTTTGAAAGAACGGAGAGAGTCTTTCCCCTGAACGCTTTCAAACCGCACCGCAGGCGCACGTTCAATTTTTGGCGGTAGACAATGATTTGTAGAGACTGTAAGGCCGGATTGATCCGGCCCGGAGAGGTTCGCGGCACGGCAAGGCCACGCGGGGCAATCTCCGGCCTAAGAGCCGCCGCTGTGCGGCGGTTGTCACTCCAAAACGCGCCTGTGGGGCGTCGGGACACCAATTTTATTCTTTATTCTTTCTCATTTCGGCTTTCAGCCGCTCACCATCATATCCGCCGCCTTATACAGATCCCCGCAGCTCATGCAGACAACGAGGTCGCCCTGTTTGGCGTTCGCTTTGACCCAGGCGGCGGCGGATTCGAGCCCGTCAACGACGACGCTGCCCGGCACCTTGGCGGCAAGTTCTTCGGTGCTGACGCTGCCGTCGTCCACTTCGCGGCTGCCCATAATCGGCAGCAGCACGGCGATATCGGCGGTCTTGAGAACCTCGGCAAAGTCGTCCATCAGCTCTTTGGTGCGGGAATAGGTGAAGGGCTGGTGCACCGCAATGATCCGGTCATAGCCCATCTGCCGCGCGGTTTTTAAGGTGGCGGCCATCTCGGCCGGGTGGTGGGCGTAGTCGTCAATGACGACGGCGCCGTTGCACTCGCCCTTGACCTCAAACCGGCGGCCGGTGCCCTTGAATTCGGCCGCGGCGCGCTCGGCGTCGGCGGGGGTAAGCCCCAGCGGCCGCACACAGCAGCACATTGCAAGCGCGTTATAAATGTTGTGGTAGCCCGGCACGCCAAGCTTCAGGTGGGCGAAATGGTCTTCAAGCTCGTTGACATCAAACTCATAAAAACCGGGGCGATATTCTCGGATGTTGACCGCGCGGAATCGGGCTTCCTCCTCAATGCCGAAGGAGAGCACCGGCCGGTCGATCGAATTGACGACGTCGAGGGTGTTGCGGTCATCCATATTGAAGACAACGGTGCGGGAAAGCAGCGCAAACTTCTGGAACGCGAGCTTGAGCCGCCCCATCGTGCCATAGTAATCAAGGTGGTCGTGGTCGATGTTCAGGATCACGCCGATAAACGGGGTCAGCTGCAGGAAGGTCTCACTGAATTCGCAGGCCTCGATAACGGCCGCGCTGCCGTGGCCCGCCTTGCCGTAGCCGCCGATGAGCGGCAGCTTGCCGCCGATGACGGCGGCCGGGTCATGGCCGGCCAGCTCAAGCATCGTCGTAATCATGCCGGTCGTTGTGGTTTTGCCGTGGGTGCCGGCCACCCCGACGCTCTGCGGGTAGAGCCGGCTGACATAGCCCAGCAGCACGCTGCGCTCCACCGTCTTGATGCCGCGGGCGTGGGCGGCGTCAAGCTCCGGGTTGCCGGGGTGGATCGCCGCGCTGTAGACGACAAGCTGCGCATCGCCGAGGTTGGCCGCGTCATGCCCGATCGAAACAGTCATCCCCATCGCGCGCTCGGCCGCCGTAATCTTGGTCTCCTCCACATCGGAGCCCGAGAGGGTCAGCCCGCGGCTGTGCAAAATCTGGATCAGCGGATACATGCCCGACCCGCCGCAGCCGATCAGGTGAACATGGGACACCCCTTCGAGCAGTTTGGGGTCATAGGTAGAAAAATAGGCCATCGATACCTCACCTCATACAGCGGCCGCGCTGCGGCCGGCTTGATTCGTTGCTGGAAGATGCTATAATTATAGTATGTTTTGCGGGCAAAGGAAACTGTTTTTTCAAATTTTCTGGCAAAACGTATAGAATTTGGGTGTGCCGGTTGGGTAAAATGCAAACGCAGCCCTCCAACTGCCCCGTGCACCATCCCCCTGAAACCATTTGCCCCGCCCCAATTGTACATTCCAGCGCCTGCCGGGCGCGTCAAAGGACTTTCCCATGAAACACACCACCTTCATTTACGGCCACAACCCCTATGCGCTCAAACATTTCGGCCGGCAGGACCCGCCGCCCCCGGTGCGGCTTGAGGATCTGGCCCGCATCGGCATCCCGGCGCGCAAGGCCGCGCGGGTCATGGCTGAGCTGGCCCGGATTTCAGCCGCCGACCCCGCTTTACGCGGCCGCGACACGATGCTCGCCCTTGCCAAAGCCATTGCGCGGCAGCTTGTTTGACCTCTTCCCACCCGCGCCAACCTGTGCTATAATATGCCTATTGCGCCGCACCATCGGGGTGGGGCCTGAGCTTGCGCGGCAGCCAGCCGCGCGGAGGGAGTACAGTATGAAAAACAGTGAAAAGACCTTGGACATGATCGTCAACCTGTGCAAAAACCGCGGGTTCATCTATCCCGGCAGCGAGATCTACGGCGGCCTGGCCAACAGCTGGGACTACGGCCCC
>DXIC01000134.1 GCA_019113065.1 Candidatus Agathobaculum stercoravium
GTCATTTCGCGGAACTGATCCGCATGCATATTGATTACAGCCATCGTAGCAGCTCCTTTCATCTGTTTGTATATAGTATACCCGGCCGGCTTGCAGTCTTCCGTGACAAACTCACCAAACAGGGCGATCAAACCGAAATACATCCTGAAGCCTTCCCATATTTTCCGCAGAGCGGAACAGCCGGGCGGGTTGCCCGGTGCGTCCCTGCCGTCAGCCGCCGCTCATCCGGGCATGTTTTTTAAAAGCACTTTTTGAATAGAATAGGACAATTATAGAGCTTGGTTTTTTGCCCATGTTACCATATAATATGCTTGCAACAGGAAAAAGTAAGAAAACATCATTTTTTCTTACAATTCAGATGCATTTGCGAACAGTACTGACTCCGCGATTGCGGCAAATTTCCGGATAAAACGCCATCCAATATCCGGATAAAAGCTGCAGCACTGTCTTGCCCATGGCCATCGCAGGGCAGCAGCAAAGACCAGTTTCAGCAAGCAGGGCATCACAAATCCACGATCACCAACCTGACCCATGGGCGGCGCCAAAGCCGTCCGCAAAACACGATCTGTCAATGGAGGAAAGCAAAATGCAAGAATTAAAAATCGGATTGGTCGGCACCGGCGCCATCGGCCGCACCCATATTGAGCGCATCAACCACAAGCTTTCTGGCGCAAAGGTGATTGCCTGCGCAGATGCAAACAAGGAGTTCTGTAAGAGCGTTGCGGAAAAGTACGGGTTACAGGCATACGAAACCGGCGAGGAGATGATCGCCAAGGCGGACATCGACGCAGTCATTGTAACCACCAGCGACGCCTACCATGAGCAGTATGTTGTTGAAGCGGTCAAGGCAGGCAAATACGTTTTCTGCGAAAAACCCCTCGCACCGACTGCGGAAGCCTGCAAGCGCATCATCGCCGCAGAGCTTGAGGCAGGCAGGCAGCTGGTACAGGTCGGCTTTATGCGCCGCTACGATCCGGGTTACCGCCAGCTGAAGGAAGCGATCCAGAGCCGCAAATACGGCGAGCCGCTGCTGCTGCACTGCGCGCACCGCAATGCGGATATCACCGAGCCGTGGGACAACTCCTCTGCGGTGGAAAACTCCATGGTACATGAGATCGACGTGCTCCGCTGGCTGCTTGGCGAGAATTATGTCAGCGCCGAGGTGCGTTACGGCAAGTCCACCCGCAAGGCCAAGAAGGGTCTGCACGACCCGCAGACCATGATCCTGACCACGGAATCCGGCGTGCGCATTGACGTGGAATCCTTTGTCTGCAACGGCCAGTGCTACGACATCCGCTGCGAAGTCGTCTGCGAGGACGCGATCCTCAACCTGCCCAAGCCCGCGACCATCGAGGTCCTGGCAAACACGGTGCGCGGCAACGCAGTCGACGCAGACTGGTCCACCCGCTTTGTAGAGGCATACAATGTGGAATTCCAGGAATGGATCAATGCATGCAAGGAAGGCCGCGTAGACGGTCCCTCCGCCTGGGACGGCTATTGCTGCCAGGTCGCTGCGGCCGCCGCTTCCAAGGCGCGCGACACCCAGACCATTGTGCCGGTCGTATATGAGCAGATGCCTGCATTCTACCAGAAGTAAACCAATTTTCTCTTCTCTCTTTTTTCAATGGGGTGCGCCGGCAAGCGCGCACCCCGCAATACACAGGAGGTATTCATATGGAACTTGCAATTTGCACCGACGTTTATGCTGATCTGTCCTATACCGATATGCTGGATAAGGTAAAAAGCCTTGGCATTGACGCGGTAGAGATGACCGCCGGCGGCTGGGGCGCACGCACGCACTGCCCGACCGCTGAGCTGCTTGCGGACGAGGGCAAGCGCGAAGCCTATATGGCGGAGCTGGAAAAGCGCGGCATGCGCATTTCGGCGCTCAACACCTCGTGCAACCCGCTGTGGCCTTGCGAAACCGGCAAGCAGTATGCCCAGTCCATGTATGACTGCGTGCTGCTGGCGGAAAAGCTGGGCGTGAAGAAAATCGTCTGCATGTCCGGCCTGCCGGGCGGCAGCGAAAACGACGTAACGCCGAACTGGATCACTTCGTCCGTTACCATGACGGCCTATATGCAGCCCACTGTGGATTATCAGTGGAAGGTTACGGTCGCGTGGTGGAAGGAATTTGTGGCCTTCTGCCATGAGCATGGCCTGGAGAAAATCGCCATCGAGGAGTTCCCGTGCATGATGGTGCACAATCCGGAATCCTTCTGGCACCTGCGCAACGCGGTGGGCGACGATATCATCGGCATCAACCTCGACCCGTCCCACCTGATCGCCTACGGCGCGGACCCGATCTGCTCTGCGCGTGCGCTCAAGGGTGCGATCTACCATGTACACGGCAAGGATACCCGCATCGAGCGCGGCATGGCGGATGTCAACGGCCTGACCGAGTGGAAGGACGTACATGATACCGCAAACCGCACCTGGAACTATGTGGCGGTTGGCTGCGGCAAGGATTTGCAGTGGTGGAAGGAGTTCTTCTCCGTTGTCCGCATGATGGGCTACAACGGCGTCGTTTCGCTGGAGATGGAGGACTTCACCATGTCTACCGAGGCGGGTGTGCAGACCTCGGTGGATGCGCTCAAGCAGACCATCAGCAAGTAAGCGCTTTGTTGCTTTCTGATATTTGTGTGCAGAAAGGCGGCAGTTCCGATGAACTGCCGCCTGTGCTTTGTTGGGATGCATACGGCTGCGCCCCGCTTTTTTGCCGCCCGGACGGGCGGCCGGACTGTCAAAACGGGATCTTGCGGAACGCGGTCGGGGTCATGCCGGTGCGCTGCCTGAACAGGCGGATAAAGTTGGAGGAATTGTCAAATCCGCACTGCGCAGATACCTCCTCCACGCTGGCGCTGGTCGTCATCAGCAGGCGCTTGGCGCGCTGGATCCGCAGGTTGGTGAAATACCGGTGCGGCGTCATGCCGATATGTTTGCTGAACAGGCGGTTGAAGTAATATTTGCTGAGATTGATGTGCGCTGCAATCTCGTCCAGGGAAACGCTTTCTGTAATGTGCTCCTCCATGAACCGGATGGATTGTGTAATCAGTTCATTTGCCGTGGCAGGGATACTGTAACAGGATTCCGCCAGCTCACACAGGACCATATGCAGGTATACCGAAATGCGGTGCTCATTCTGCGCATTGGTCTGCGAGCGCGCCAGCGACCGCAGGTTCTGGAATGCGCTGTTCAGCGTGTCGGTGCAGGCGTTTTCCAGCAGCGCGCTCTGGTTGAGCTCGTAAAGCAGGGAGACGTATTCAAAAGAGCTGCTTCCGGCGAAATGGACGTAATGGAATTTGAAATTGCTCTGGGCATGGTAAATATGCTCATACCGGCAATCCAGTATGACAATGTCGTTCTTTTTTGCAACAAACATTTCATCGCGGAAGGCGACCTCCAATTCCCCTTCATCGATGAAAAGGATCTGGATCGACTCCCAGTAGGGGTGGGTGACGACATAACGGGTATCGCATTCAAAAACACCAAGGTGCTGCAAATAGTACAGGGAATCCTCTGCAAATTGGGAAGGCTGCAAAAAATAGATTTCGGAAACATCCAGATGGATGCCGTCTTCGAGTTTATGCATAGGGCACCTCCTGATGAAAGCAATTTTTGAATGGATTAGGACAACCACGGAGCTTGGTTTTTTGTTTATGATAACATATAATAGGCTTGCAATCAAGAAATGGAGCGAAAAACCGCAATTCTCTTCCCAAATCGGCCGTATTTGGAGTAATTTGTTGCGCTTCGAACCGGATTGAATCCTTCGAGTCCAAAAGTCTTTTTCTGAAAAGGAGATTTATAATGGGAGAAAATTACAAAGGCAGGCTTTGCGCCGTAACCGGTGCAGCAAGAGGTATCGGGAGAGCGAGTGCAGCTAAATTCGCTGAATACGGTGCAGACGTTGTGATGGTAGATATCAATAAAGAACTGCTTGAAAAGTCTGCAAAAGAGATTGCAGCCCAATACGGTGTAAACACCTATGCGTATGCAGTTGATATCAGCAATGCAGATGCCTGTACGCAGTTTATGGATGATGTCAATGACAAAATCGGTGTTGTAGATGTGCTGGCAAATTGCGCCGGGATTTCCGTTGCAAAGTATATGATTGACCTGACACTTCCAGAGTGGGAGCGTGTTATCAATATTAACTTGCGAAGCGTTTGGATACTAAGCCAGTTGTTTGCCAGGCAGCTCAGGGATTCCGGCAAATCCAGGGGCCATATTGTTACGATTTCATCGCAGGCCTCTAAGATCGGTGAATCCGCTAACGGCGTGTATTCCATATCCAAGGCAGGTATCAACTCCATGACGCAGGTGCTGGGCTTGGAGTATGCCCAGTACGGTATTTCTGTTACAGCTGTTTGTCCGGGTTACGTTGATACGGAAATGGTACAGGACGTGTTCCAGAAGCGTTCGCTCGTTGAAGGCAAAACCCCGGAAGAGTATGAACGCGAATTGACCAGCGGCGTTGCGCTGGGGAGAATGTGTCAGCCCGAGGAGGTAGCCGATTTGATGGCATTCCTTGCCGGTGGTCGCGCCGATTATATCACTGGTGTTACAGTGACTATTGCAGGTGGTAAGACACTGATCTAAGTATTCCAGGCCAGAATGCTATTGGCCAAACGGACAGATAGCAGGCCTATGGCAGAAATGAAAACGAAAAGACGAAAGAAAGGGTTTGAGTGACATGTTGAAGAAGAGAGTATTATCGATGGTGCTTGCAAGCACGATGTGCATTGGCCTGCTGGCCGGCTGCGGCAGCGAAACAGCCGCACAGGGCGGCGAAACCTCCACCTCCGCGGAGGACGGCTACAACGTTGCCGTTATCGTCAAACTCACCGACGGCCACTTCAACAAGGTTATTGCAGGCGCAGAGGCTTATGAAGCAGAGCACAGCAACGTGACTGTGGACATCCAGTCCCCGTCCGCTGCCACCGCATATGACGAGCAGATGAACATGATCGAGACCACGCTGAGCAACCCGCAGTATGACGCTGTTATTATCAGCCCGCAGCAGTCCGACACTGCCGAAACCCTGGTTGCCAATACCGACAAGGTTGTCATTGCGCTGGATACCGACTTCACGTCCGACAAGAAATCCACCTTCGTAGGCACCGGTAACGAAGACGCTGCGCGTGCCGGCGGCGAGGCTGCGGCCAAGGCTGCCATCGCAAGCGGCATCGAAAAGCCCACCGCCGTTATCATGACCGGCGTGCAGGGCGACGAAACGCACGACGCCCGTCTGAACGGTTACCGGGACGGCTTTGAAT
>DXIC01000135.1 GCA_019113065.1 Candidatus Agathobaculum stercoravium
GACATCGGCGGCGTGGACGGCATGGTTCACATCTCCGAGTTGTCTTGGGGCCGCATCAAGCACCCGTCCGAGGTTGTCAATGTCGGCGACAAGGTCAAGGTGTTCGTCATCGGCCTGGATAAGGAGAACAAGAAGATCTCCCTCGGCTACAAGCGCGAAGAGGACAACCCGTGGAACGTGTTCAAGTCCAAGTATGGCGTGGGCGACGTTGCCGAGGTCAAGATCCTCAAGTTCATGCCGTTCGGTGCGTTCGCTGAGATCGTTCCGGGCGTGGACGGCCTGATCCACATCTCCCAGATCGCGGATCACCGCATCGCTAAGCCGGAGGATGTCCTCGAGGTTGGCCAGCAGGTTGAGGCGAAGATCATCGACATCAACGATGAGAAGAAGAAGGTTTCCTTGTCCATCCGCGCGCTGCTCGTAGCGGACGACGATTACGACGAGGAGTAATCCTTCGGAGAAACAGCAGATCGCAAAGAAGCATCCGGAAGGGTGCTTCTTTTTTTCATGCGCAGTGCGTATACTTGCCCAAAGGGGGCGGGCGGATGCGGCGGCACAGGTATCGGAAAAAGCGAAAGTGCGTGCTTGCTGTTTTCCTGCTGGCGGCCGTCGGCGCTGCACTGTTTGCGACTTCCCGGCAGATGCACCGGGTATTCATGGAGTACGCCGTGAATGTTTGTGAGGACAGCGCCATCCAGGAAATCAACAACCTGATGCAGGACGAAGTGTTTTCCGATCCGGAGACCTATGAAGATATGGTTGTCCTCGAGCGCGACAGCGAAAACCATGTGACCGCGCTGCGCACGGATGTCATTGCGATCGGGCAGATCAAGGCGCGGCTGGTCAACGGCCTGTTTGACCGGTTGGAGGATCTGGAACAGACCACCATTGAGGTGCCGCTCGGCTCGGTGTTTGCGCCCAATTTTTTCAGCGGCATGGGACCGGTTGTAGATATCGGCATGGCGGGCCTGACCCAGATGGAGGCCGAATTCGTCAGCGCGTTTTCCGCGGCGGGCATCAACCAGACCCGGCATAATATCATCATTGAGATCCACGCGGGCTTCCGCATTTTAACACCGTTCGGCGGGGAGGACCGCGAGATCGTCAGCAGCTATCCGGTGACCGACACGGTGATTGTCGGCACCGTGCCTGAGCGGTATACCTATATCGACGATCTGGGTTCAAACCTGCTGGGCGAGATCAGCGACTATACTTCCTCCGGCCAGACCTGAGCGGGGGAGTGCCGGGCATTGTCGAAGCGTACCGGATGTGCTATAATAAACAGGAATATGGCTTTGTGGATGGTGCAGGCCGGGAGAGGAGAAATAAAGATGGGAAAAGCGATTAAAAAATCCATGCTGTTTTTCGTGATGACGCTGCTGCTGTGTACGGCAGGGGGATACAGCTTTCAGGGCGGCAATGTGCTGACAGGTACAATCTGGACGTTTCTCGGCCTGTGCTTTCTGTTTTTCGGTGTTGTAAACACATATCAGGTATGGAAAGATGGCAAAAACAAAAACTGATGCAGATACAGCATATCATCAGCGAAAAATGCTGGCTGACAAAGGAAATAATCCTTTCTAAACCGCGAAATATTTGGTATACTATATTCTGTATTGGATTTTGGAAAGGATGTTTGCATGGACGCGCTCGAACAGATCACCGCGCTGCGTGAAAAGCTGCGGTATCACAATGATAAATATTATAATCAGGACGCGCCCGAGATTTCGGATTACGAGTATGATATGATGCAGCGCGAGCTGCGCGCACTCGAGGCGGCACATCCGGAATACGCGGACGCGGATTCCCCGACCCAGCGGGTCGGCGGCACGGCGTCCGGCCGGTTTGCCAAGGTCACGCACGCCTATCCGCTCGAGAGCCTGCAGGACGTATTTTCGTTCGACGAGCTTTCCGAGTTCTACACCCGCGTTGAGGGCGCGGTGGGGCAGGCGGAATATGTGGTCGAGTACAAGATCGACGGCCTTTCGGTCGCGCTCGAGTATGTGGACGGCGAATTTGTCCGCGGCGCAACGCGCGGCGACGGGCAGGTCGGCGAGGACGTGACCGCGAACCTCAAGACCATAAAGGATATCCCGCACAAGCTGGAAAACGCGCCGCCGCACCTGATCGTGCGCGGCGAGGTGTATATGAAAAAATCCGTGTTCGACGCGCTCAACGCAGAGCTCGAGCTGCACGAAAAGCCGCTGCTCGCCAACCCGCGCAACGCGGCCGCGGGCTCGCTGCGGCAGAAGGACAGCAAGATCACCAAAGAGCGCCGGCTGTCCATCTTCTGCTTCAACATCCAGAACGCGGACGAGCTGCCCATTACCAGCCACACAGAGTCACTCGACTACCTGAAGCAGCTCGGCTTTCCGGTCAGCCCGCGGTATCCGGTGTATACCGACCCCGCGGACGTACAGCGCGAGATCGAGAACATGGGCGAGACGCGCGGCGAGCTGGATTTTGACATTGACGGTGCAGTCGTCAAGGTCAATTCGTTTGCGCAGCGCGAAACGCTCGGCTCGACGGCCAAATTCCCGCGCTGGGCGGCGGCGTATAAATACCCGCCCGAGGTCAAGCAGACGCTGTTAAAGGATATTATCATCTCGGTTGGCCGCACGGGCGTTTTAACGCCAAACGCGGTGCTCGAGCCGGTGCGGCTCGCGGGTACGACGGTCTCCCGTGCGACGCTGCACAACCGCGACTTTATCCGCCAGCTGGACGTGCGCGTGGGCGACACGGTTTCCGTGCGCAAGGCGGGCGAGATCATCCCGGAGATCATCGGGGTGGACATGGACAAGCGCCCGGCGGACGCGCAGCCCTATGAAATGCCAAAATTCTGCCCGGTGTGCGGCGCACCGGTGTTCAACGACGAGGAGGAAGCCGCCATCCGCTGCACGGGCGCGGCATGCCCGGCGCAGCTGCTGCGCAATCTGATGCACTTTGCTTCGCGCGACGCGATGGATATCGACGGCTGCGGCGAGGGCAACCTGCAAAAGCTGATCGATGCGGGGCTGGTGAAGTCCGCCGCTGATCTGTACGACCTGACGGTCGAGCAGCTGCTGCCGCTCGGCAAAAAGGTGGACACCTGGGCGAACAACCTGATCCGCGGCATCGAGGCGAGCAAGGCCCGCGACCTGTCGCGGCTGCTGTTTGCGTTCGGCATCAGGCACGTCGGACAGAAGGCGGGCAAGATCCTCAGCAACCACTTCGGCAGCCTGGACGCGCTGCTCGCGGCCCCGGTCGAGGAGATGACCGAGATCCGCGACATCGGCCAGACCACGGCGGAGAGCATTGCCGCGTGGCGCGAACTCGACCAGTCTAAAGAGCTGATCGAAAAGCTGCGCGCGGCGGGCGTCAACTTCATCGGGGAAAAGACCGCGAAGAGCGACCTGCTCGCGGGCAAGACCATCGTTGCGACCGGCAGCCTGACGCTTTATACCCGCAAGGAGATCAACGACCTGATCGAGTCCCTTGGCGGCAAGGCGGCGGGCTCGGTCTCCAAAAAGACCAGCTATGTAGTGGCCGGGGAAAACGCAGGGAGCAAGCTGCAAAAGGCGGCGGAGCTCGGCATCCCGGTCTTAACAGAGGAAGAATTCAAAAATATGATACAGCAGGAGGAAGTTTGACATGGCAATTTCGCGAAAAGAAATTGAACACATCGCGTCCCTTGCGCGTCTGGATTCGACGGGCGGCATTTTCGACCGTCTGGCGGACGACATGCAGGGCATTGTCGGCATGGTGGACAAGCTCGCGGAGCTTGACCTCGGCGACATCACCGACGTCATCGACACCGAGCGCAAGAATGCGTTCCACGAGGACGTGGTCATTCAGGAATACACGCCGGACGAGCTTATCGAGCCCAACGCGCCGGACTTTCAGGCGGGCGGCGTAGCCGTGCCGCGCGTGGTCGAGTAAAAGGGAGGACGGAAATATGGCACTTTATGAAAAAACAGCGGCCGAGCTGTCCGAACTGCTCGCCAAAAAGGAAATCTCCGCAGTCGAGCTGGCGAAGGATGTATTTGCCCGCACGAGCGCGGTCGATGACAAGGTACAGGGTTATGTGACCCTCGCAGAGGAGTCCGCGCTCCAGCAGGCCGAGGCGGTGGACAAAAAGCGCGCCGCAGGCGAAGAACTGTCCGCGCTCGCGGGCATCCCGGTCGCCATCAAGGACAACATCTGCACAAAAGGGACGCTTACCACCTGCGCGTCCAGGATGCTCTACAACTTCAAGCCGCCGTACAACGCGACGGTCATGGAAAAGCTCGCCGCACACGACATGGTCGTGACCGGCAAGGCGAATATGGACGAGTTTGCGATGGGTTCCTCCTGTGAGAACTCCGCTGCACACCCGACTTACAACCCGCATGGCCTGAACTGTGTCCCGGGCGGCTCGTCCGGCGGCTCGGCGGCAGTCGTTGCGGCGGGCGAAGTGCCGCTTGCGCTCGGTTCGGACACCGGCGGTTCGATCCGACAGCCTGCGTCGTTCTGCGGCGTGGTCGGCCTCAAGCCGACCTACGGCGCGGTATCCCGTTACGGCCTGATCGCGTTTGCGTCCTCGCTCGACCAGATCGGCCCGTTCGGCCGCTCGGTCGAGGATGCGGCGATGCTGCTCGACGCCATCACCGGCCATGACCCGCTGCACGACTCGACCTCGGTCAAGACCCCGTTTGAGGGCTCGGTGCGCGCAAATCTGAACGCGGACATCAAGGGCATGAAGATCGGCCTGCCGAAAGAGTACTTTGGCGCGGGCATTTCGGACGAAGTGCGCGAAAAGGTGCTCGCCGCTGCCGAGACCTATAAGAACCTCGGCGCGGAAGTATTTGAAATTTCCCTGCCGCTCGTCGAGTACGCGCTGCCGATTTACTACATCCTGTCGTCCGCCGAGGCATCCTCCAATCTGGCGCGCTTTGACGGCGTCAAGTACGGCTACCGCACCCCGAACGCGGGGGACGACGTGATCGCGCTCTACACCAAGTCCCGCTCCGAGGGCTTCGGCGCGGAGGTGCAGCGCCGCATTATGCTGGGCACTTATGTGCTGTCCTCGGGCTACTACGACGCATACTACAAGAAGGCGCGCGCCGCACAGCGCAAGATCCGCGAGGAGTTTGCAAATGCGTTCGACAAGTGCGACGTCATCCTGACCCCGGTTGCGCCGACCACAGCGTATGAGATCGGCTCCAAGACCACCAACCCGCTGGAGATGTACGCGGGTGATATCTGCACCGTGTCGGTCAACATCGCGGGCCTGCCGGGCCTTGTGCAGCCCTGCGGCTTTGACGCAAACAAGATGCCCATCGGTATGCAGCTGATCGGCCCGCGCTTCGGCGAGCAGAAGCTGCTGAACGCCGGCCTTGCCTTTGAGCAGGCTTCCGGCCTCAAAAACATCATCGCGGCACTGTAAGGGAGGAATCGACAAATGAAATATCAACCTGTCATCGGCCTCGAGGTGCACGCGGAGCTGTCCACCAAGAGCAAGATCTACTGCTCGTGCTCGACCTCGTTCGGCGCGCCGATCAATACCCATACCTGCCCGGTCTGCACCGGCATGCCGGGCGCGCTGCCCGTGCTCAACAGGCAGGTCGTGCACTACGCAGCCAAGATGGGCCTGGCCACCGGCTGCACGGTCAACCGCCTGTGCAAGGCCGACCGCAAGAACTATTTTTATCCTGACCTGCCCAAGGCATATCAGATCTCCCAGTTCGATGTCCCGATCTGCGAGAAGGGCGAGGTGTTTTTCTACGTAGACGGCGAGAAGAAGTCCTGCCGCCTCGAGCGCATCCACTTTGAGGAGGATGCGGGCAAGCTGCTGCACGATGAAATCGACGGCACGGTCGTCGACTTCAACCGCTGCGGCGTGCCGCTGATCGAGATGGTCACCAAGCCCGACCTGCACTCCTCGGCCGAGGCCAAGGAATTCCTTGAAATGATCAAGACCACGCTGTCCTATCTCGACATCTGCGACTGTAAGATGGAGGAAGGCTCGATCCGCTGCGACGTCAACGTCTCCATCCGCCCGGAAGGCTCGGAGGAGCTGGGCACCCGCGTGGAGATGAAGAATATCAACACGTTCTCGGGCGCGGTGCGCGCGATCGACTATGAAGTCGCCCGCCAGATCGAGGTGCTGGAGAATGGCGGCGAGATCCAGCAGGAGACCCGCCGCTGGGACGACGTTAAGCTCAAGAACACGGTCATGCGCACCAAGGAGGACGCGCAGGACTACCGTTATTTCCCGGATCCGGATCTGATCGCAGTCGAGATCGACGATGACTGGATGCACAAAATCGAGAGCGAGATCCCCGAGCTGCCGATCTCCCGTTACGAGCGTTACCTGAATGAGTACGGCATGACCCCTATGGAGGCGCGCCTGATCTCGGACAGCTTTGCCAAGGCGGAGCTGCTCGATGCGGCGGCAAAGTCGGTCAAGCCCAAGGCGGCGGCAAACTGGATCCTGTCCGATATTTCCAAGTACCTGAACGACAAGGGCGTAGAGCTGCCTGACACCAAGCTGACCGCGGACAAGCTGATCGATCTGGTGAAGCTCATTGAGGCGGGCACGATCTCGGGCGCGGCGGGCAAGAAGGTGCTGCCCGCGATGTTTGAGACCGACGAGACGGTCGAGGCGATTGTTGAGCGCATGGGCCTCAAGCAGGTGTCCGACGAGGGCGCGATCCTCGCCATTGTGCAGGAGGTCATCGCCAAGAACGAAAAGGCGGTAAACGACTTCAAGGCGGGCAAGAACGTCACCGGCTTCCTTGTGGGCCAGTGCATGAAGGCCTCCAAGGGCCAGGGCAACCCGCAGGTGATTAACAAGCTGATCGCACAGGAGCTGGCGAAGCTGTAAGCGCTAGAAGAATTGTTTTCCTCACGCGAAAAATGTACCAATTCCGCCACAAAAAATGGGATAAAAGAGACTCAAGGCAAAAAGCCTTGGGTCTTTTTTGCGTTTTACAGATGGAAGGATATTGATTCGGGAATTAGCAACCAAATCGCAGATGAAAGGACGGATGTTCGTAAAGCGGTTGGAATTTTTTTTGCCGCTATTGGAAAACATTGGGCATTTACAAATGGAAGATCGCGATTGGGGAGGATTGAGTATGGCTGCTTTTTACGAAGCACGAGCTTCCGGGCGTTTGTTTAACTTGCTGCGGAAAGAGGATGCATGTGGGTAGCACTTGCTGTCCTGCTTTACGCGCCGCAGGAGGCCGCTGCCTGCAAGCGGATCATTCAGCGCAGCGGCGGCAAGCTTGCGTATGAAGCGGGCAAGCCATGTCCATACTGGATGACGGAAGGAGGAATTTCCCATGGATGACAATATGCGGCGGGGACAGGTGTACCAGATTTTGGCCCTCAACGATGAAATGTTCAGGGGTGGGCATATTTCCCGCGAAGAACATGATTTTATACGGCGCTTGCAGGCCAAAAAGTTGACGAACATGCACGGAAGCGGTACAATAAAAGCAAAAGGGAACGATTTGATGTAGGAGGTAGCAATGGACGTCCGCAAGCTGGACGACCTTCTGGCGCAGGGCCGCGGCATTTTTGAGATGAAGATCGCCGTGGCCTATTACGCCCGTGTGTCGACCGAAAAAGACGAACAGCTGAACAGCCTGGATAACCAGCGGCGCTTTTATGAGGAGTTTATCCGCAGCAACCCGAACTGGACATTCGCCGGCGGATATGTGGATGAAGGCATCTCGGGCACCTCGGTTGCCAAACGGGAGCAGTTTCTGCAGATGATCGAGGATGCCGAACAGGGTAAATTTGATTTGATCGTTACCAAGGAAATCAGCCGCTTTGCCCGCAATACGCTGGACAGTATCCGCTATACGCGCGAGCTGCTCCGCCACGGGGTCGGTGTATTTTTTCAAAACGATAATATCAATACCTTTGACAAGGACGCCGAACTGCGGCTGACCATTATGTCGTCGATTGCGCAGGACGAGGTGCGCAAGCTGTCCGAACGTACGCGGTTTGGCTTCAAGCGGGCGCAGGAAAACAGCGTCCTGCTGGGGCAGAACAACCTGTTCGGCTATAATAAGGTGGACGGAAGGCTGGAAATTGTCGAATCCGAAGCGGAGATCGTCCGCGAGGTGTTCGAACGGTATGTGGCCGGTGATCTGGGCTTGCGGGCGATTGCGAACGATCTGGACAGCCGCGGTATAGTCGGCAGGCAGGGGAAGCCGGTCACATATTCTACCCTGTATGGCATGATCCGCAACCCGAAGTATAAGGGCTGTTATGCCGGCCGGCGGTATGCAACGCGGGACTACCGTGATGGCCGCACCTACCGCCTGGACGCGGATAAGTGGATCGTGCACGAGGACGAAAAGGTGCCTGCTATCGTGCCTGAACCGCTCTGGGAGGCGGCAAACCGCCTGCTGGCCGAACGCGGCAAAACCATGAAGCAGCATGCCCAGGCGTCGCAGAACCGCTATGCATACAGCGGCAAGCTGATCTGCGCCAGACACGGCACTACTTTCCACCGGCATGTGTATAAGAGCAAGCGCAGGGGGGAGGTCGAGTGCTGGAACTGCAAGCTGTACCGGCAGAAGGGAAAAGAGGGCGGCTGCAATTCTCCCACGATTTACAGCAGCGAGCTGGACCGCGTGCTGGCCAAGGTGTTTGAGCGGGTGACGGATGAAAAATCCTCGGCAATGCAGGAGTATATCCTGGAGCTGAAGGATTTTGCAGAGCAGCAGGATCACAGCGCGGAGCTCGAAACGCTGGAATGGCAGATCAGTGCGTTGGCCGATAAAAAGGAAAAACTGCTCGAGCTGACGCTGGACGGCGCGCTGTCCAATGCAGAATTCAAAAAGCGCAACGAGCAGTATAATGAGAAGATCAAAGACCTGGAGGAGCGGTGCAGCGGGCTGAAAAATGCCGGCCGGGATTTGGCGGAGCGCATCCGGCGCGTGGAAAAGCTCTCCAAAACGATCGAGCAGCAGTGGAATGCCAACTGCGGTTTTTCCCGTGAAATGTCCAGGGCGCTGGTCGACCATATTGTCGTCGATGCGGATGAAACCAACACAAAGATCTATCTGGATATCGTCCTGACTTTGGATAAGGAATACCATGCGGCCTATACCCGGCCGAAGAAGAAAAATAACGTCCTTTCGTTTGAGGAGATCCACATCTCACAGGCGCAGGTATCCCGGCTGGAAAAGGGCGCGCTCGACCATATCCGCAAACGCATCTGAATGGAAAAGAAAAAGGCTTGGGAATGGCTCCCAAGCCTTTTTCTTTTCGTCATTTCAGAGCGTTCAGTCGACCTTTACCGTCCAGCCCAGCTCGTCCGGCAGCGTGCCCCACTGGATGCCGGTCAGGGTGTTGTACAGCTTGTGGGTGATCTCGCCGATCTCGCCGCCATTGATGTGCGCGACTTCGTTTTCATAGCGCAGCTCGCCGACCGGGGAGATAACCGCCGCGGTGCCGGTGCCGAATACCTCTTCCAGCTTGCCGTCGCGTGCGGCCTTCATGACGTCTGCGATCGGCAGGCGCTCTTCGGACACGGGGATGCCCCAGTGCTTCAAAAGATCGATGCAGCTCATACGGGTGACGCCCGGCAGAACCGTGCCCACGCAGGGCGCGGTGTAGACCGTGCCGTCGATCTTGAAGAAGCAGTTCATCGAGCCGACTTCCTCTACATACTTGTGCTCCACGCCGTCCAGCCAAAGGGTCTGCTCATAGCCGAGGTCGTGCGCCTTGACCTGCGAAATCAGGCTGGCTGCGTAGTTGCCGCCGCACTTGGTAAAGCCGGTGCCGCCCGGGCACGCACGGGTGTATTCGTCCTCAACGAAGATCTTGACCGGGTTGATGCCGGTGGAATAGTACGCGCCGACCGGCGAGCACACGATGATGAACTGGTGTGTCCGGGACGGGCGAACGCCGAGGTGCGGCTCGGTTGCAATGACGAACGGACGGATATACAGGCTGGTGCCTTCCTGATGCGGTACCCAGTCCTGATCGACCGAGACCAGCGCCTTGACCGCCTGGATGAAATCCTCAGCCGGGAGCGCGGGCAGGCACATGCGGTGGTTGGTGTTGATCATGCGCTCGGCGTTTTTGTCCGGACGGAACAGCTGGATCGAGCCGTCCGGCGTGCGGTAGGCTTTCAGGCCCTCAAACGACTCCATCGCGTAATGGAATACCATTGCCGCGGGATCGAGCGTCAGCGGCGCATACGGGACGATGCGCGCGTCATGCCAGCCCTGCTCTTCATCGTGATCGATGATCAGCATATGATCGGTATAGTAATTGCCGAAGCCAAGGCTGTTTTCGTCCGGCTTGGGCTTTCTGTTGTTCGTGAGCTGTGTTCTGATCTGCAGCATGGTGGTTTCACTCTTTCTTTCATAGGTTTTGTTCCGAAAGCGGCCTTGCGGATACATGGTGTGAAATGCATGCCGGAGCGCCGCTTCCTTCATTTATTATAGCACTTTGCCAAGATAAAGCAAGGCGTTTTTGCGTGCAAAGGGTGACAAACCCGCCGGGCTTTGCTATAATATGTTCGTATGATTTGCTGAAAGGGGTGACCGCGTATCCGATCCGTACTGAAAAAACTGCTCAGTGCCGTGCTGTGCGCGGTGCTCATGATCCTGATGCTGCCTGCGCCTGCGCGCGCGCTGACGCTGACTGCGGTCAACGACACGCTGCTGCCGCTGGACGACAGCACCATGCCGCAGCGGCTTGGCGGCGAGCTGTATGTGCCGTACAGCGTGTTTTCCTCGCTCGGCGTGTCCTCGTCCTTGGAGGGGGGCGTGCTCAGTATGTCCTCCAATGGGGAAACGCTCAACTTTTCACTGGACGAAGGGTATGTGTATGACCAGAACCTGAACAGTTATACCAGCCCGGCGTATAACATGAACGGCACCGTGTATGTGCCTGTTACCCTGTGCTGCGGCAAGTTTGGGCTGGGGTATTCCACCATCTCGGTCGCAGGCGAAACCGTCCTGCGCGTGACCGACGGGACAGCGCAGAGCGACTCCAGCTTTGCATCCTCCAAGTCCGGGGAGATCGAAAGCGCAATCAATACATACCGGGGCAACCCGGATGCGTCCAGCGACCCACAGGTGCAGCCGGAAACGCCGCCGGCTCCGGAAGAGCCGCCAATCCCTGAGGTAGAGGAGGAACCGGCGCAGAAACCTGCGCATGTATATCTTGCGTTTTATGGTGCGCCGACCGCCAACACCCCTGCCGTGCTGGATGAGCTGGACAGTGCCGGCCGGCTGGCGACCTTCTTCCTGCCCACGGATGTTTCCACATGGACGGATGATACCATTCGCCGCATTGTTGCAGAGGGGCATACCCCTGCGCTGCTGCTTGACGCGGACAGCAGTGCCGCGGCAGAGGATTTAGTCGCAAGCCTTGCCGCGGCAAATGAGCGCCTGGCGCTGCTGACCGGTGTATCGACGCGCATTGTCTCCAATCAGGACGGCTGCGCTGCGCTGACCGAAGCACAGCGCGATGCGCTGGTCGCCGCAGGATACCGCCTGTGGGATGCCGCGCTGGACAGCGGTGACGCGACCCAGTCTGCCGCGCGCGCTTATGCGACTACCGCGCAGCGGTTCGCATCGACGGACGCAACGCTGGTGGTGCAGCTGCACCACAGCCGTACGACAGCGCAGACCGTGCAGTCCCTGGCGGCGTATATGTCGCGGCAGGGCATCCCGTCCTCGCGCATCACGCTGAGCAACACGCCGATTAACGGCGCAGGGGATACCAGATGAAAAATGCAAAAAGCCCCAGGGAGATCGTCCCAGGGGCTTTCCCGTTGCATGGGGTCAAAATATCAGCCGGTTTGCAAGGTTGATGGTCGCCAGCCCGTCCCGTTCCGCCATGCGGAGGGTCTGTTCGGTGCCGCCGGGCTGGCCGTCGAAGTAGCAGATCAGCAGGGAGGAGGCGCTCACCATAAAGCGGTTGCGCGCTGCGAAGCAGCCCGTATAATACCGGCGCGACAGGGCGTAGACCTGATCCGCGGCAAGCAGGCAGCGGTTGAAGCGGTTTTTCCAGTCCGGTGGGTAGTGGTCGGCCTGCTGGTCGTAGGGGACGGCGCACAGCAGCTGGACGGGCAGGCTTTCCCGAGCGCGCAGCACGGCTTCCGCCGCCCAGAGGTCGAAACCGGTGGACATGCCGGACAGGAAACGAGTATAACCCCACGCAGCCGCTTCACGGACCGCATGGTCGAGCGCGTCTTCCAGCGCCTGTACGGCACTGGAATCGTCCGCGGGGAAAGGCATTTTTTCGATGCGGTATCCGGAAAAACAACAGGTTTTACAGCGCCGGTTTTCCATGAGGCTCCCTCCAATCAGAACAAATGTTCTATTTCTTTCAGTATACCGCAGACAGCGGCAAAACGCAAGTTGTAAATCGGCAAAAAAGCTGGTACAATAACCATAACACGAAACGCAGGAGGAAAGCCGCATGAATGGACAAAACCGGTTTGCCTATCTGTTGAAACGCATGGTATACCGCTATTTTGCAGACGGTATCCCACAGGCTGCGGCAGAACTGTCCTATTTCCTGCTGTTTTCCATCTTCCCGCTGCTGATGTTTATCAACTCGATCCTGGCACAGCTGGATATCTCGATCGAAAGCGCAACATCGGTGCTGGATATGCTGCCCCAGACGCTGCGGCAGCTCATCATCACCTACCTGAACCAGCTGTCGCGCACGCCGTCGTTCAGCCCCATGCTGATCGGCATCGGGCTGACGCTGTATTTCCTGTCGCGTGCGGTGCGCTCGATGATGCGCACCGTCAACGACATTTACCACGTCGAGGTATCGCGCGGCATGGTCAAGGACGTGCTGATTTCGTTCGGTATCACAGCGGGCTTCCTTGTGTCGGTCGTGTGCAGTTTTGTGCTGGTGGTTGCGGGCCGGGCGCTGATCCGCCTGCTGCCGCGCCTGTTCCCTATCCCGCCGGCGGTGCTTGACGTGACACATGACGCGGGCTTCTGGGTAATGATCGCGTTTATTTTCGTATTCCTTATGCTGTTCAACCGCATTGTGCCCAACCTGCACCTCAAGTTTCGGGAGGTCTGGCCGGGCGCGCTGTTTTCGCTGGTCTCGTGGGTACTGGTCTCGTGGGTGTTCTCGTTCTATGTGGACAATCTGGCGCGGTATTCCGTGCTGTACGGCTCGCTGGCGACCATTATTGTGCTCATGCTGTGGCTGTACATCGTCAGCATCATCCTGCTGATGGGGCCGCAGCTCAACCACACGCTGGTGGTGATGCGCCTGTACCGCATGGAAAACGAAAAACATTTTGAATGACGCAATGGTTTTGCTGTTCCCATCCGCAGGGATGAAATAGATATATAGGAGGACAAGGAAAGATGAAAGTAGTAGCAATCAACGGCTCGCCGCGCAAGGGCGGCAACTGCGCGCAGATGCTCGAGGTGCTCGGCAAGGTGCTCGAGCAGGAGGGCATCGAGTTCGAGGTGTGCCAGCCGGGCGCAAAGGTACATCCGTGCATGGCGTGCTATCACTGCCTAGACAACAACACGCTGCGCTGTGTACAGAACGATGACGGCGTCAACGAGATCATCGAGAAGTGCATTGCAGCGGACGGCATCGTGCTTGCTTCGCCGGTCTACCATGGCGGCATCGCGGGCGGCATGAAGAGCGTGCTCGACCGTCTGATGCTGGCGGCTGGCTGCGGCGACAACCAGCTGCACCACAAGGTCGGTGCGGCGCTGTGCACGCTGCGCCGTTCGGGCGGCCTCGAGACCTACCAGCAGCTGCTTGGCACGATGAATGCGATGGAAATGATCCTTGTGACCTCGGATTACTGGAACGCGGTACACGGCGCGGACCCGGGAGAGGTCAAGCAGGACGTTGAGGGCATGGAGGTCATTGAAAAGCTCGGCCGCAACATTGCATGGATGCTCAAGGTGATCGACAAGGCGGGCATTGAGCCGCCGGAGACGCACCATCGGACGATGTTCAACTACATTCGATAACTTCGACCGAAAGGGAAGCCTTCTGATCGAGCGGGACGCACCGCGCTGTGCCGCGGATACATGCAAAGCGGGACAAAGTTCCGACAAGCGAAACTTTGCCCCGCACTTGTATAAAAAGGCAGGCGCATGTTCTGTCCTCATAAGGACATCTACAAATTTGATGGCAGGCAGGTAATGTTTTACGCATTACCTGCCTGTTTTCATATTTTTTCAGGGACAGCAGCATTAATCGCACCGGTATCTTTATCGTGGATCTCCGCAGTTTGCCGGGGCTGTTTTGACCATTTCGACTCTTTGGTTTGGCATAAAAAAGTTGACAGCTTATTCTCA
>DXIC01000136.1 GCA_019113065.1 Candidatus Agathobaculum stercoravium
GTTATGAGCCCGACGAGCTACCAACTGCTCTACCCCGCGATATAGCAACCTTTTCTCAAGGTGCTTATATACTATACCACGGTTCTGCACAGTTGTCAAGGGTGAACTTGAAAATCCCATAATAATTTATTCTTCCTGCGCGGCGTCGCCGGTGTCAGAGGCGTCGGTCAGCTCAAACCAGAAAATAATGCCGCCTTCTACATTTTCCACGCCGCAGCTGCCGTGCAGCGTATCAGCGATGGCGTGCACCAGCGACAGACCGATACCGGTGCCGCCGGCTTCGCGCGTGCGCGCGCGGTCGGTGCGGTAGAACTTCTCCCAGATTTTGGGCAGTTCCTCCTCAGGCAAGCCGTCGCCTTCGTTGAATACGGTCAGCCGCACAGTACTGCCTGTGCGCACAGCGGAAATCTCGATCCGGCCGCCGTCCACGGTGTACCGGATCGCGTTGGACAGGTAATTCATCAGCACCTGATCAAGCAGGTCGCCGTCTGTGCGTACAGTGACGTTAGTGCTGCCATATTGCACGGTCAGGCCGCGGCTCTCGCACAGCACAGCGGTTTTACGTACCGCTTCGGCGCACAGCGCATGCAGGTCGATATCCTCGTTATAAGTCTGTTCCGCGCCCAGCTCAAGTTTGGACAGGCTGAGCAGCTGCATGACCAGCTTGTTCATGTGGTCAGCTTCGTCTGCGATGGTATCGCAGTAGTATTTGCGGTCCTCGGGGTCGTCCGCCACGCCCGCAGTCAACCCTTCCGCATAGCCCTGTATGAGTGCGATCGGCGTTTTCAGCTCATGCGAGACGTTGACGATAAATTCGCGGCGCATGCTGTCGATACGCTCCTTTTCCTGTATCTCCTGCGCGAGCTGGTCGTTGGACTGCTGAAGCTCGCTGATGGTCTGCTCCAGATAAGCGGACAACCGGTTGAGCGACTGGCCAAGCTGCGCAACCTCGTCCCCTTCGTGCCGGCCGAAACCGGTATATTTGGTGGAGAAGTCCAGCTCACTCATCCGGTCGGCAAGCCCTGCCATGGCGATCAGCGGCCGGGTAAACTGGCGGGAGACAAGATAGGCAAATATAAGGCAGATGAGCAGCGCACAGCCGCCCGCAATGACGAGGAAAACCAGATTGAGCGAGGAATTCTGCTCAATATAGGCATAGGGCATGTAGGCAAACAGGCATTTATCCACATTGTTGTCCAGCGCGCCGGCAAGGCACAGATACTGGTCGTTGTCCAACAGCGTAACATTGAGGAACTGGTAGTGCCGGTCGGACAGTTTGTCCCAGCTGGTGTTCTGCGCAATGGACTGCAAAATGGCATAACTGCGGCGCTGCTGGTCGAACAGGTCAAAATCCGGCAGCTGGAAGGGATTCTGCGCCCCGGGAGACTCCGGGGAAAGCGAGGAGGTATACAGCACCGTGCCGTCCGAGCAGACCACAGCCAGCCGGATGGCAGTCTGGCTTTCGTAGTTATCCAGTACGGTCGCAATCTCCTCCACGCTGCCGGTGTAGCTGCTGCGGATCCCCTGGTATGCGTCGCGCAGTTCATTGCGGCGCATCATCATGTAATAGTCCTGATAAAAGAACACATTGAGCAGCAGGAGCACGCCGATAAAAACCAGCGCAACTGCGCTGATTGCGACAAAAAACTTGAAGCGGATGGACCGGCGTTTCATTTTCATCCCTCAAAGCGGTAGCCGTAGCCGCGCACGGTCTCGATCATCGAGCCGCAGTCGCCCAGCTTGGCGCGCAGTTTTTTGACATGCGTGTCCACGGTGCGCAGGTCGCCGAAGTAATCATAGCCCCAGACTGCGTTCAGGATGCTCTCGCGGGACAGGGCAATGGAGCGGTTGTTCTTGAAATAGATCAGCAGCTCATATTCCTTGGGCGTCAGGTCGACCGGCTTGCCGGAGACCAGCACCTCGCGGCGCAGCTCGTTGATGGAGAGCTGGCCGAGCTGTTCGACCGGTGCAGCGGCACGCCCCTCGCGTTTGAGCAGTGTACGCACACGGGCGGCAAGCACGATTGGGGAAAAGGGCTTGGTGACATAGTCGTCCGCGCCATCCTCCAGGCCGCGCACCTGGTCTGCATCCTCGGCGCGGGCGGTCAGCATCATGACCGGCAGATGCTTGTCGCTGCGCTCCTGCGCGCGCAGTTCGCGCAGCACTTCAAAGCCGTCCATGCCGGGCATCATCACGTCAAGGATCGCCAGATCCAGCCCGGGGCGGCGGTTCTCGAGGATCTGCATGGCTTCACGGCCGTCCGCGGCCTCCAGAATGCTGTGGCCGTCGCGTTTTAAAAAGTCGCTGACCAGACGGCGGATGCGCGCTTCGTCGTCAGCGATCAAAATGGTAGACATCATAATCCCACCTTTATGTCAGGATGCCCTTAGTATACGGCGGGAATTTGTCCTTTGTGTGAACAAACGGGAAACCCCCTGTGATTACAGCAGGAATTGTTGCAATCCTTTTGCCGTCAGCCCTGCTCTTCCAGCACATAGCGGTACAGCGCGTTCTTTTTGACGCCGGTCTCGGCGGAGACCGCCTTGACCGCGTCCTTCTGCGTCTGCCCGTCCGCCATGCGGCGGCGGACCGCGTCGGCCGCGGCGGCAAGCCGCGCCTGCTCGTCCTGTTCGGTCTCCGGCTCGTCCGGCGCGCCCTCGACGATCAGGACGAACTCGCCGCGCGGCGGCGTCTGGTCGAAGTAATTGGCCGCCTCCGCAAGCGTCATGCGCAGGGTCTCCTCGTGCAGCTTGGTCAGCTCACGCGAAAGCGAGATGCGGCGCGCGCCGCCGAAGGCCTCCGTGAGGTCGCGCAGAGTGGCGCACAGCTTGTGCGGGGCTTCGTAAAAGATCATGGTGCGCTTTTCGCCTTGCAGCGCATCCAGATGCTCGCGCCGCGCCTTTTTGTTCACGGACAAAAAGCCCTCGAAGCACCAGCGCCCGGTCGGCAGGCCGGAAGCCGCAAGCGCGCACACTGCGGCGCAGCACCCCGGTACCGGGACGACCGGCACGTTATGCTCCGCGCACAGCGCGACCAGATCCTCGCCCGGATCGGAGACCGCGGGCGTGCCCGCGTCCGTCACAAGCGCGCAGCTTTCGCCTGCGAGCAGCTTGGCGAGCACCTCCTCGCCGCGCGCGCGGCGGTTGTGCTCGTAGTACGAGATCATGGGTTTGCGGGGCAGCCCGCATGCGGTCAGCAGCTTCTGCGAGACGCGGGTGTCCTCGGCGGCGATGAAATCCACCGAGGAAAGCACCTCGCGCGCGCGAGGCGACAGGTCGCCCAGGTTGCCGATCGGCGTAGCAACCAGATATAAAACAGAATCACTCATTGTAATATTTCCTCTTTATATTATTTTCCGTATATACGGTTGTATTCCTCGCTCTCAACGAGCAGCGGCGGCTCGACGACCAGCCCCTCCGCGCTGCCGCCCTTGCGGCACTCGGCCAGCACGGCGCTCGGGGAAGCGAGCGCGTTCTGGTGCACAAAGCGCAGCCGCTTGGGCACGAGCCGCACGCGGGAGAGCGCTTCGAGCAGCGTCCACAGCCGTTCGGGGCGGAACACGAACGCGGCCTTGCCGCCGGTGTGCAGCACGAACGAGGACGCGACTGCGACATCCTCCACCGTACAAGACACGTCCTGCCGGGCGGTGCGTTTTTCCGGGTCGGGTGCGCTTTTGCCTGCGTTCCGGTCAAAATACGGCGGGTTGCAGATCACATAATCCATGCTGCCGTGCGGCAGCAGCGCGCGGATCCGGCGCAGGTCGCCGTGCAGCGCGGCCATATCCACGCCGTTGTCCGCAATGGACTGGCGGAACAGGCCGAGCGCGCCCTCCTGGATCTCCAGCCCGGTGATTCTGAGGTCGGGACGGTAGATCAGCAGCGCGAGCGCGCCCGTTCCGCAGCCGAGGTCGAGCACTTTGGCGTTCCGGCGCGGTTTTGCAAAGGCGGAGAGCAGCACGCTGTCCTGCCCGAGCTTGAAAAACCGGTCGTCCTGCCGCAGCGTCAGGCCGTTCGGCAGGTGTTCAATGGTTTGCGGCATAACGCCCTCCTTCCGGGAAACAGAAAAGGCCGGCCCGGCTGGGCCAGCCTTTGTGGATGCGGGGGTTACTCGCCGGCCATAGCGCCGTAGCGGCGCGCGTGCTCTTTGAGCTTGTCAAAGGTCTCCGCGCTGATGACATGCTCAATGCGGCAGGCGTCCTCAGCTGCGGTTTCGGGCGAGACGCCGAGTTTGGTCAGCAGCTCAGTCAGCACAGTATGGCGCTCGTAGATGGTTTCGGCGATTTTCAGGCCAGCCTCAGTCAGGTTCAGCAGGCCGTTCTGGTCGATGGAGACATAGCCGTTATCCCGCAGCAGGCCAACCGCCCGGCTGATGCTCGGCTTGGAAAAGCCGGTGTAGTGCGCGACGTCGATCGAGCGCACCTGCCCGTTCTTCTGCATCAGGACGAGGATGGCTTCCAAATAGTTTTCTGCGCTTTCCTGTATCTTCACTGCGCACGGCCTCCTTTATTCCACGGCTGGATAGAGATAGTATGTCCATTTTACCATGAACGCCCGCTTTTGGCAATACAGGCGGCGCTTGCAGGGGCGCGGTTTTTTGGGTACAATGGAGGAAACGGAGGAAACTGATATGAAAGTATTCTTATCACCGGCGAAAAACATGCGCACCCTGCCGCCCATGCCGCAGGGCATGCCGGAGGCGAGCGTGCCGCGCTTCCTGTACAGGGCCGAGGGGCTGGCCGCCCGTCTGAAAAGCAAGGCGCCGTATGCGCTCGAGAGCATTTTGCAGACCAGCCCGCAGATCGCGCTGCGCGCGGCGGCGCTCTATCAGGACTGGACGGATGCAGGCGGCGTGCCCGCGGTGCTGGCATACGACGGGCTGGCATACAAAAACCTGGAGGCGGAGACGCTGACGCCGTCCGACCTTGCCTTTGCACAGGAGCATGTGCGGCTGTTTTCCGCGTTTTACGGCCCGCTGCGGCCACTCGACGTGATCCAGCCCTACCGGCTCGAGCTGGCGCACAAGCTGGACGGGCAGAGCCTGTACGACTTCTGGGGCCGCGCATTTTATGACGACCTGTTCGGGAATGGGGACGGCATCGCGGTCAACCTTGCGTCGAACGAATACAGCAAGGCGGTGCGGCCGTACCTTCTGCCCGCAGACCGGATGGTCACCTGTGAGTTTCTGACCTACCGCAAGGGCAAGCTGCGCTGCCTTGCCACCATTGCCAAGATGGCGCGCGGCCGCATGGCGCGGTATATCATCGAGAACCGCATCGAAGCCCCCGAGCAGCTCACCTTTTTCGATTGGAATGATTTCCAGTATGAGCAGAGCCTGTCGGACAACAACACGCTGACCTTTATCACCCGCGGCTGACAGGGAGGGAAAAACATGAAAATCCGCATCGGCAAGGAGCGCCCCGCGCATTTTCAGGAGGAATACCCGGGGCAGTTCGAGATCGTCTCGCACATGGAGTGCGCCGCGGGCGTGCCGCAGGTGCTGTTTGCGATCACAACATGGAAGGAAAACGGAAAGCCCAACGTGTGCTTCCACTCGTGGGCGTGCTTCCACGGGGATAAGACCGCGTTTTTCGCGGTCATGGGCAACCTGTTCCAGCATACGCACACCTATGCCAACATCCGGCGGGACAAATGCTTTGCGCTCAATTTCCTGCCGCTTTCGCAGTATGACAGCCTGCTCGATACCATTGCGCACAACGGCGCGGAGACCGACGAGTTCGCCGCAGGCGGTTTTGCGCTCGAGCGGGCGCAAACCATTGACGCGCCGGTCATCGCGGAGAGCTTTGTGACCATGGAGTGCACGCTGCACAGCCTGCAAGACCTTACCGGCGCGGGGCTCACCGCCATGGTGGTGGGCGAGGTGCAAAGTGTCGCGGTCGAGGAGGAATACGCGCGCGGCTACGGCAAACGCTACGGGGAGGACGGCTACATGCTGCTCATCCCCGCGCCGCAAAACCTTGTGACCGGCGAGGCCGGTCAGTCGGGCGCAGCAGTCGTGGATTTCCGGCGGCTGGGATGAAAAAACGCCCCGCGTATTGCGGGGCGGCACAGCACACAAAACGGCTTTGGTTTATGAGCTTTTCGGTGCATCTGATTTCGATATATAGAACATGATTTTTGTGATGTATTCGTTTTCATCCCCTGTGGACAAGTAGTCGTTGATTGCGAATTCGTAGGAATCAGAAAGAATACGCAGATGGTTTCTCTCGCAATAGGTCAAAATCCGTTCATAGGAGCTGCCAATGGAAAGATAATCGCCGGCATGGTAGGTGCAGACACATTGGCCGGCGGGCAATTCCACAGCCCCCTCTATATTGCCGGTTTTTTCAATCGGCAAAAATACAAAAGATGCTTCCGTATATTTCCCTTGCTGAATACGGTCATAAGGCACGATTGCCCCGCTTTGAAAGAAAACCGGCAATTGCTCCTTAAAAGAGCGGACAAAGCATTCTTTCGTGGCAATGCTGACCTGTTCCTGAGAATACGGCGCGCGGACTTCGTGCACCAGAATATACTGTTTTTTTACGCTTTCAATCGTCACAATATCGCTGTTTTTGCGGATGGATACCGCATGTTCTAACTGTGAACAGCGATGCTCAACACGGCTTTTTATCATTTGCAGCTCTTCAATCTGCCGCTCAATAGCGGCAAGCTGCTTCCGCAAGGCAATAATGGAATGGTCAATAGTATAGCTTTTCATATGGATTTTGATTTCCTCCAGCGAAAAGCCGATTTTTTTCATAATGCAGATGGTATCTAAATAATCGAGCTGATTGGCGCTGTAATAGCGATAGCCATTATCAGGATCGGTATAAACCGGGCAAAACAAGCCGATTTTGTCATAGAAAATCAGGGTTTGCCGGGAGATATTCTGTTGTTTTGATACTTCGCCAATAGAAAACAAGTTTTTCATGACTGCCTCTTGACATTATAGTTACTATACAGTTTATGATTATAGTGCAAAACGGAAAAATGATCAAGGAGGCGTTTCAAGGTGAACCCCCGCATGGCTGCCTTTGGGAGAAAGGTAATAGAAGGACTGACAACTAAAAAAGTGCTGCTCCTGCTGCTGGGTGCTATGATCTGTTCTTTCGGCATCCACAACATCCATCAGCGCACCAACATAACAGAAGGCGGCATCATCGGCTTGATGCTGTTGATTGAGCATTGGTTCCATATCTCACCAGCCTATATTACGCCTTTGCTGGATATCGCCTGCTATGCGCTGGCTTTCCGTTTCTTAGGTGCAGCTTTCATCAAACTGTCAATTGTTGCGACCCTGTTTATATCGGGCTTTTATAAGATTTGGGAACTCTTTCCGCCCATGCTCCCTGATTTATCCGCCTACCCAGTGATTGCTGCGATTTCCGGCGGCGTTTTTGTCGGCGTTGGCGTCGGCCTGATTGTCAGGCAGGGCGGTTCCAGCGGCGGCGATGACGCACTGGCGCTGACGTTTTCCCACGCACTGCGCTGGAAGCTCTCCCGTTCATATCTGTTTACCGATGTTGTGGTTCTGTGCATGTCACTTTCCTATATCCCTGTAACAAGAATTATTTTTTCGCTGATTACAGTTACGGTTTCTTCTCAGCTGATCGACCGGGTCCGGGAATACAACATCAAAAATGATGCTGTATCATAGCGCTTAGCCGGCTGATCAACCGGAAAGCGAGCCCGCTGCGGAGAGGCCGGAAACAGCCCCATCGTGCTTTTGCCTGCGCCGAAGCATGATAAGAGCCATGCCTGATACAGGCACGGCTCTCCTCTATCCACATTAAGATTTGTTTGTATGCGGGGTGGCTTGTGAATTTACTGCTTGGGCGGCTGCGGGGGTTCCTGACGCGGCGGGATAGGAGCCTGCGGGGGAACATTGTTTTGCGGCGCGGTATGGCTCTGCGGCGGCTGCGACGGCACAGCACCCGGCTGCGGGGCCTGCGGCTGGGACGGCGGCACCGTATCCTGCGGCGGCTGCGGTGCAGCGGGCTCCCCGGGCAGCGGGCCCATCTTCTGGTTGATCTCCTGCGTGTTGCGGCACAGCACGAGCAGCAGCAGCGCGAATTCAAACACGATGCGTGCAATCAGGTTGCCGGCGATAAACACCAGCAGCGCGCCGAAAAAGTTGGAAAACAGCAGGATGACACTGGAAACAACAATGCTTACTACGGCGATGCAGTACAGCGCGCGGAGCAGTTTTTCCGTGTAAAACGTGCGGAAGCTGAGTGCGTCGTGCAGCCTGGCTACCGCGCCCTGATAGTGGTTTGGTTTGCGCACAAACAGGAAGTACAGCGCAAGGCCGCCTGCGACGATGACGAGTGCTGCCAATACGGTCAGGAATACGCTGTAAAACGACGGCATGCTGTAAGTAGCATAGGAATATGCATATGGGTAACTGCTGTACATGATTTCCTCCTGATAAAACATTGAAATATTATATATTCAGTGTAACATATGCGGGAAATCGTTGCAAGTTAAATCGAAATGATGTACCCTATAAGAAGAATATGATACGGAGAGGGAAACAATGAGGATTTTACACACTTCGCCCGCGCAGGATGGGTTTTTCATGCCCGCAGAGTTCGCGCCGCACGAGGGCTGCCTGATGATCTGGCCCGAACGGGCGGATTCCTGGCAGTACGGCGCTTATGCCGCGCGCAAGGCCTTCCTCCGCGTGATCGAGGCGATCAGCGGGAGCGAGAAAATGACCGTGCTGTGCTCGGAGGGGCAGTATGACAACGCCCGCGCGCAGCTGCCGCCGCAGGTGCGGCTGGTTGTGATGGAAACCGACGATGCATGGGCGCGCGACGTGGGGCCGACCTTTGTGATAAACGGCAAGGGTGAGCGCCGCGGCATCGACTGGGGCTTTAACGCCTGGGGCGGCGCGGTGGACGGCCTGTACCCGAGCTGGGAAAAAGACAACCGCGTGGCGCGCAAGTTCTGCGACCTGATGGAAAACGACTGCTACGACAAGCGGGATTTCATCTGCGAGGGCGGCTCGATCCATGTGGACGGCGAGGGCACCGCGCTTGTGACCGAAGCCTGCCTGCTCTCTGCGGGGCGCAACCCGGATCTGAGCAGGGAAGAAATCGAGCGCACGCTGTGCGAGTATCTGGGCGTTTCCAGGGTGGTCTGGCTGCCGCGCGGCATCTATAACGACGAGACCAACGAGCATGTGGACAACGTGTGCGCATTTGTGGCGCCCGGCGAGGTCGTGCTCGCGTGGACGGACGACGAGAGCGACCCGCAGTACGCGCTGTCCAGGGCGAGCCTGGATGCGCTCGAGGCCGCGACCGACGCCAAGGGACGCAAAATCAAGGTGCACAAGCTGCCGCTTCCCAAGCCCGTGACCATCACGGCGGAGGAGTGCGAAGGGCTCGACCTGTGCGACGGCGAACCGACCCGCACGCCGGGTGAGCGGCTGGCGGCGAGCTATGTCAATTTCTATATTGCGAACGGCGCGGTCGTCATGCCCGCGTTCGGCGACCCGATGGACGAAAAAGCGCAGGCGATCTTGCAGGGGCTGTTCCCGACGCGCAGGGTGGTTGCCATCCCCGCGCGCGACATCCTGATCGGCGGTGGCAACATCCACTGCGTCACCCAGCAGATCCCGCGCGTATAGGGATTACCGGAAAATAAAGGAGAAAAAGAATGAGCAAAGTAACTGTTGCCGCAATCCAGATGACCTACGGGCTGGAGACTGCGGTGCAAAAGGTGGAAGAAGCGGCGGCGCAGGGCGCGCAGATCATCCTGCTGCCCGAGCTGTTTGAAAACTGGTATTTCTGCCAGGAAAAGAACTATGAAAACTACCATCTTGCGACCACGCTGGAGGAAAACCCGGCGGTAAACGAGCTGAAAAAAATCGCGCGCGACTTTAAGGTCGTGCTGCCGGTCAGCTACTACGAACGCGTGGGCAACACGACCTTCAACACGGTCGCCGTCATCGATGCGGATGGTTCGGTGCTCGGCCAGTACCGCAAGACCCACATCCCGGACGACCATTTCTATCAGGAGAAGTTCTATTTCACGCCCGGGGACACCGGCTTCCGCGTGTGGGATACCGCGTATGCCAGGATCGGCGTGGGCATCTGCTGGGACCAGTGGTTCCCGGAGTCCGCGCGGTGCATGGCGCTCATGGGTGCGGAGCTGTTGTTTTATCCGACCGCGATCGGCTCCGAGCCGATTCTGGACTGCGACTCCATGCCGCACTGGCGGCGCTGCATGCAGGGGCACGCGGCCGCGAATATCATGCCGCTCATTGCGGCCAACCGCATCGGCACCGAGACGGTCACGCCCTCGCCGGATAACCAGAACCAGTCCTCGTCGCTGACGTTCTACGGCTCGTCCTTCATCGCGGACGAGACCGGCGGGCTGGTCGAAGATGCGGACCGTGAAAGCGCCTGCATCCTGACGCATACGTTTGATCTGGACGAGATCCGCGAGCTGCGCCGCAGCTGGGGGACGTTCCGTGACCGCCGGCCGGAAATGTACGGCGCGATGCACCAGTACGGCTGAAATCATCTGTGAAACAATGGACCGCCCCCAATTATGCGGGCACTGCAAAAAAGCACCCGGTGGGTGCAGGGATAAATTAGGGGAGGCGCCGCGTAAGCGGCGCCTCCCCTGCCTTCAACCGGAGTTGCAGAAAAGTGGATATAGCGGTCAATCATCCCGTCGGCTTCCGGAAAGCAGCCGGTTTTTGGCGCTGAATGCATTCCGTTTTGAGAATGAAGAAGGAATTTCCGCCCCAGTGTTGTCCTGGAGGGCCCGCATCTGCCGCCACATTCTGCAGCAGCGGATCTCGGGCAATTCCACAGTCCTCCGCCTCTTCGGCCTCCAACCGTAGCTGCTCTCTTTCCCCTTTGGCATGCTTTGCAATAAGCCCTTTTGTTTCGTGTAAGGGAATTTTCAGAAAGTCATTTCGCAAAAGCGCATCAGGATGGTTGCAACCTGCGCGCGGGTCGCGCTGCCCTGCGGGTCGAGCGTCGTACCGGTCACGCCGGTGATCAGCCCTTCCCCGTTCGCCCACTGCATCGCGGCAGCAGCGTAGCTGCTGACCTGCGCCGCATCCGTGTACGCACTCAGGCTGCCCGATGCAGTTACATCGTAGTCCTTGTACGATGCATAGCGGTACAGAATCGCCGCCATCTGCTCACGGGTAATGCTGTCGTCCGGTGCGAAGCTCGTCTCGCTGACGCCGTTGACAATGCCGTTTTCCGCCGCCCACGCAACTGCATCCGCATAGTACGAACCTGCTGCAACGTCCGCAAAGCCGGAGCCCTGTGCCGCAGGCTCGCCCTCCAGCCGGTACAGGATCGTCACAAGCATTGCGCGGTTCGTGGCTGCGTCCGGGGTGAACAGCGTCGCAGAGGTGCCGTTCATCATACCGCTTTCATAGACGTACTGCACCGCTTCCGCATACCATGCGCTGTCCGAAACGTCTGCAAACGGCG
>DXIC01000007.1 GCA_019113065.1 Candidatus Agathobaculum stercoravium
ATATCTGGCAGGGCGGGATCAGAGAAAGGCCCTGCAAAAAGCGGAGGGGCAGTATGCTTTATAATGAACGTGCGGAATTGATTTTACAGCAGCTTCAGCTGCAATCCACGGTCAAGGTGACCGAGCTGGGGGAGCTGCTCGGGGTTTCCGTGGATACGGTGCGCCGCGACCTGCGCGCCATGGAGCAGCAGGGGCTGATCAAATGCGTGCGCGGCGGCGCCTGCCTGCCGGACTCGCTCGCGTCGCTGTCCAATTTTACCGGACGTGAAGTGATCCACAGCGACCTCAAGCGCGAGCTGGCCCGCAAGGCGCTCAGCTACATCCAGCCGGGGGACATTGTGGCGCTCAATTCCGGCACGACCAATACGCTGCTTGCGCAGGAGCTTGTGGGGTACAGCCAGCAGATCACGGTCGTGACCAACAATATTGCGGCGGTCAATATCCTGATGAAAAACCAGAATATCCGGCTCATTGCCATCGGCGGGACGGTCAATGCCCTGGAGCAGTCCACCTGCGGCACCGAGTGCGAGCAGGCGTTTGCGCAATATTACCCGGATATCGCGTTCCTTTCAATCAATGCGGTCAATTACCGGGACGGGTATACGGATTTCCGCATGGATGAAATCGGCGTGATCCAGCTGCTGGCCCGCACGAGCCGCAAGGTGGTTGCGGTGATGGATTCCAGCAAGCTGGGCAAGCGGTCCAAGCGCAAGGTGCTGGATGCGGAACAGGTGGATGTTTTGCTGATGGATTCGCGGGTTTCTGCGGATACCCGGGAAAAATACGCCAAAAAGGGGATTATGATTGAATAAACCCCGGAAAATATGGAAAAGCGGCTTTATCGGAGCGGTTCCGGTGAAGCCGCTTTTCTGTTTTTTTACAAACTGCTTACCTGCGATTGCTTGAAAGTGCGGTTTTATGGCGATATAATCCCCTTGTAAAACGGCAAAAAACAGCAAATAACAGCAAATAACAGCAAAACAAGGTAAGGGGTGTTTTTGTGAACAATAGAGGTTGCATCCAGATGGTTGTGTTCGACTGGGCGGGCACGACAGTGGATTATGCGTCGAGTGCACCGGCTGAGGTATTTGACCGGGTCTTTTCCGCAGAGGGGGTCCATTTCACCCGCGAAGAGATCAACCGCCCGATGGGCATGGAGAAAAAGGCGCATCTGCGCGCGCTGCTCTCCACGGAAAACGGCGCAGCCCAGTGGAAGCAGGCCAAAGGCGCGGACTGGACGGATGCGGATATTGAGCGGCTTTACGAGGCATTCGAAGCGGAGCTGTTCCGCGTGGTTGCGGAATACAGCGCGCCGATCGACGGCGTTGTGGAGACCGTGGGACAGCTGCGGGCCATGGGGCTGAAGATCGGCTCGACCACGGGCTATACGTCGCAGATGATGGAGCAGGTGCTGCCCCGCGCGGCGTCGCTCGGCTATCAGGCGGACTGTGTGGTCACGCCCGACGTGACCGGCGCCGCGCGGCCGACGCCGTTCATGCTGTTTGAATGCATGCGCCGGCTCGGCGTGTATCCGCCGCAGGCGGTCGTCAAGGTGGGCGACACGGTGGTCGACATGCAGGAGGGCAAAAACGCCGGCGCGTGGAGCATCGGCATCCTGACCGGCTCCAACCTGCTGGGGCTGTCGCAGGCGGAATACGACGCGATGCCGGACGAACTGCTTGAACGGCGCAAGCGGGAAACTGCCGAGCGTTACCGGCAGGCAGGGGCGGATCTGGTGATCGACTCCATCCGCGAACTGCCGCAGGCGATCGGACAGATCAACCGCCGCATGGAGCAGGGGGAGGCGGCAAAATGAACCGTTACTATAATCCGGTGCGCACGATCCAGGGGCCGGGCTGCATTGCCGAGCTGGAAAACGTGCTGACCGAAATGGACCTGCCGCATAAGCGTGTGCTGGTGCTGGCATGGGATATGTCGGTGTTTGACCTGCCCGCGGTCGCGGCGCTGGCCGACCCGGAAAAGGGCTGGGACGTGCAGCCGCGCTGCTTCTGCGAATCCAACCCGACGGTCGAGCAGCTGTTTGAAATCTATCAGGAGACCAGAGGCTTCGCGCCGGACGTTGTCGTCGCGGTCGGCGGCGGCAGCATCATGGACGTGGGCAAATCGCTCTGCTGCCTGTACGGCCGGGAGATCCATCAGGTGAGCGAACTGCGCACGGTTATCCAGCTCAAGCTGTACGACGAGCCGCAGGCGCGCTGGATCGGCGTGCCGACCACGGCGGGCACGGGCAGCGAGACCACCTGCTGGGCGACCATCTGGGACCCGGAGCAGGACGTCAAGCGCTCGGTCGAGTGCCAGCAGAACTACGCGTACGCGGCGCTGGTCGACCCGGAGCTGGCCAGCGGCATGCCGCTGGGGCTGGCGGTGACCTCCGCGCTGGACGCGGTTGCCCATGCGGTCGAAAGCTACTGGGCAAAGGGCACGAACGCCGTCTCCCGCGCGCTTGCGCTGGGCGCGGTGCGGACGATCATGGCGCAGATGGACGCGCTGCTCGGCGGCGAGCCCGAGGCGCACGACAGCATGGCGCGCGGCAGCATGATGGCGGGGATGGCGTTCAGCAACACCAAAACGACCGCCTGCCATTCGATCTCCTATCCGCTGACCATGCACTACCAGATCCCGCACGGCGCGGCGGTCAGCATGCTGCTGGCGCCCGTGCTGCGCGTCAATGCGCCGCATGTTGCGGAGCTGCCGGCGCTGCTGGATGCGCTCGGCGTTTCGGACGCGGATGAGCTGGAACACAAGGTACAGCGCTACCTGACGCGCGCAGGCCTGCCCGCCACACTGCAAGGCTGGGGCGTGCGCGAAGAGGACCTGCCGCGGCTGGCGCAGCTCGGGCTGACGCGGGGCCGCGCGGACAACAACCCGGTTGAGATCGACACGGAAGTCGTCTTGAACATATTGGAGAACACCTATTCACATTATGAAATGAGTAAAGGAGCTTAACCATGAACAACAAGAGCAAAATCCTGAGTATGATCCTGGCGGCGAGTATGAGCCTTTCCCTGCTGGCGGGGTGCAGCAGCGCGGGCGGCGCAGATGCCTCCGGCGAGGCGGCACAGTCCTCCGCGGGCGGCGAGGACGGCGTTTTCACCATCGCCTATGCGCCCAATGAGTCTACCACCGAGAGCGCGGACGCCCGCAACGGCATGGCGGCGGATCTGAGCGAGGTGCTGGGCTGCGAGGTAGAGGAAATCCAGGCGAGCGACTACAACGCGATCATCGAAGCCCTGCGCACGGGCAGCGCGGACATGGCGTATATGGGCTCGCAGGCGCTGGCGCTCGGCGTGGAGCGCACCGATCTCGAGCCGATCGTCATGAAGGCCGAGGACGGCGACCCCAATAAGGCGATCTACCACTCTGTTCTGATTGCAAGCAGCTCGAACGACGAGATCAATTCGATCGAGGATATCAAGGGCAAGACCATGGCGTTTGTTGACCCGGACTCCACCTCCGGCAACCTGGTGCCCACTGCGGAGATCATCCAGGCGTTCCCGGACGAGGAACTCAATTCGGATATGCTGCACACCAACGGCGACTTCTTTGAGGCGGTCAGCTTCTCCGGCTCGCACCAGGCCGGCCTGCAGGCGGTGATCAAGGGCGACGTGGACGTCGTGCCGATCTCGGACCAGATCCTCGCCTCTGAAATTGCGAACGGCAACGCTGCCGAGGGCGACGTCAAGGTCATCCACGAATCCGGCGCCATCCCGGCCGAGGCGATGGTCGTTGCCGAGCACGTCGACCAGGAGACCCGCGACACGTTGACCAACTTCCTGACCTCGTATGACAACGAGCAGTACTTCACCGATGTCATCAAGGTGCCGGGCGCGCGCTTTATCGAGTGCGACATGAGCGACTACGAGGACATCATCGAACTGAACAAGATCATCAACGAATTTTAAGCGGGCCGGCGCGCAGGAGGAAAGAAAATGCAACCGATTCTCAAATTTGAACAGGTAGAAAAGCGTTATCCCAACGGCGTGCAGGCGCTGAAGGGCGTGTCGTTCGAGGTATCGGAAGGGGAGTTCATTTCGGTGATCGGCCCCTCCGGCTCGGGCAAGTCCACCCTGCTGCGCGCCATCAACCGTCTGATCCCGATTACCGGCGGCAGCGTCCTGCTCGACGGGCAGGAGGTCTCCGGCCAGCGCGGCGGCAGCCTGCGTGCGCTGCGCCGCAAGGTGGGTATGATCTTCCAGAACTACAATCTGGTGTACAGCCTTTCCGTGCTGCAAAACGTTCTGCATGGGCGGCTGGGCTACATGAAGGGCGTCAAGGGCATCTTCGGCCTGTACAGCGAGGAGGACAAGCGCGAGGCGCTCGCCCTGCTCGGCGAGCTGGGGATGGAGCAGTTCAGCTACAACCGCGCGGCCGACCTGTCCGGCGGCCAGAAGCAGCGCGTGGGCATTGCGCGCGCCATCATGCAGAAGCCCAAGCTGCTGCTGTGCGACGAGCCGATCGCCTCGCTCGACCCCTCGAGCGCCAAGACCATCATGGACCTGCTGCACGATATGACGCAGCGCCGCAACATTGCCTGCATCGTCAACCTGCACCAGCTGGACGTGGCGCTCAAGTATTCCACGCGCATCATCGGCCTTGCCAGGGGCGAGATCGTGTTCGACGGCGCGCCGGAGGATCTGGACGACGCGACGATCGAGAAGATCTACGGCACATCCCGCGAAAACCTGATGATTGGAGGTGGAGGTACGCTTGATGACAAAACGGATCCCGCTTATTGCGCGTGACCTCAAGCGGCTGTACACCGGCTTCCTGATCGCAGCGGTCGTCCTTTTTGTCGTGTGCAGCCTGCTGACCGGGTTTAACGTGATGACACTCATCCAGAACGGCGACGCGTTCTGGAAATTCATCACCGAGGACTTTTTGCCGCCCGCGCTCCCGAAGGCGAGCCGCATCCCGGGCGTGCTGTCGAGCGTGCTGGTCACGCTGGCGCTCGCCATGTCCTCCACGACCGTAGCGGCCATCCTGGCGTTTTTCGTGGCGCTGTTCGGCAGCGAGAAGGTGTCGCCCTTCCCGCGGTGCGCCAAGTTCGTGCGCGGCTTTGCGACCTTCCTGCGCAATATCCCCGCGCTGGTGTGGGCGTTTATCCTGTTTTCCTCGCTGGGCATCGGCACGGGCGTGGGCTTTGTCGCGCTGTGCATCACGAGCTTTGCGTTCATGGTGCGCGCCTTTGTCGAGACCATGGAGGACGTGTCGCAGGACTGCGTGGAGAGCTTGCAGGCGGTCGGCGCGACCTTCCCGCAGCGCGTGGCGCAGGCCATCCTGCCCTCGTGCCTCAATGGGTTCCTTTCGTGGTTCCTGTACTGCGTGGAGGTCAACATCCGCGCCTCCACCATCGTCGGCATGGTCGGCGGGGGCGGCGTGGGCCTGACCCTGTTCTCTTACATCAAAAGCTTCCGGTATGACATCGCGCTGAGCATCATCCTGCTGATCGCGGCCATGGTCATTGTGGTCGACCAGATCACCAGCCGGCTCCGGAAGGAGATTTTGAAATGAGCCAAAACACAAATGAATGCATCTCCCTGCGCGAGGAGAGGGCGCGCCGTGAAAACCGGGCGCGCATCCCGGTCAAATGCGCCCAGCGCAACCGGTTCATCCCGGGTTTCCTGATCGGCGTGGTGGTGCTGAGCGTCATCAGCCTGCTGTATTTGCAGATCGACTGGCTCAAGCTGGCCTCGCGCGTACCCGACATCGGCGAGGTGTTCTGGGAGCTGGCGCATCTGGATTTCGCAAACATGGATCTGATCTGGTCGTCGCTCATCGAGACCATCTCGATCGCGGTGCTCTCGCTGCTGTACAGCCTGCTGCTCGGCATCGTGTTCGGCATGCTGGCGGCGCGCAACGTGTTCCGCATCCCGGTGCTTTCCGTGCTGACCCAGTCGTTTTTCACCTTCCTGCGCGCGGTGCCGACCCCGGTTTGGGTGTTGCTCATGCTGGTGTGCCTCGGCATGGGGCCGGAGGCGGGTGTTGCGGGCCTGTGCGTACACACGACCGCGTTTTTCACCAAATCCTTTGCGCAGAGCTTTGAAAGCATCCCGGACGAGACCATCGAAGCGCTTGAAGTGACGGGCGCGGGGCGGCTCGGCATTTTCTGCAACGCGGTTTTGCCCGCGGCGCTGTCCCAGATCGTGGCATGGTCGGGCATGCGCCTTGAGACCAACTTTTCCGAATGCGCCATCCTCGGCATGGTTGGCGCGGGCGGCATCGGCTATGTGATTTCCAACAGCCTGCAGGGCTATGACTACGGCACGGCGGGCGTGGCGATCCTTCTGGTGTTCCTCGTGGCATATGCCATCGAGCGGATGTTTGTAAAAATCAAGAAGAAGTTTAACTAAGCGGCTGACAAACGGACATATCAGGAGAATAAAGGAGAATACATATGTCTAAACCACATTTCATGAAAAAGGGGCTGGCCGCCCTGCTGGCGTTCAGCGTTGTGGCTTCGGCCGGCGGAAGCGCGCTTGCGGCGGGCGTCCCGGCGGCGGATGCAGCCGGAGGGGAAGGCGTCTATCAGACCGCGCCGGACACCGAGATCCGGCCGGCTGCGCCGTCCGTTGCGGTAACTGCGCCGGAAAGCGGCCTGCGGTTTGACTCGGTCAAGCAGGAGTATGCCGAGATGAGCGATACGGTTGCCATCCCGCGGACGGCGGAGATCTGGGTCAACCTCGACCCGGGCGAAAACCGCCGTCAGATCATCTTCAACAATTATCAGAACGGCACCGAGGACAGCTGGGGGCTGGAGGTCACCGTGGACAACACGCTCCGCTACTGGGAACGCGTGGACGGCACGCAGACCAGCCTGCTGTTCGATGATGTGGAAATCTGCACCGGCGAGTGGATGCTGGTTTCCGTGGTGCGCGACCTGGACAGCGGCAAGGTGCTCGTGTACATCAACGGCGAATATGTCACGGAGCAGGACGCTTCCAACCTGAACGACGGCACGCATCTGACCCATGCCCTTCGTTTTGGCACGGATACGCGCAACCAGTACTGGCTGGACGGCGAGATCGGCGAGGTGCGCTTCTGGGACGATATGCGCTCTGCGGAGGAAATCGCGCAGTACGCCGGGCAGTCCGTTGACGGGAGCGAGGATGGCCTTGCCCATGCGTGGGTGCTGGACGAGGTGGAGGGCCTTGGCCCTGACACGGTATTCGAGGATCTGGCAGGCGATGTGGATGTGACCGCTGCGGGCTTCCGGTACGAGATGGAGGAGCCGGACGGGGAGACCACAGAGCCCTTCACCATTGATTTTGAGGACGGCACGGCCGGCACGTGGCGCACGCTGGAAAGCGGCGAGGCGGACGCTGCGGTCGAGGACGGCGTGCTTGTGCTGAACGATATGGCGCAGAACGAGCCGGTGTTCCTGACCGGCGTGGACGGCGGCGAGGCGCCGTACCTGTCGAACGCGGTTTACGAGGTGCGCGCCAAGGTCAGCGGCTCGGATGATCCGGTGTTCGGCATTGCGTTCCGCGGCTCGATCCGCAGCGGCGCGGTCAACTGGCTGGCGCTGCGCGGCGAAGGGCAGGACACCCTGCTGGCCCAGACCACCGAGAGCTGGGACGACCCCTGGACGGATGCGCATTATGCATTGCAGCCGGATACCTGGTATGACCTGCGCTATACCTTTATCGGCAAGAGCGTCAAGGTAGAGGTGAAGGCGGACGGCGAGGACAGCTATACCACGCTGGTAGACGGCAGCGCGGAAACCGTATGGGACGGCTGGGGCACCGGCGCGGGCTACATCGGCTTCTGCGGCTGGGGCGATACCCAGGATTACTACATCGACTCCATTACGGTAACGCCGCAGGAAAACAACCAGACCCATACGGTCACCTTTGACCTGAACGGCGGCACGGGCGATGTGACCGGGAGCGTAACAGTGGCGGACGGCGGCACGGTTGCGCAGCCGGAGGGCACGCCGGAACGCGAAGGCTTCACCTTCACCGGCTGGTATAAGGACATCGGCTGCACGCAGGCGTGGGATTTCAGCGAGGATGTCGTATGGAAGGACACCACGATCTACGCAGGCTGGCGCTATACCTTCCAGTCCGCGGGCTTCCAGGACATGACCGGCGTATCCTTTGACGACCCCGGCGACCAGCTGGCGATGGAGGAAAAGCTTTCCGCGGTCCCGCTGAGCTTTGAGGCGACCATCAAGCTGCCCTCTGATCTGGAAGAGCGCGGCGGCGTGATCATCGGAAACTATATGGACGCCGGATATTACGATTACGACCTCGGCTATGTCAACTTCGAGATCTATGACAACGGCGCGCCCCGCCTGTACTGGAGCCAGGAGCGGCGCAACCAGCCCGGCGGCGACACGCAGAGCGTTGTGTTCTCGAACGTCGACCTGCGGCAGGACGAGTGGGTGCATCTGGCAATCACCTTTGACCCGGCGAGCGACACTGCCCGCTGCTATGTGAACGGTGTGCTGGTATCCACGGTGGACAACTGCCGGTTTGAGCCGGTCATCCCCGCGCAGGCGCTCAAAGTCGGCGGCGATTACCGCGGCACCGGCGGCCAGGTGACCGACAGCGGCTACAATACGCAGTATTTCAAAGGCGAGATCGCCAATGCCAGCATCTGGTCCACTGTGCGCACGGAGGAGCAGATCGCGGCGGACGTCGCAGCCCTTCAGGAGAGCGCGGCAAACGTGCCGCAGGCGCAGGACGGGCTGCTCGGCAGCTGGTCGTTTGCGGATGCGGACACGGACCTGTATGCGGACCTGTCCGGCAACGGCAACGATGTGGCGTATTTTGTAGACTGGATCGATCCGGATTTCGCGGAGGGCGACTACTCCATGGCAGCCCTGCCGGATACGCAGTTCCTCTCGCAGAATTACCCGGACATCTATAAAGAGCTGACCCGCTGGATCACGGTCAACAAGGAAGAATACAACATCCAGGCCGTCATGCACATGGGCGATATGGTCAACTCCGGCACCAGCGCCCAGTGGACGGCGGCGGACGAGGCCATGGACATCCTGGACACCAAGGAAATCCCGTGGATGCCCATGCGCGGCAACCATGACCCGTCCGACGGCTTTAACCAGACCTTCCCGTATGAGGAATTTGCAAGCCGCGACTACTTCGGCGGCTCGTACGAGCACGAGGTGCTGGGACAGGACAAGCTGGACAGCACTTACTGGGAGATCACGGCCGGCGGCCGCGAATACCTGATCCTGTCGCTCGGCTGGGCGCCGACGCAGGAAGCGATCGACTGGGCGGAGCAGATTGTTGCCAACAACCCGGATAAAAACGTCATCCTGACCGCCCATGCCTTCATGTACTGGGACGGCACCCATCTCAATGACGAGGACCTGGACTATACCAGCGGCTACACCGACACCGGTATCGACGGCTCCAAGATCTGGGAGCAGATCGGCAGCAAATACGGCAATGTCGTGCTCGCCATGGGCGGCCACATCGGCTTCCCGGATATCATCGCCCGCACGGATGAAAACGGCGCAGGCGAGGAAGTCACCTCGCTGCTGTGCGATGCGCAGGGCATTGACCTGGAGTATGGCCTCGGCATGATGGCGCTGCTGACCTTCCATGAGGACAGCAACGAGGTGGACGTCAACTGGTATTCCGCGCACGAGGGCAAGCTGTTCCGCACGCGCAACCAGTTCACCATCGAGGTGCCGCATGTAGGCGAAACTGCGGCGGAAACCACGGTCGCCGCAGTGGATGCACAGGATGCAGTAACCGCGTATGTCGGTACGGCGCAGGACGCGCTCAGCCTGCCCACGACGGTGGGCGTCACCCTGTCGGACGGCAGCAAGGCCGCGCTCCCGGTCACCTGGACCTGCGCGGATTATGATGCGGACCGCGCCGGCACCTATACCTTCACCGGCACGCTGGGCAGCGCGGAGGGCGTTTCCAACCCGGACGGCCTGACGGCACAGATTACGGTAACGCTGCAAAACCGTTCTACTGGCGGCGGTTCCTCCAGCGGCGGCTCGGGCAGCAGCTCGTCCAACCGGCCGGATGCATCGGTCAGCGGCGCAGGCGGCAAGGTATCCGCTTCCAGCAATGGCACGATCACCATCACCCCGGACGACGGCTATGAGATCAGCAAAATCACGGTCAACGGCGAAGAAGTCGACATCCCCGCGGACGGCAGGCTGACCGGCCTTGACAAAAATGACAAGGTGGTTGTCACCTTTGCCAGAATTACCGATGAGCAGCCCGAAGAGCCGGACGGCAATGCGACGCCGTTTGCAGACGTTTCGGACAGCGCATGGTATGCGGACGCAGTCCGGTACGTCTATGAAAACGGTATGATGAACGGCACCTCTGCGACGCAGTTCTCCCCGGATGCCACCACGACCCGCGCAATGATCGTGACCATGCTGCATCGGCTGGAGAATGAGCCGGCGGCGCGGGCTTCCAGCTTTACGGACGCCGCAGCAGGTTCGTACTACGCGGATGCAGTCGCCTGGGCCGCTGCAAATGGCATCGTCAACGGTGTGAGCGAGACGAGCTTTGCACCGGACGACAGCATCACCCGTGAGCAGTTGGCGGCGATCCTGTACCGCTATGCATCATACAAGGACTACGATGTAACTGCATCGGGCAGCCTGAGCGCATACACGGATGCGGCGCAGGTCAGCAGCTACGCTGCCACCGCGATGCAGTGGGCGAACGGGGAAGGGTTGATCACCGGCGTGACCGGCACGACGCTCGACCCGCAGGGCAGTGCTACCCGTGCGCAGGTCGCGACTATTCTGATGCGGTTCTGTGAGAATATCGCAGGATAACCCGGTATTATGGTCGAAAAATGGCTTCGGATTGATATCTGAAGCCATTTTTGCATTGTTGCAGTCCGGGACTGTAAGGGAGATAAACGGGAAGAGCGGACGCAGTTTCCTCAATGCGCTTTTGGCCGGGGAGAAAATTGATTTGGCAAAGTTGACGGAGATGCGCAGGGATAAACACACCGCATCTGATTTGAAGGCCGCCGATGAGCAATTGGCGGATGATCTGAATGGTGTTTTGCGCGCGATTCAGAAGAAAATGCTGCTAACTATGCTGGCACATATTGATGAACCGGCCGGGCACATGAAAGAACCTGACAACGAGCTTGACCGGGAAAGGGGGGAGTTATCCCTTTTGCAGCGCTTAACAGGAGCGGTTTCACAGGAATACCTTCCGCGTTATTGAGCGGTTCTTTGAAAATCCCGGACATGCTGCGCCGCAAATATATACTGTATTAATATATGATATTGGGAAGGAGGGCTCCCCGGTGCACAGTAATAAGCCTGCCCGCAATCTTCTATTATGCCTTCGGCAGCGCATAAGCTGATTTGAAAGGAGGGCAGCCGTACATGACAATAACACCCGGATTATGTAAAAGCGTGTTCCGTGACGGCTCGACCGAGCCGACCACGGAGCGCATTACCGAACTGTGGGTTGCGCTGATCGACCAACTGGAGAAGACCGGCGCGCCGTCCATCAGCGCGTAAGGTGAAAAAACCGGACGCCCCTGTTGCACCTGCGGTGCGGCAGGGGCGGCGTACTTTGCCTTTGGAGCCTGATATGTATGGGAAAAGCAGCGATCTATTGCCGCCTGTCTGAAGAAGACCATAACAAGCGGGCGGAGACAGATGACTCTGTCAGCATCCAAAACCAGAAGACCATGCTGATCCAATATGCAATGGAGCAGGGCTGGGAGATCTATAACATTTACAGCGACGATGATTACGCCGGAGCTGACCGGAACCGCCCGGCGTTCAACCGTCTCCTGAAGGATGCGGAGGCGCACCGGTTTGACATTATCCTGTGCAAAACCCAGTCCCGATTTACGCGCGAGCTGGAGCTTGTTGAGAAATATATCCACGGGCTGTTCCCGATCTGGGGGATCCGCTTTGTCAGCATTGTGGACAACGCGGATACCGCCAATAAGGGCAACAAGAAATCCCGCCAGATCAACGGCCTGGTGAATGAATGGTATCTGGAGGATATGTCGGAAAATATCCGTAGTGTCCTGGATAACCGCAGGGAAAACGGCTTACATATCGGCGCATTCGCCCTTTACGGATACAAAAAGGATCCGGCGCATAAAGGGCATCTGCTGGTCGATGGGGAAGCGGCGGCGGTGGTGCGGGAAGTATTTACACTTTTTGCGCAGGGTTATGGGAAAACCGCAATCGCCCGGCTGCTGAACGACCGGGGGGTTCCCAATCCCACGGAATATAAGCGCCTGCACGGGCTGCGTTACCGGCAGCCGGAGGACAGGAACAGTACCCTCTGGAAGTACTATACCATTGCGGATATGCTGGCCAACGAGATCTATATCGGCAATATGGTGCAGGGCAGATACGGCAGCGTGTCCTACAAGACAAAGAAGAACAGGCCGCGGCCGGCAAGCGAGTGGTATATCGTAGAAGGCACGCACGAGCCAATCATCGACCGCGCCCTGTGGGATCGGGTGCAGGCGATGATCCGGCAGCGCGCCAAACCGTTCCGCACCGGCACAGTGGGGCTGTTTGCGCGGAAAACCCGGTGTGCCTATTGCGGCTATACGCTCCGCTCTTCCAAAACCCGGGGACGGTATTATTTGAGGTGCCCGAGCCGCCATATTGCCAAAGACGCCTGCCCCGGCTCGTTTATCGCCGTGGACCGGCTGGAACAGATGGTGCTGGCGGAGCTCAAACGCCTGTCCGACAGGTATCTTGATAAGGATGCCTTGGCGGAAAGGGTTTCGGTCAACGCCGGTTTACAGGAGCAGAAGGCGCGCCTCCAGGCCGGTATTGCAGCTTACAGGAAGCGTATCAACGAGTATGCCAAAGGGCTCCGCGACCTGTATATGGATAAGGTAAAAGGGGTTATAGCGGAAGCGGATTTCATCGGGCTTTCCGCCAGCCTGTCGGAGGAGAAAAAGCGCCTGACAATGGCACTGGAAGAGGCGGGCAGGCAGCTCGCTGCCATAGAAGAGCATCTGCAGGCGGGCGATAACCGCCGGGCGCTGATCGAACGGTATACCAATATGGAGCGCCTGACGAGGGGGGCGGTTGAGATCCTGATCGATTATATTGCCGTCGGCAAGCGGATCCCCGGCACGCGCGATGTGCCGATCGAGATCCACTGGAATTTCTGAAAGCCGCCGCAGATGCAGTATGCCGGGCAGGGTGTGACTGACGGTGTGCCGGATAAACCATCCATTTTAGGCACACCTTTTGCATGCGCTCCATGCTATACTGGATACAATAAGCCCCCGGGCTTTATCATTGGGATGAGGTGATAGCGGTGCTGCTATTCAGCGAATACCTGCGGGAGCTCCTGCAAGACAAAAAAATGACGGTTTCCGCTCTGTCGCGGCTGGCCGGCGTGGAACGGACGACCCTGTCCAAAACGCTGACCGGGCAGCGGGTGCTGCCCTATGATGCGCTGGACCGGCTGGTCTACCATCTGCGGCTGACCCCCGGCGAGGAACAGAGGTTCCGCGCGTACTACGACGCACAATTTGAAAAGGAAGGGATACGCCGTTCGCAGGAGATGGTGGGGAAACTGTTTTCCGACCTGTTCAATCTGGATTTTTCCACACCAGCCTTTGAAGAGACCCGGCTGCTGATGAATCTGGAGGGGTATGCCGGGGGACGCTCGATCTTTTCCGGGGCGATCAATGTCCAGCCCCTGCTGCGCATGGTGCTGACCGAGGAACTGTCCCGCCCGGACGCGCGGGTGGAGCTGACCGTCCCGCCAACGGACACGTTCCTTGGCGACGAGCTGTTCCGCCGCTATCTGGGCGGCCGGCTGACGGCGGAAATCAGCCAGATCATCGCTTTTGATGCCTCGGGCGCGGCGGAGGATATCAACCTGCATAATCTGGAGTGCTTCTGCCGGATCTTCCCGATCTGCCTGCTCTCCCGCCGGCATTACCATCCGTATTATTATTATGACAACAGCATTGCGGCGCGCTACACCGACCCGTTCCCTTATTTTATGGCAACCCACAGTTGTGTGGTATGCCTGTCCGAGGACGGCGGGCAGGCCATGCTGCTGCGCAGTGCGGATCAGGTGGAGTGCTACCACCGGCATTTCCAGTCGCTGCTGTCCCAGTGTTACAGCCTGATCCAGTATACGGCGAACCCGGTGGAGATCCTGGCTTCCTATGACGGCTATACCGATGCGGACGGTTTTTACATGATTATGGACCAGCCCTGCTTCGGCCGGTTTTACGACGAGGCGGTCATCGGCCGGTATCTGCGCCGGGAACTGCCTTTTTACGACCGTCTGGCGGAGGTCGCCCGGCAGCGGTTTGGGCGGCTGCGCACGGTGGAGCAGTTTTATACGCTGTTTTCCGTTGGCGGGCTGAAGCGGTTCTGTGAAACCGGGACACTGGACGACTTCCCGGATGCATTTGTAGCGCCCTTCCCGCCGGAGGCGCGGCGGCAGCTGCTGAACGCATTGGCAGAACGCATCCGTACGGACAATGTCATGGGACGGCTGATCGAGCCGGGCGTATTCCCGGATTACCTGAGCATGACGACTTCGGAGCGATCCGGCGTCGGCTTTTTCACCACAGAGCATTTCCCGCTCCAGGACGGCTTCTGTTCGGTGCAGATCCGGGAGCCCAACCTGTGCCGGGCGTTCCACGGCTGGCTGACCCATCTGCCTGCGACCGTGTATACGCGCAGCGCGGAAGAGACGGCGGAAGCGCTGGAAGGGATGGCGCGCGGGATAGAAGGGGCGCAGTGAGGTGCGCGCGCAAGGGCGGCGCATTGTATCCGATATAAGAGAGGGAAAAGAGGAGGAAAAAGGACATGAAAAAACGTGTGATAAGCCTGCTGCTGGCGGCGGCAATGGTATTCGGCCTGTGCGGCCCGCTGGGCGGGCTGGTGCCCGCGGCGCAGGCCGCGGAAACCGCTGCGGCGGACGGCGGTACCTACGAGGGGATCGAATGGTCATACGCGGACGGCGTGCTGACGCTTTCCGGCGGGGCGCTGCCGGCAGCGGGGGAATTCCCATGGCTGGCGTATGGGGAGGAGATCTGGCAGGTCGTGCTGGGGGAGGATATCACGCAGGTCTCCACGGCGGCCTTCGAAGATCTCGTCCTGAGCCGGCTCATCTTCCAGAGTGATGAGATGCCCGAACTCATAGATGCAGAGGTTGGCTGGGAACGTGTGGATTGTTTTTACTATCCGGATACATGGGAAAATATGCAGAATTCCCAATGGGTTCCATACGCCAGGGACAAAGCGGGTGAATGCGGACCGGTTGATGAGGATACCGGCGAATACGGCGCCAACCTGACGTGGAAGCTGGAAGGCGATACCCTGACCATCTCCGGCGAGGGCGCAATGGCGGACTGGAACAACGGCAAATGCACCCCCTGGGCCTTTTACAGCGACGAAATCCGCCATGTCGTGATCGAAGACGGTGTGACCACGATCGGCGCGAGCGCGTTTACCACCGGTGATTTTACCCCGCGCAGCCTGCTGAGCAGCGGCCCGGAATTCGACTATCCCATCGAATCGGTCACGCTCGGCGGTACTGTCGAACGGATTGGTAATTTTGCATTTGCTTACTGCGATTCGCTCAAGGAGCTTTCCGTCCCGGCCTCGGTCAAGAGGATCGGGTACGAGGCTTTTCTCGACTGCTTCGGGCTGGCCTCGCTGACTTTTGCCGAGGGTACGGCGCTGGGCTACCTGAACGCTTCGTTCAGCGGCTGCATCGGCCTGACCCATGTGGAACTGCCGGCAACCGATACCACGCTGGGGGACGAAGATCCCGGCGCATCTGCATATGATAACTCGTTTGAGAGCTGCACCAGTTTGCAGGAAGTCACCTTCCGGGACGGCGCAGCCTATATCGGTTCGGAGATGTTTGCGGGCTGCACCGCGCTGGAAAAGGTCACCGTCCCGCATTCGATGCAGGCGGTATCGGACGACGCATTCGACGGCTGCGTTAGCCTCACGGATATTTATTACGACGGTTATGCGGACGAATGGAAGGATATCCTGATCGAAACCAGATGGGCCGAATGGCCGGAAAGCGCTGTCGTGCACTTTGAGGAGGATGCCGCGCCGCCCAAAATTTCAAATGTGACAAAGGGCGGCGTACATAACAGCGATTTTACGGTTTCCGCCACCGTTTCGGACAACCGGCCGAAAATCACCGTCCGGTTTGATCTGTCTGCGGACGGCGGCGGCCAGTGGACACTGGTGGGGAAAAAGACTGTTTCCGGGGAAAGCGGCACGGTGGAAGCCACGGTCGACGTGGACGGGCTGGCAGAAGGCACGATTGCGGTGCGGATCACGGCAACCGACTATGTCGGCAACGAAAATACCTACACGGTGGAACACATCATTGACCGCACCGCTCCCGCGGCCCCGGTCCTGCATGACCCGCAGGCGATGCAGCCGACCGTTGTGTCCGTCACCTGGGACGCGCCGGCGGACGAGGATCTGCGCAGTTTCAAGCTCTATCGCAGGGCGGACGGCGAAACCGAGTGGCGCAACCTTTTCTATGGCAACCAGCTCGGCTATACGGACGTTTCCGTAAAGCCGGGCACGGCTTACACATATTATGTTACCGCAGTCGACACGGCGTACAATGAGAGCGAGCCCAGTGCGGTCAAAACCATAACAACGCCGGCGGACAGCACCGCGCCCACGGTTGCGGCAGTCACGCCTGGCTCGGGCAATACCTTCGGCCCGAAACAGACTGTCAAGGTGCACGCGGGCGACGATTCCGGGCTTGCCTCCGTAGTGGTGGAATACCGCGCGCAGGGAGCGGAAGACTGGGCAGAGTGGAAAACCATCGCGGTTTCCGGCAAGTCGGCGAGCGCCTCCTTTACCCTGTCGGGCCTTGCAGGCGGCGTTTATGAGCTGCGCGCATATGCGGTGGATGCTGCCGGCCTGCAAAGCGCATACAGCGATACCGTTACCTATACGCTGGATGCGGACGCGCCGGGTATCAGCGGCCTGACGGCAGAAGCAGCGTCCGAGCAGGTGACGCTCAGCTGGGCTTCGGAAGCGGAGGGCGACCTTGCGGGCTTTTATCTGTACCGGAACTCGTCCGGCGGCGCTTCGGCGCGGATCGGCAGCGTCAGCGCCATAACGGGGCAGACCGAGTATACCTTTACCGACCGGCTGCACTGGAGCCTGTGCGGCCAAACCTACACCTACCGCGTGACCGCGACCGACCGCTATGGCAATGAGCGGTCGGTTACGTCCGGGGAGGTCACGCCGCAGGCGGAGCAGGATACACAGCCGCCGGAGGCGGTGCTGACCGCCCCGTCCACGGGCTTTGCCGCGGACCCGATCAGCTTCAGCGCAGCGGGCAGCAGCGACAACCGGGAGATCCGCTCCTACCATTGGGACTTCGGGGACGGCGAAACCGCGGAAGGCAAGACCGTCACCCATCACTACACTGCGGGCGGCAGCTTCACCGTGACGCTCACCGTGACGGATGCCGACGGCAACGAAACAAAGGAAACGCAGACCATTAACGTGACCGCGGAAGAGGACAATGCGCAGGTCAACGTCACGGTTCTGGGCTATGCATCCGGCAGCCCGGACGAGGCCGCGCCCCTCAGCCGCGCGCAGGTGGTTTACGACATGGGCGGCGCCAATACCTCGTATTATACGGACGGCAGCGGCAAGGTCAGCTTCCGCACGGTGGAGACAGGGGAAGTCCAGCTGGGCGCCTACGCCGGCGAATACCTGCCCGGCGCGGCGTCTGTGACGCTCGAGCACGGCGAAAGCGTGGATGTGGTCATCCGCCTGGAAAAGGCGCCGGTCGTCGCCGGCGAGCTGGAAAGCAAAGAGCTGACCTATGACGAGATCGTCGACCTCGGCATCGATACCTCCGACCCGGCCAACCAGAACGTCTATGAGTTTGCAGCTTCCATCCATATCGGCGGCAATATCGAGGAATACACCTACTATGTCAACGACGGCGCACAGCTCGTCGGCGGGGACGTGCTGGTGGATCAGATCACGGTTGGCGATTCGGTCTACACCATCAAGCCGCACGCGGCCCGGGTGGAATACCCGTCCGAGGGCGGCGAGATCCGCGCGCCGGAGACGATCACTTATGTTACCGTGCTGCGCATCCCGGGTACGGTTTCCATGCTCCGGCAGTTCTTCGAGGCGGAGCTGACCGTGATCAATCAGGCAGGCGCCGCGTTTGCCTTTGAAAACTGCACGGCGGAGCTGGATGTGCCGGACGGGCTGTCGGTCATCCCCACGGACACGACCGCGGAGTCCGCGTCTGCCGTCCTGACGGGCGAAGGGCAGGAAAGCGGTGTGATCGGCGGCCAGCAGAGCGCGGCGGCCAGATGGATCCTGCGCGGCGACCGGGCCGGCGCCTATCAGCTGTCGGCTGCGTTTGACGGCTCGCTGCGGGACTTTGACGTGCCGCTGCATGCGGAGTTTGCCTCCGAGGACAGTATCCGCGTGCGGGACGCCTCCGAGGTGCAGCTGGATATGATCGTGTCCAACGTCATGCTCGACCGGACGGTTTACACCGACCTTGAGCTGAGCTGCGATACCGGCACGGTCAACCTGCCGGAGATCACGCTGGGCGATTACCAGCCGCAGGAGATCGTACTCCGCGATGACGGCACGGGCAGCGAGATCCCGGCCGGCGTGGGTTCGGGCGTGACCGAGCTGCCGCCCGGCTCGACGCTGGTTTACCGGTATGCGATCGAGCTGCCGGAGGACATGCCCCTGCTGTTTGCATGCAACCTGCTGGAAGGCGAGCTGACGGCCGAGGGCGTGACCACCAACACCTATACCCGCAATATCACCAGGTTCAAGCTGTTCCGGGACGCCAACGGCGATTTTGCAATGACCGACATGGGCGTGTTCATCCGGACCCTGCCCACACTGGGCGAAGCGGATGCAAAGGACTTCTGGCGGTTTATTTTCAACAAGAGCAGCGACCCTGAGCCGGATGATAGGTATTATTGCATTCTCCGGGGTGACCTGAGCGATTACGACGGCACGCTTGAGGAACTGAAAATGGAAATCCTGTCCATGCTCGAGGTCGTGCGCGCCCGGATGAACTGTTATGTCAAGGAGTCGAACGAACGGCTGGGCTTTTTGACAGACGTCATGGCGGACAGCCTGTGGGGCAAGCTGGAAGGCGAGGGCGTAACCGGCGCCGAAGCATACCGCGACTATGCCGGAACGAAGATATTCGAGGGTATCCGCGATTGCTTCACAAGCATTGAAGGCATTGACAATCAATATTTGCAGGCGCTGCAGGATGTCACCATTGCAGCAGAAAGCTACAGCGATGTTGTGAGCACCATGCAGGGGTTTATTGAGAATATGCAGCTGGCGGTGACCAGCATCGGCATTGTCCTGGAATCCGAATACACGGCCCGCTATGCGTACTTTAACTATTACCTCAACCAGCGCATCAACTATGAACAGCCGGGCGACGCGGGGTTCCGCCTGCTGCTGGACCTGACCAAAGGGCAGCTGGTGGACAAATACTGGGCGAGCGAGGCGCTGGATACCATCACCTGGATCACCGGCAAGGACAGCTGGACAAACCATACGGATACCATCGAGCGCTGGGCGGAGACGCTGTACCAGTTTGAGGTCGTTGCGCTCGGTTACCAGAGCGGCGGCGAGCCGGAAAATCAGGAAGTCGTGCTCCGCTACCGTTCGGACAGCAGCGCAGACGGCAGTGCGGTCAACCGGACCGAGCGCTATGCGCTCGACTGGGACTGGTTTGCAAACCCCGGCACAGCCTATAACCAGAAGCTCGCGTCGCTGACGCTCGGCATGACCATGGCCGGGTTTACCGACCCGGAAACCGACGCGCTCAAGGATGCGCAGCTGCCGCCGGACGATATCCGGCGTGCGGCGAATATACAGCTTGCTTACGAAGCGCTGGGCTTTACGGATGTCCGGTATTTCAACTATGACAAGCCGCTCAGCGATACCTCGGACAAGGTGGCGTTTTCCATTGCCAGCCGCCCGCTTGAGGACGGCAGCACGCTGGTCGCGGCGTTCGTGCGCGGCGGCGGTTACGGCGGCGAGTGGGTGAGCAACTTCCTCGTCGGCGCGGCGGACGACCATCAGGGCTTCCGCACCGCGGCAGAGCAGGTGGAGCGCGAACTGAAAGCGTATCTGACGGGGCTGGACGCGGATTCCGTCAAGCTCTGGATGGGCGGATACAGCCGCGCGGCGGCGGTTGTAAATCTCACCGCCCACGACCTGCTGGCAGAAGCGGTAGTCGCGCCGGGGAACCTGTATGCCTATACCTTTGCAACGCCCAACGGGCATTACGGCACGGATAATGAGGTGCAGGACAGCGGTATTTACAACATCGTCAGCCCGCATGATATTGTGCCGTCCGTTGCGCCGGAACAGTGGGGCTTTGCGCGGTATGGGACGACGCTGTACCTGCCCATGGACAACAGCCCGATCGAGGGCTATTTCGAGGCGCAGACCGACAGCGGCCTGACCGTTACGGCAAAGACACGGTATGTCACGGAGATGGCCGAGGAACTCGTCACCACCATGGTTGCCGGCCGCGGCCAGTATGTGACGTATATCCAGCAGGACCTGATGGACGCCGTGCGCGGCTGGTCGGTTTCGGGTTCGGTGCCGGCGGATGCGGTGCTGCGCGTCGTGCAGGGCATCTATGAGGGCATCCGTGCGGAGGGGATCGACGTATTCGGGCAGATTAGCGCCGAACGGCTGCTGGACAAGCTCCGGCAAATCGACATGGAGGACGTGCATGTGCTGGATGCCCACAACGCGGAATACTATCAGGCGTGGATGCAGGCCGGTTCGCTCGGCGACATCCGCAGCTACGAGAGCCAGTATATCCGCACCTCCATCCTGGTGGAATGCCCGGTAGACGTTGAGGTTTACGACGCACAGGGCGCGCTGGTGGCGGAGATCGAGGATAACAAGATCGTTCAGGCCGATGTGCCCGCGGCCGTCGTCGGCGACGCCAAGCTGGTCTATCTGTATGATGGGGATTACTCGGTCAATCTGACCGGCACGGGCGAGGGCAGCATGGAATATACCCTGCGCCAGTATGACGGGTATCAGACGGTGCGCACACAGAACTATTATGCGCTGCCGCTGGCCGGGGGCTGCGTTTACACCCAGGCGATTGACAGTGAAACCGGCGGCGGCGCTCTGACAGATGCCGCAGGGCAGTCCCACCCGGCGGATCGCGAAACGGACGGGACGGGAACCACGGTCCGGCGCCATCTGATCGATGTAGCCGGCGGCACTGCGACGCACGCAGCCGCCGCACCGGGCGAGCGCGTCATCGTAACCGCGGATGCGCCCGCACAGGGAACGGTATTTGACCACTGGGAGGCGGCCTCCGACGCCGATGGATTTGTACTTGAAAACACGAGCTCTGCAACCACGGCGTTTACCATGCCGGACGGCGCAGCGCGCCTGACTGCCGTCTATCGGGAGGAATCCACGGGCGGCGGTTCCGGCGGCAGCACCGGCGGAGGCGGGGGCGGCGGCTCCATGGCGGACAGCGCGCCGGATGCATCCGTCAGCGGCACGGGCGGCAAGGTATCCGCTTCGGACGATGGTACGGTCACAATCACACCGGATGAGGGCTATCAGATCGGTTCGGTCACGGTCAACGGCAAAGAGGTTGCGATCCCCGCAGACGGCAAGCTGACCGGCCTGGGCGAGGACGACCGGGTGGTTGTCACCTTCAAAAAGGCGCCGGACGAAACCGGGGAAGGGCTGTTTGCTGATGTCGCCTCCGGCGCGTGGTATGCGGACGCAGTGCAGTATGTCTGCGAAAACGGCATCATGAACGGCATCAGCGAAACCGCGTTCGGACCGGACAGGACCGCGACCCGCGCAATGGTCGTGACCATGCTGCACCGTCTGGAAGGCGAGCCGGACGCGGCGGCCTCCGGGTTTGCCGACGTCCCGGCGGATGCGTATTATGCGGATGCGGTGGCCTGGGCACAGGCAAACGACATCGTCAACGGCGTGAGCGAGACGGCTTTCGCGCCGGACGACCCGGTTACCCGCGAGCAGATGGCGGCTGTCCTGTACCGCTATGCATCGTATAAAGGCTGTGACGTGACGGCGCCGGGCAGCCTTGCAGGGTATACCGATGCGCCGCAGGTCAGCGCCTATGCGGCCGACGCAATGCGGTGGGCGAACGCAGAGGGGCTCATCACTGGTGTGACCGGCACAACGCTCAACCCGCGCGGCAATGCGACCCGCGCGGAGGTTGCAACCATCCTAATGCGGTTCTGCGAGGATATCGTGCGGTGAAGCACCGCCAGTTCGCAGCAGAGAGGAGCGGCACGGCATCCCGGCACAGGTTGTTCTTATGAAGGCGCAGCAGAGCAGAAAGCCCGCACCACCTACGATAACCTGCTGCGCCTGATCGACAACCCGGATGTGCGCGAGCCGCTCAAGTTCCTGCGTGCGCGTGAAATTGTGCATTTCCAGCGTTTCGGCGACGCGCTGCGTGTTGTGCAGGAGAACCTGGACGCAAAGAATTACTATGCCTTCAACCCGGCGATCGATATCCGCCCGCCGGAAAGGGCATGGGCGCCCAAGCTGCCCGCGCTGGATGCCGCAAAGCCTGCGGCTTCCGAAGCCAAAACAACAGAAACAAAGGCCTGAGCTGCCTGCCGAAGCCTCCCCTGTCAAAAGGGGAGGCTTTTGTTTTGCACACTTTTTGCACATTTGACGGAGGAATGTTCTTTTATTTGCCCGGCATTTCTGGTATAATATAAAGCAGAATTGTTATGCTGATAGCGCATTACCTGCCCGATATGCGGCAGGATTTTGGTGAGTTTTCAGCTTTTCTTTTTGCCTGCCGCCGTGTTATAATGGGGAGCAATTGTTAAGGCGACACCACACAGTTGTATTCGCGGCGCCTTTTGGCGGGCATAAAATTTGAAGCAAGGGGAACCGGCATGAAAGAGAAAACTTTGGTTATTACAGGCATGGGGGCGGTTACGCCGGTCGGCATCGGCGTGGACGCATATTGGCGCGCGCTGATCGACGGCAAATGCGGCGTCGGCCCGATCACGCGTTTTGACGCATCCGGCCTGCCGGTGCAGATCGCGGCCGAACTCAAGGGCTTTGACCCGGCGGATTACATGCCCAAACAGCTCGCACGCACGATGGACCCGTTTATGCAGTTCGCCTTTGCAGCCGCAGAGGAGGCGCTTGCGGACAGCGCGCTCCCGGTCGGGGCGGAACCCGACCGCATCGGCATCGTGATGGGTACGGCGATGGACGGCGTGACCACGGTTGCGCAGACGCAGGCAGCGTTCGACGCCGGCCGCCGCGTC
>DXIC01000137.1 GCA_019113065.1 Candidatus Agathobaculum stercoravium
ATCCTGGACGCGGACAAGGAGGGCTTCCTGCGCTCGGAGACCTCGCTCATCCAGACCATCGGCCGCGCGGCGCGCAATGAGCACGGCATGGTCGTGCTGTACGCGGATACGATCACGCCCTCCATGCGCCGCGCGATGGACGAGACCGAGCGCCGCCGCGCGTTGCAGGATGCGTTTAACAAGGCGCACGGCATTGTGCCCAAATCGGTCAAAAAGAAGGTACAGGACGTCATCGAAATCACGTCCAATGTGCCGACGAGCAGCAAGAAGAAGCTGCGTACCAAGGGCGAAAAACAGCAGGAGATCGCCCGCCTGACCAAGCAGATGAAGGAAGCGGCCAAAATGCTTGAATTCGAGATCGCCGCCCAGCTGCGCGACCAGATCAAGGCGCTGGAGGAAGGCAAATGAGAATCGTAACGCTGATGGAGGACACCGCGTGCACGCCGGATTTTGCCTGCGAGCACGGGCTGAGCTTTTATATTGAAGCGAACGGAAAAAAGCTGCTGTTCGACATGGGGCAGACCGCCCTGTTTTTGCGCAACGCGCAGACGCTCGGCGTGCGGCTCGATGAAGTGGATACCGCCTTTGTCTCGCACGGGCACTACGACCACGGCGGCGGGCTGGCGGCGTTCCTGGAAGTGAACCGCCGCGCGCCGGTCTACCTGCACAGGCAGGCATTTGAACCGCATTTCTCCCAAAAACCGGACGGCATCAAGCCCATCGGGCTGGACCCGGCGCTTGCGGAAAGCGGCAGGCTGATATTGACCGATGGTGTGACGCAGGTGGATCAAAACCTGACCCTGTTTTCCGATATTACCGGGCAGGACTGCAAGCCGCTCGGCAACCGCACGCTGTTCGAGCGGGAAAACGGGCAGTATATCCCCGACCGCTTCGCACACGAGCAGAGCCTGATCGTGCGCGAGGGGGACAAGGCCGCCCTGCTTACCGGCTGCGCCCACCGGGGCGTGGTCAACATCTGCGCCCGCGCAAAGGAGATCATCGGCCGTGACCCGGATTTCGTCATCGGCGGGATGCACCTGTTCAGCCCCTCCACGGGCAAAAGCGAGCCGGATGAAAACATCCGCGCGGTAGCGGCGCGGCTCGCGGAAACGGGCAGCCGCTATTACACCTGCCACTGCACCGGGCAGCACGCCTTCGCGGTGCTGCGCGAGACGCTCGGCGAGCGGATTTCCTTCCTCGCGGCGGGCAGCGTGATAGAACTATTATAAATTTGTAAAAATAGATACTGCATATTTGGAATAAGGATAGGTGAACATGCAGGAATTTATCCATGTAAAGGGTGCGCGTGAGCACAACCTGAAAAATATAGACATCAAGATCCCGCGCGACAAGCTGGTCGTGCTGACCGGCCTGTCCGGTTCAGGCAAATCGTCTTTGGCGTTCGACACGATCTATGCCGAGGGCCAGCGCCGCTATGTCGAGTCGCTGTCCAGCTATGCACGGCAGTTTTTGGGGCAGATGGACAAGCCGGATGTGGACTACATCGACGGCCTGTCGCCCGCCATCTCGATCGATCAGAAAACCACCTCGCAGAACCCGCGTTCGACGGTCGGCACGGTCACCGAGATCTATGACTACCTGCGCCTGCTCTGGGCGAACATCGGCACGCCGCACTGCCCCAAGTGCGGCAAGGAGATCCATCAGCAGACCATCGACCAGATCATCGACCGGCTGATGGCGCTGGAGGAAAAGACGCGCGTGCAGATTCTCGCGCCGGTCATCCGCGGCAAAAAGGGCGAGCACGCCAAGGTGTTCGAGGACGCGCGCAAGCAGGGCTATGTCCGTGTGCGTGTGGACGGCGAGGTGCGCGACCTGGGCGAAGAGATCAAGCTCAAAAAGACCCAGAAGCACAACATCGAGATCGTGGTCGACCGCGTGGTCATCCGCCCGGACGCCCGCGGCCGCATCACGGACTCGGTCGAGACCGCGTCCGCGCTGTCGGGCGGCCTGATCATCGCGGACGTGATCGGCGGCGAGCCGATCTCGTTCTCGCAGAACTATGCATGCGACGACTGCGGCATCTCGATCGAAGAGCTGACCCCGCGCATGTTTTCGTTCAACAACCCGTACGGCGCGTGCCCGGTGTGCACCGGCCTCGGCATGCAGAAGCGCGTCGACCCGGAGCGCATTATCCCCAACCCCAAGCTGTCCATCAAGCAGGGCGCGATCCGCGCGTCCGGCTGGGGCAATGCCGACCCGGGCACGATTGCGGCCATGTACTACAATGCGCTCGGCAAAAAGCACGGCTTTACGCTGGACACCCCGATCGAGGAGCTTTCCGACGCGGCGATGCACGAGCTGCTGTACGGTACGGAAGAACCGCTCGAGTTGTCGGTCAGCCGCGTGTCGGGCGGCGTGATGCGCCAGCCGTTTGAGGGCATTGTCGTGAACCTCGAGCGCCGCTACAAGGAGACCTCGAGCGACTATGCGCGCGCCGAGATCGAGGAGTGCATGAGCGAGATCCCGTGTCCCGCGTGCCACGGCCGCCGCCTGCGCCCCGAGGTGCTCGCGGTCACGGTCGGCGGGCTGAACATCGCGGAGTTTTCGGAAAAGTCGGTCGTCAAGGCGATGGAGTTTTTGCACACCCTGCAGCTGACCGAGATGCAGCACAAGATCGGCGACCGCGTGATCAAGGAGATCAAGGACCGGCTGGGCTTTCTGCAGTCGGTCGGCCTGGAATACCTGACCCTGTCGCGCGCGTCGGGCACGCTGTCCGGCGGCGAGAGCCAGCGCATCCGTCTGGCGACGCAGATCGGCTCGTCGCTCATGGGCGTGCTGTATATCCTGGACGAGCCGTCCATCGGCCTGCACCAGCGCGACAACGACAAGTTGCTGGCCACCCTGAAACGCCTGCGTGACCTCGGCAATACGCTGATCGTGGTCGAGCATGACGAGGACACCATGCTGGCAGCCGACCACATCGTGGACATCGGCCCGGGCGCGGGCCGCAACGGCGGCGAGGTCGTGTTTGAGGGCAAGGTGGAGGATCTGCTGAAAAGTGAGAAGTCGATCACCGGACAGTACCTGTCCGGGCGCAAGTGCATCCCGGTGCCGGATGTCCGAAGGAAGGGCAACGGCAAAAAGCTGACCATCAAGGGCTGCGCGGTCAACAACCTCAAGCACACGGATTTCACCATCCCGCTGGGCACGCTCACCTGCGTGACCGGCGTGTCCGGCTCGGGCAAGTCCTCGTTCGTCAACGAGATCCTGTATAAGCGCCTTGCGGCCGAGCTGAACGGCGCCAAGACGCGTGCGGGCGCGCACGATTCGATCACCGGCCTGTCCTATCTGGACAAGGTCATCAACATCAACCAGTCGCCCATCGGGCGCACGCCGCGCTCCAACCCGGCGACTTATACCGGCGTGTTCAACGATATTCGCGACCTGTTCGCCAAGACCGCGGACGCCAAGGCGCGCGGCTACGGGCCGAGCAGGTTCAGCTTCAATGTCAAAGGCGGCAGGTGCGAGGCCTGCGCGGGCGACGGCCTGATCAAGATCGAAATGCACTTCCTGCCGGACGTGTATGTGCCCTGCGACGTGTGCAAGGGCAAACGCTATAACAAGGAGACGCTCGAGGTGCGCTACAAGGGCAAGAACATCTACGAGGTGCTCGACATGACGGTGGACGAGGCGTGCGAATTCTTTGCCAATGTGCCCAAGATCGCGCGGCGGCTCGAGACCATGCGCGAGGTCGGCCTCGGCTACGTCAAGCTCGGGCAGTCGTCCACAACGCTGTCCGGCGGCGAGGCGCAGCGCGCCAAGCTCGCGACCGAGCTGTCCAAGCGCCCGACCGGCAAGACCATCTATATCCTGGATGAGCCGACCACCGGCCTGCACGTTGCGGACGTGCACCGTCTGGTGGACGTGCTGCAAAAGCTGGTCGACGCGGGCAACACCGTGGTCGTGATCGAGCACAATCTGGACGTGATCAAGACCGCGGACTATATCCTAGACCTCGGCCCCGAGGGCGGCGACGGCGGCGGGCGGCTGGTCATCGCCGGCACGCCGGAGGAGGTCGCTTTGTGCGAAAACTCCTACACCGGACAGTATCTCAAGCCGGTCCTCGAACGTAAAAACCGTGTAAAAACCGAAGAATAAGACATTTTTTGATGCAGTTAGCGGGGGTTCCACAGCGGAATGCCCGCTTTTTGCAATTTGCATAAAAATGTTGAGCTTTTGGGCGTGTTTTGGTATAATAATCGTAATAAAAAATAAATGAGGGAGTTTTTATGAAAACAAAGCGATGGGTGATCGCCGCGCCCGACCGGGCGCGCGTGGATGCGCTCGCGCGCGAAGGCGGCTATGCGCCGCTGACGGCCGCAGTGCTCGCGGCGCGCGGGATCGATACCCCGCAGGCAGCGGCGGATTACCTGAGCTGTGACCGTTCCGGCCTGCACGACCCGCTCCTGCTGGCCGATATGGATAAAGCGGCCGCGGTGATCCGCGGCGCGGTCGGGCGGGGCGAACATATCGTTGTTTACGGCGACTACGATGTGGACGGCGTCACCGCCACCTGCATCATGGTGGATTACCTGCGCAGCCGCGGCGCGGTGTGCGAATACTACATCCCCAACCGCCTGCGCGAAGGCTACGGCCTGTCCCGCGAGGCGATGGAGAAGCTCTATGAGCAGGGCACGCGCCTGCTGATTACCGTGGACTCCGGCATCACGGCGGATGCGGAGATCGCAACCGCGCGCGAGCTGGGCATGCAGGTGGTGATCACCGACCACCATGAGTGCCACGATACCCTGCCGGACGCAGACGCGGTCGTGGACTACAAACGGCCGGACTGCACCTATCCGTTCGACAGCCTGGCGGGCGTGGGCGTGGCGTTCAAACTGATCTGCGCGCTCGAGGGCGACACGGACGCGGTGCTTGACCGCTATGCCGACCTGATCGCACTGGGGACGGTGGCGGATGTGATGCCCATTGTGGGCGAGAACCGCATTATTGTGGCGGCGGGGCTGAAAAAGATGGCGGAGACCAGCAATGTCGGCCTGGAGATGCTGCTGCGCGAGGCGGGCATGAAGCATAAGCACCTGACCTCGTCCACCATCAGCTTCGTACTGGCGCCGCGCATCAACGCGGCCGGGCGCATGGGGCAGGCCGAGCTGGCCGCCGAGCTGTTCCTGACGCACGACCCCGTGCGGGCGCAGGCGCTGGCCGCCCGCCTGTGCGAGCAGAACAAGCTGCGCCAGAACGAGGAAAACCAGATCCTCACGCAGGCGCTCGTACGCCTGCGCAAAGAATACAACCCGCTCGAGGACAAGATCATCGTGATGGCGGGCAAGGGCTGGCACCATGGCGTGATCGGCATTGTCTGCTCGCGCCTGTGCGACCGCTACGGCTGCCCGGTGGTGCTCATCTCGATCGACGAGGACGGCACCGGCAAGGGCTCGGGGCGTTCGGTCAAGGGGTTCAACCTGTTTGAGGCGCTGTCCTCCTGCTCGGACCTGCTCGAGCGCTACGGGGGGCATGAGCTTGCCGCCGGGCTGACCGTGTCCGCAGACAAGGTCGATGAGCTGCGCGCGCGGCTGCGTGCCTACGCGGAAGAACACGTCTCCATGGCGGAGCTGGTGCCCCAGCAGAATATCGACTGCATGGTGCGCCCGGAATGGCTGACCATGGCGAACATCGAAGCACTTTCCGTGCTCGAGCCGTACGGCATGCGCAACCCGGAGCCGGTGTTCTGCATGAAGGACATGACAGTCGAGGATATCACGCCGATCTCGTCCGACCGGCACGTCCGCCTGACGCTGCTCAAGGACGGCATGCGGTTTTCCGCCATGTGGTTCGGCACGGGCGCAGGCGGCCTCGGCTTTGTCGAGGGCAACACGGTGGACGCGGCGTTCCATCTCGAGATCAACGAGTTCCGCGGCCGCCGCTCGGTGCAGCTGACGCTGTGCGACGTGCAGCTGAGCGAATGCGAGCACATGGCGGACCAGAAACTGCTCAACGTATACAACACCTACATGGCGGACGGGCCGCTGACCGCGCGCGAGGCGCGCCTGCTGCTGCCCGACCGCAAGGATCTGGTCGCTGTATGGCGGCATATCGTGTGCCGCGCGGAGGACGGGCGCCTGTCCGTGCCGGACGGCGCGCTTTCGCGCCGTGTGGCGTGGGAGAGCCGCCGCGACATCAATATCGGCAAGCTGTTCGTGTGCCTGGACGTGTTTTCCGAGTCCGGGCTGATCAGCTACCATTTCAAGGAAGGGATGCTCAACATCCTGCTCAAGCCTTACGAGGGTAAGGCGGATATATCAGGTTCGGTCGTCCTTGCCACACTGCAAAGCATGGCGGGGTGAACGGAATGGGGGAACGAAGTATGCAGAACAAACTGGATTTTTTGCTCGAGCGTGTACAGAAGCAAAACCCGCAGGCCAACATCCGCAAGATACGCGCGGCCTATGAGTGCGCTGCGGCGGCGCACGAGGGGCAGAAGCGCAAAAACGGCGAACCGTATATCATCCATCCGGTTTCGGTGGCGGAGATCGTGGTCGAGATGGGGCTGGATACGGACTCGATCTGTGCGGCGCTGCTGCATGACTGCATTGAGGACACGGAGTTCGGCTATAAGGAGATCGAAAACAAGTTCGGCACACCGGTGGCGGAGCTGGTGGACGGCGTCACCCGTCTGGGCATGCTGCGTTATTCCAAGGAGCAGGAACAGTTCGAAGACCTGCGCAAGATGTTCATGGCCATGGCCAAGGACATCCGCGTCATCCTGATCAAGCTGGCCGACCGTCTGCACAACGCGCGCACCTTCCAGTACCTGCCCGAGCGCAAACAGCGCGACAAGGCGCTTGAGACCATGGAGATCTATGCGCCCATCGCGCACCGCCTGGGAATGAGCCGCATCAAGTGGGAGCTGGAGGACCTGTCGCTCAAGGTGCTCGACCCGATCGGCTACAATGAGATCGTCGAAGGGCTGAAAGCGCAGAGCGAACAGCACGAGGAGTTCCTCAAGGGCATCCAGGAGCGCATCAGCGCCAAGCTCAAAGAGGCGCATATCCAGAACACGATCTCCGCGCGCGTCAAGCACATCTACTCGATCTACCGCAAGATGTACGCGCAGCACAAGACCATCGATGAGATCTACGATATCTGCGCGGTGCGCGTGATCGTGGACACGGTCGCGGACTGCTACAACGTGCTCGGCTATGTGCACGACCTGTATAAGCCCATCCCGGGGCGCTTCAAGGACTACATCTCCACGCCAAAGCCCAACGGCTACCAGTCGCTGCACACGACGGTCATCGGCCGCGCAGGCATCCCGTTTGAGATCCAGATCCGCACCACCGAGATGCACAAGATGGCGGAATACGGCGTTGCGGCGCACTGGAAATACAAGCAGGGGCTGGACAAAAAGGGCAACGAGGAAGCATTTGCGTGGATCCGCCAGCTGCTCGAAGCGCAGCAGGACACCGAGGCCGAGGACTTTATCAAGAACATCAAGGTCGACCTGTTCGCGGACGAGGTGTTCGTGTTCACGCCCAAGGGCGACGTGGTCAACATGCCCGCGGGCGCGACCCCGATCGACCTTGCGTATGCCATCCACTCCGCGGTCGGCAACCGCATGACCGGCTGCAAGATCAACGGCCGCATCGCGCCGATCGACAGCCAGCTCAAAAACGGTGATATTGTCGAGATCCTGACCTCCAAGGAGGCGCACGGCCCCAGCCGCGACTGGGTCAAGATCGTCAAGACGACCGAAGCGCGCAACAAGATCAAGCAGTGGTTCAAGAAGGAGTGCCGCGAGGAGAACATCATCAACGGCCGCGAGGATCTGGACCGCGAGCTGCGCGCCAACCTGCTGTACAACGGTTTTTACGAGAACGAGGAAGTGCAGAAGAACACGCTCAACAAGTTCTCGTTCGGTACGCTCGACGAGCTGTACGCGGCCATTGGCTACGGCGGCATCACGCTGACCAAGGTCATCAACAAGGTCAAGGACGACGTGGGCAAGCTGCGCCGCCAGCGCGAGCTGGCCGAGCGCGCGGAGCACCCGCAGCCCGAGCAGCAGCACAAGCGCATCACCAAGAGCGCAACCGGCGTCATCGTCGAAGGCATTGACAACTGCCTTGTCAAGTTTGCGCGCTGCTGCACGCCGATCCCGGGCGACGAGATCGTCGGCTTTGTCACACGCGGCTACGGCGTGTCCATCCACCGGCGCGACTGCGTCAACGTGCATATGCAGGAGGATCCAGACCGCTGGGTGCGCGCGTGGTGGGACGAAGACCTGGCGGTATCCGACCGCTCCAACCGGTTCTCGACCGGCCTGCAGATTTCCACCCGCAGCCGCATCGGCGTGCTGAGCGACGTGACCGCGGTGCTCGCGGCGTGCAAGATCAATGTGCATGAGATTTCCGCACGCGACCTCAATGACGGCTTCGGCGTGATCAACGCGATGGTGGACGTCGCGGGCGTGCACCAGCTGGATAACCTGATCAGCCGCCTGCGTTCGATCAAGGGCGTGGTGGATATCACGCGAACTGTGGACACAAACTAACAAGTATAGGGGGCTTCAAAAGCCCCCTATATACGGGAAGCGGTTCCGGAGAAACCGCTTCCCGATACCCGAATGACGCCGCCCAAGGCGGCTGGGTCGGGGTATTCACTCATTCAAATGCCGCACGGCGGCAGAAAAAGGATAGTGGGCTTCGGCCAAAAGTCCGGCAAAGCTGGACTTTTTATGGAAATTGCGGCATGCCGCAATTTC
>DXIC01000138.1 GCA_019113065.1 Candidatus Agathobaculum stercoravium
CTGATGAAACAGGAAACGGCATGACCGAAGCCATGCCGTTCCTGCAAAAAGCAATATTACTTTCTTATGCCCCCCGGCCATTCGGAACGGGTTGTTTTTTTATGCGATTCTACGCAAATAGGCGCGCGCCGTCATGCGATAGCAGAACAGGTAAAATACACAGAACACCAGCATGGCTGCCGCTACGCTGCCGAGCAGCACGGCAGGGGCGTCAATTGAGATGAGCCCCATGAATGTGGCGAAAAACGGGAACGCAAACGCGATATGCACCAGCGTGCCGCCAAGCGGCAGCAGGAACATCACGCCCAGCTGCCGGCGCGCAGTGCGCGCGGCCATCTCGTCCGACAGGCCGACCGCGCGGAGAATACGGAAACGACCAGCATCTTCGGTGCATTCAGCAAGCTGCTTGTAGTACAGGACGAGTGCGGTGCAGGCGAGGAACACCAGCACAAAGAACACGCCGAGAAAGGCGAGCGTGGTAAACATGAGTGAAATCTCCCCTGCGTCGACAGAGGCGGTGTTCAAGCCTGCCTGCCCCTCCGCAAGCGCCTGCCCGGTGCGGGAAATGACAGCATCCTGCCCGAGCAGCACGCTGAACGAGCAGCAGAGCGTAAACAGTGCGGCACAGCTGAACAGGCAGATGTTGGTCAGCCCGGCGGCGTTTTTGCGCAGCCGGTGCTGCAGGCCGGAAACCACAACGAATTCCGAGGCATCCGCAAAAAAACGCGGCCCTTTGCGCAGGCGGCGGAGCACCTCGGCGCTCACGCCGGTGAATACGCCGTAGGTGCCAAGGATGACCAGCAGCAGGGCGAGCATGAAGCTGGTCAGAGTGGCGCTGCTGCCGCTTGCCGCGGAGAGCGTGTAGGCAGCGATCAGGCAGCCCGCACCGAGCACAGCGGCAACCGCGCGGCTGCGCATGGGCTTTTCGCCCTGCATCTGCTCGCGCAGGAGGGAAGCAGGCTGGGTGTGTGCCGCGCGCCACACGCCCATCGCTACCAGCACGGCAAAGCACACCGTGAACACCTTGACCACGCCGAGCACCGGCGCGGCGGAAAGCGTCCAGACAAGCCCTGCCGGCTGGCCGAGTGCGGCGAGCAGTCCGCTGAACACCAGCGGGCAGAACAGCAGGCCCGCCCCAATGCCGAGCAGCATGCACGCGGCAAAGCAAAGCGCGTTTTCAATCAGCAGGATAAAGGCAATGTGCCGCCGCCCCAGCCCAAGGATGGCGTACATCGCCAGCTCGCGGCTGCGGTTTTTGAGCAGGTAGCTGTAAATATATACGAGAAAGGGGACGAGTACGACCGGCATCAGGAAGTAGCCCACGCTCATCAGCAGCTGGATGTTGCCGCCGTTTGGGATGCTTTGCGCGAACGATTCATTATAGACGAACGCTGCGATTACAAAATACACCATTGCCATAAAGCCGGTTGCCAGCACGAAGGGCAGGTACAGGCGGCGGCTGCCGTACAGCCCGCGCAGGGCAAGGCGGGGGAGCAGTGCGTTACGCAAGACGGGCACCTCCCTGCTGCAAAGCGGTCAGGCGGGCGGCCAGGCGCGGGTAAAAATCCGTGCGGGACAGGTTTTCGCGGCTGGCTTCGTCCGCGATCTGCCCGTCGCGCAGGAACAGCACACGGGATGCATGGCTTGCGGCATCCAGGCTGTGCGTGACCATGACGATGGTCTGCCCGTCTGCGTTGCACTCGTCCAGCATGCCGAGCAGCTGTGCGGCGGAACCGGAATCGAGCGCACCGGTCGGCTCGTCCGCCAGAAGCAGGGAGGGCTGGGTGATCAGCGCGCGGGCCGCGGCGGCGCGCTGGCGCTCGCCGCCCGATACCTCGCAGGGGAATTTTTCGAGCAGCGGCGTGATGCCCAGCCGCGCGGTCAGGGGCAGCAGGCGTTTTTCCATCTCCTCGCGCTGTATGCCGGCCAGTACAAGCGGGAAAACAATATTTTCACGGAGCGAGAGCGTGTCCAGCAGGTTGCAGTCCTGGAAAATAAAACCCAGCCGGTCGCGCCGGAATGCGGCGAGCGCATGCCCCGGGATATTGGACATATCCCCGCCGTCGAGCAGGATGCGGCCGTCCGTCGGACGGTCAAGCGCTGCGAGCAGGGTGAGCAGCGTGGTCTTGCCGCTGCCGCTTTCGCCCATCACGGCGACAAATTCGCCCTGTCCTACCCCGAAATCCACCCCGCGCAGCGCGGCAACCCTGCGCCCGCCGAAGCGTGTCACATATTCCTTGGTCAAACCTTCTACCTTGAGCAGCATGTGAAAACCTCCCATATCAATGTACTAGTTGAATGATACAATGATACAGATAAACGGGCGCCCTGTCAAGGCTTTTTTTCGGGGAAGGGGAAAACCGGATGGGACGGCAGTGAGTCCGGATGGATGAAGGTAAAAGCATTTCAGAGTAACTTGCTGGATTTCAGCGAAATATCTTGAAAACCCTTTGCAAAAAAGGCCATAATAGGGTAGAATAGAAAGCGGGAATAAGAAGCAAGGAGTGTGGAGTATGGAAACTCAGAAATATAAGCGCGTGCTGATCAAGATCAGCGGCGAAGCGCTGGCTGGGGACAGGCATTTCGGCCTGAACTTCGACGTGATCGGGCCGGTATGCGACGTGATCAAAAAGTGCAATGAAGAAGGCTGTGAGATCGGCATCGTTGTCGGCGGCGGCAATTTCTGGCGCGGCGTCAAGGACGGCGGGGGCAAGATGGAGCGCACCCGCGCGGATCACATGGGCATGCTGGCGACGACCATCAATGCGTTGGCGCTGGCAGACGCGCTCGAGCAGCGCGGCGTGCCGGTGCGTGTGCAGACCGCGATTGAGATGAACCGCATCGCGGAGCCGTACATCCGGCAGCGTGCAACGCGCCATCTGGAAAAAGGCCGCGTGGTCATTTTCGGCTGCGGCACGGGCAACCCGTTCTTCTCGACCGATACGGCAGCCGTGCTGCGCGCAGCGGAGATCGGCGCGGAAGTGATCCTGCTGGCGAAGAATGTGGACGGCGTGTATGATTCAGACCCGGCGAAAAACCCGGACGCGAAGAAATATGACCACCTTACTTATATGGATGTCCTCAACCAGGGACTGGGCGTAATGGATACAACTGCGACCTCGCTTTCCATGGACAACCATATCCCGATTCTGGTATTCGCGCTTTCCGACCCGGAGAATATTTACCGCGCGGTAAATGGTGAAAAGATCGGCACGATTGTAGAGGAGGAGAAATAAATGAAGGCTCAGCTGAACGCTTACGAAGAAAAAATGAAAAAGACGCTCGACGTGCTCGCCAAGGAGCTGGCGGCTGTGCGTGCGGGCCGTGCAAACCCGGCGGTGCTGGATAAGATCACGGTCGAGTATTACGGCGCGCCGACCCCGCTTAATCAGGTGGCGGCGATTTCCACGCCTGACCCGCGTTCGCTGTCCATCCAGCCGTGGGACGGCTCGATCCTCAAGGCGATCGAGAAGGCGATCCAGACGTCCGACCTGGGCATCAACCCGCAGAACGACGGCAAGCAGATCCGCCTGAACTTCCCGCCGCTGACCGAGGAGCGCCGTAAGGAGCTCATCAAGGGCGTTTCCAAGACCGGCGAAGAAGCCAAGGTTGCGCTGCGCAACATCCGCCGCGATGCAATCGACAAATTCAAGGCTGCGCAGAAAAAGAGCGAAATGACCGAGGACGAGCTGCACGACGGCGAGGAGAAGATGCAGAAGCTGACCGATAAGTACGTCAAGGAGATTGACGCGATGGTCGCCAAGAAGTCCAAGGAGCTGGCGGAAGTCTAAACACTTCGTTTGAAACCACGGTTTCAAACGAGAGCGGCTGTACCGGCCGGTGTCCGGATACAGCCGGGGCCGGATTGTTGTTCCGACACGCGAAACCACAATCCGGCAGGAGAAAAAAGTCAGGCACATGTCCTGACTTTTTATGAAAATTGTCTTGCAGTCAATTTTCTGTTGCATGCGCGCAGAGCGCGCGAGAGCCAAAGCATGTTTTTGCGGAAAAGATAATCGGGGGGCGGCGGGTTCGCCGCCCCTTTGCATGGAGGAAGCAGATTGGGTCTGTTCAAAAGAAAAAAGAAAACTATACCGGCGGCGGACCGTCCGGTGCCGCGGCACATCGCGGTCATTATGGACGGCAACGGTCGCTGGGCGAAAAAGCGCGGCCTGCCGCGGCAGGCCGGGCATAAAGTCGGCGCGGAGACCTTCCGCACGATCGCAACGTACTGCAAGGACATAGGCGTGCAGTATTTTACGGTCTACGCCTTTTCCACGGAAAACTGGAAGCGTCCCAAGGAAGAAGTGGACGCGCTGATGAACCTGTTCCGCACTTACCTCAAGGAGGCGGCGGACACCATGTTCCAGCGCGGCGTGGCAGTGCGCGTGCTGGGCGACCTGACGCCGCTGCCCGAGGACATCCGCGCGCAGATCCGCGAGGTGGACGAAATCGCGGACCGGCTCGGGCCGGACGCCGCGACCGCGTCGCTGTGCATTAACTATGGTGGACGGGACGAGATCAAGAACGCAGTCCGCGCCATCGCGCGGGAGGTTAAGAGCGGTGCGCTTGCGCCGGAGGATATCACCGAGGACATGATCGGCGCGCACCTGTACACCGCGCACATGCCTGACCCGGATCTGATCATCCGGCCGTCCGGCGAGATCCGCACGTCCAACTTCCTGCTGTGGCAGTCCGCCTATGCGGAATATTATTTTACCGACGTTTTATGGCCGGATTTCAAAACCGCCGACATGGATGCGGCGATTGACGCATTTAATAAAAGGAACCGCCGGTTTGGCGGTGTGTGATCCGTAAAATCGGGGTGTCAAGATATGAAAGCAAGAGTAATATTCGGCGTGGCCGGCTTCATTGCAGTGCTGCTCGCGCTGTATGTATTCCCGTCCATTGTGCTGGAGATCGCGGTGGCGGCGCTGTGCCTGTTTGCGACCTATGAGGTGCTCGGCCCGACCAGGCTGGTGCACAACCGGCTGGAGCTGCTGCTGTGCCTGCTGGTTTCACTGGGGCTGGCGGTCGGCCATTTCACTGTGCTGCCGGTCAGTATGTCCGCTGTGGTGCAGGGCCTGATCTTTGTGCTGCTGGTCGGCTCGTTTGCGATCGAGCTGAAATTCCACGACAGCATGAATGTTTCACAGGTCTCGTGGGGCTTTTTCGGCGCACTGGTTGTGCCTTACCTGATGCTCAGCCTGCTGCGCATCTTCCAGATGGATTTCCAGCCGGTCGGCAATACGGATTTCCAGGTGGGACAGTTCATCGTGCTGCTGCCGCTGCTTGCGGCGTGGGGCGCGGACACCTGCGCGTTGTTTGCCGGCATGCTCTTTGGCAAGCACAAGCTGGCACCGGTGGTCAGCCCGAAAAAGACGGTCGAGGGCGCGGTCGGCGGTGTGGTCGGCGGCGCAGTGCTCGTGCTGCTTGCCGTACTGGTGATGAACGCCCTGATGGGCCTGGATATGCCGGTCTGGGCAGCACTGGTGCTCGGCGGCGCCGGCGCGGTGCTAGGCGAGATCGGCGACCTGTCCTTCTCGATCATCAAGCGCCAGACCGGCATCAAGGATTACGGGCATATTTTCCCGGGGCACGGCGGCGTGCTGGACCGCTTCGATAGCGTGCTGTTTGTCGCGCCGTTTGCGGAGATTTTGTTTAGGATCATCTGGTAAGCGTATAGGGGGCTTCGCAAGCCCCCTATATACGA
>DXIC01000139.1 GCA_019113065.1 Candidatus Agathobaculum stercoravium
CGCCTCATAGCGCTCGCGCTCCTCCTCGTCCTCGTATTCGTATTCCGGCGGGCGGAACATTTCAACCAGCGCCTGCGGCGTAATGCGGCACGCCCCGAGCAGGGCTGCAATGGCCAGGATCAGCAGCACCAGCAGCGCGCCGACCGAGGACAGCGCCCATTCAAGCACAATATACAGCCCGCCCGACAGCAGGCCGCCCGAGCCGCCTTCCATGCCGGTCCTGAGCAGGCCGGTCAATGTTTCCATGGAGAAATCGTATTCATTTGCGCAGGTAAACGCATGGATGATGCCGCCGATCAGCACGGGCAGCAGCGCGATGCACGCGCCGCGCAGGCGCACCGGCCCTTTCTCCCGCGCAAACAGCAGCCCCGCCAGTGCAATCAGCGCAAACGGCAGCACATAGCTGCCCAGCCCGATCAGCGCGCCGACGCCGCGGTGCAGCCATACCAGCACAACGCCGTCGATCGGCAGGATCGCCAGCAGGCACAGCAGCCCGAGCACCGCCCAGACCGCGCCCCATGCCGCGCGCGACATGACTGGCTCGGGTTCAGGCGCACGGCGTGCCGCCTGCTTGCCGTGCGGCGCGGATTTCGCTGTTTTTTTGGTTGTGGATTTTCTTGCAGCCAATGTGTTTTAACCTCGCTTTAGTCCTCTTTTCCGCCGTGCCGCGCCGGAAATGCCGCGCGGCGCGGCCATGTTATCCTCATGCTGTTAAAGCCATGAAAAGCCAGGACATACGGCCTGACTTTTCATCCTTACAGCTTATACCATCGTCACATGGATACGCACCATTGACGATTGCGTTCACATACAAATTTATTATAGCATATCCAGCCGGCGGATACCACCGCTTTTTGGCAAAAGCGCTGTCCCGCAGCAGAAATTTACGCATTCCCGTCCAGAATACGGCCGATTGCCGCTGCTACGCCGTCCTCGGCGTTGGTCAGGGTCTCCCGCTTGCAGACCGCCTTGACCGCGTCGGACGCGTTGCCCATCGCAATGGGGAGCGCAACCGCGCGCAGCATCTCAAGGTCGTTTTCGCTGTCCCCGATCGCAGCCGCGCGGGACAGGTCGGTGCCCAGCTCGCGGCACAGCATCCCCAGCGCCGTGCCCTTATCCGCCGCCGGGGTGACGACCTCGATGTTATCCGCCGCCGAGCTCATCACGCGCACGCCGGGGATCTCTTCGACCTGGCGGCGTATCATGCCCAGCATCACCGCATCATTGCTGCGCGCGAAGATCTTGTCCACCGACAGATGGTTTTCCGCAATATATTCCGCAACCGAAGGCACCACCTGCTTGACCGCAAGATAGCCCTCGTTGGACTTGTATTTGCCAAACTCCAAATCGTCGTACGGCGTAATCAGCAGTGTCTCGCCGACGTAGACCATTGCGGTGATGCCGATGCGTTCGACCGCCGCCGCCGCGCGCACCGCAGGCTCCCACGGCATGGACATGCGCATGGTGCACCGCGCCTCGGACACGCTGGAGATCGACGCGCCGCCTGAGGTGACCATCCGGTCGTCCGCCCCCAGCGCGATGGCAAAATCGCGCGCCTCCCCGCAGATGCGCCCGGTCGAGACCACAACATGGATGCCTGCCGCGCGCGCCCGCCGGACCGCCTCCCGCGTGGCGTCGGATACCGTGTTTTCCGGCGTGAGCGCCGTACCGTCCAGGTCGAGCGCGATGAGTTCAATTTTTTGCATTGTTTTTCCCCCTGCTTTGGTTTTCCATTCCTAATCAGGATACCGCAGAGGATAATAAATTGCAAGCATGCATTTTATCGAACATTTGTTCTTGACAAATCCGGCAAAAGCGCCTATTCTTTGCCTCACGGGAAAAGTAAGCAAATCCAATCCCAAAGGAGGCGAGGCCATTGTGCAAAAAGAGCGCCATCCGGAGGACTTGATCCGGATGCTGTACGACATCGCGGACGACGCAGAGGCGCCCGCGAACAGCCGCCTGACCGCGATCCGCGAGATCCTCGACCGGACGGTCGGCAAGGGCGTCATGCTGGACGGCGAGGACAAAGCACCCGAGCCGGTGGAGATCGTATTCCGGATCGTAGACGATACGAATTCCCCATAACCCGGCGGCAGGCGGCGTTCATCCGGTCGTATGCGTTCGAAACGCTGTTCGGCGGCGCGGCGGGCGGCGGCAAAAGCCACGGCCAGCTGCTGGACGCACTGCGCTTCGCGGTGATCTATCCCGGCTCGCGCCAGCTCATGCTGCGGCGCACCATGCCCGAGCTGGAGCGTTCGCTTGTCCCCGCGTCGCTCCGGCTGTACCCGCAGCGCATTGCCAGCTACAAGGTCAGCGAGCACCTGTGGCAGTTTGCGAACGGTTCCCTGCTCGAGTTTGGCTACTGCGACGCGGAAAGCGACGTGACAAAGTATCAGTCCGCCGAGTACGACGTGATCCGGTTCGACGAGCTGACCCACTTCACGGACAGCCAGTTCACCTACCTGATTTCACGCGTGCGCGGCACGAACGGCTTCCCCAAGCAGGTCAAATCCACGACCAACCCGGGCGGGGCCGGCCATCAGTGGGTCAAGGCGCGGTATATCGACCCTGCGCCGCCCGACACCGCGGCCGAATACGACGGCGGCTCGCGCATCTTCCTGCCCGCAAAGCTGTCGGACAACCCGTTTTTGCAGAAGACGGACAAGGACTACGAAAAGCGGCTGCGGCTGCTCTCCCCGCACGACCGCAAAGCGCTGCTCGACGGCGTGTGGGAGCTGGACGAGGGGCGGTATTTCAGCGAATTCTCCACAGCGCTGCACGTCACCCCGCCCTATGCCATCCCGGGGCACTGGCGGCGGTACCTGACGATCGACTACGGCCTGGATATGCTCGCCGCGCTCTGGATCGCGCAAAGCCCGGACGGGTACAGTGTAGTATACAGAGAGTTATATAAATCAGGTCTGATTATCTCCGAGGCCGCGGCTGCAATCCAGTCCTGCGAGCCCACCGGCGAGCGCATCGACTGCCGCCTCGCCCCGCCCGACCTGTGGAACCGGCGGCAGGAGACCGGCAAAAGCGCGGTAGAGCTGTTCTCGGACTGCGGGCTGGACTTCGACAAAAGCAGCAACGAGCGCGTTGCCGGATGGCTCGCGCTGCACGAACTGCTCGCCCCGCGCCGGGACGCGTGCGGCGAGGTGCGGCCCAAGCTGACCATCTTCGACAGCTGCCGCAACCTGATCCGCACCCTGCCCGCTTTGCAGCACGACAAGCGCAACCCGTCCGATGTAGCGGACACGCCGCACGAGCTGACGCATGCACCGGACGCACTGCGCGGCTACGCGGCAACAATCTACGAGCCGCCCGTCCCCGTGCAGCCGACCGCATACGACTGCGAAATCGGGGAATTTCTCTCCTTCTAGGGGGTACCCTGTACCCCCTAGATACGCCAAAAGTTCCAGCAGAAACTTTTGGCGATACCCCCGGATCGCCGCCAAGCGGCTGGAGTCGGGGTATATTTTCCGCGGCAAAGCCACGAAAAATATGAATAACACGTCGCTTCGCTCCCATACAAGGGATGTATCCCAATCAACAGTTAGGAGGAACCAATGACCATTTTACTTTACTGCATCGGCGCGGCGCTGCTGGTGCTGACCGGCGCGGTCGTGTCCGGCGGGCTGCGGCTCCCGGCGCGGCCCGCCAGGGGCGGCACACCGGCCGAGACGCCGGAGGATGCGCTCAGCCGCGACCTCGCCGCGCTGATGGCGTATGGACGGGAGGAGGATGACCATGCGGTTTGACCCCTCACCCGCCGCGATCTGGCGCAAGTATGAGCGCGACCGAGATTACAAGCGCTCGATCGGCCTGTACGACCGCGTGCGGCGCAACGAGGCCTTTTACCTCGGCCGACAGTGGGAGGGGCTGCGCGTCCAGTCGCTCGACCCGCTGATCTTCAACGTGCTGCGGCGCTGCGTCAACCTGTTCGTATCCATGCTGGTGTCGGACGACGTCGCGGTGCACGCCCAGCCGTTCGACATGGACGAAAAAGGCCGCAAGACCGCCCGCATTCTCGACCGCGCGTTTGCGTCCGCGATCGAGCGGTCGGGCGTCAAGACGCTCGGACGGCCGCTGCTCAAAAACGCCTGCACCGACGGCGACGCGTGCTTTTACATCCACTTTGACCCCGCGCTCGAGACCGGGCAGGCGGTCAAGGGCGATATCGCGGTCGAGCTGATCGACTCGACCAACATCTGCTTCGGCAACCCGGCGTGCGACGAGGTGCAGCGCCAGCCCTATCTCATCATCGCCATGCGGCGCGATGTGGACGAGGTCAAAAAAGAAGCCAAAGAAAACGGCATGGGCGCGGATGAAATCGAGGCCATCGTGCCGGACGACAACAGCGACTATCTGCGCTACCGGTTAAACGGAGAAAACGACCGCGTAACCGTGCTGCTGCACATGCGCAGAACCGAAAGCGGTATTTCGTTCTGCAAGACCACGCGCACTGCGGCCGTCATGCGCGAAAAGGAGCTGCCCTACCGCTATTATCCAGTCACCCACCTGTGCTGGAACCGCGTGCGCGGCTCGTGCCACGGCGAAAGCCCGCTGACCGAAGCCATCCCCAACCAGATCGCCATCAACAAGCTGTACTCCATGTATGTGCAGTGCATCAAACAGGTGGCCTTCCCCAAGATCATTTACGACATGACCCGTTTCCCGAACGGCTGGTCGAACGACGTGGGCAAGGCGGTCGGCATGCGCGGCAACCCGAACGAGGCGATTGCGGCCGCATTCAAGGCGCCGGATATCTCCTCGCAGGTGCTTGGGCTGCTGAAGCAGATGATGACCGACACCGCCGAGCTGATGGGCGCAAGCGAAGCCTCGCTCGGCACGGTCAAGCCGGACAACACCTCGGCAATCATCGCGGTGCAGAACGCAACCGCCGCCCCACTCGAGCTGACCAAAATGGAGTTCTACCGCTTCACTGAGGACTGGGCGCGCATCTTCCTCGACCTGATGGGCACGCACTACGGCGTGCGCACGGTGGTGGTCACGGACGAGATGGGCGAAGCGCCGGTCAAACAGCCTTTTGACTTCTCTTCGCTCGCCGGGCAGGACATGCGCCTGCAGGTAGACGTGGGCGCGGCAAGCTACTGGTCGGAGACCATGCAGACCATGACCAACGACCACCTGCTCGAGAGCGGCGTCATCACCGACCCGCTTGTCTATCTGGAAAACGTGCCTGATTATCAGGTGCGCGGCAAAAACGACCTGCTGCACGCGCTCCGCATGCAGCGGCAGCAGCAAAAGGAGGAAAACGCAAATGCAAACCAACCGCAAGCAGAACAGCAGTAAGCAGCCGGCTGCGGCACAGCCCCGGACACAGCCGCAGGCCGCGCCCGCGGCGGAGGTCAACCCGTTCGCGCAGGGCGCGCCCGCCGAAACAGCGGCGCAGGCGCCGGATCAGCAGACCTTTCCCGTCCCGGTGGACGGGCAGGTGGTCGAGCTGACGCTGGACGAGCTGATCCAGGCCGCGAGCCTCGGCCTGTCCAAGCAGAACGCCTATGTGCGCCGCAACCGTGCGGCGGCCGGTATGCCGAACGGGCAGATCTATGCCGCGTTCGTCGAGGAATACCCGGACGTGCGCCCCGAGGACATCCCGCAGCAGGTGTGGGAATGGGCGCAGCAGGAGGGCTCGCTTGTCTCCGCCTACCGCAAGTGGGAGATCCTTACGCTCAAGGACGAGCTGGCGGCGATGGAGATGAACCGGAAAAACCGCCGCGCGGCCGTCGGCCCGGCGCAGTCGGACGGCGAACCGGCGGGCGTCGATCCGGTAACGCTCGCGCTGCTGGGCAGATGAAATGTCGCTGCGCTTCTTTGATAAGCGACAAATATTCCACTTTATAACAGGAGGTACCGATTATGGCCATCAATCTCGCAACCAAATATTCCGACCAGATCGCCGAGGTGTTCACGCGCGCGTCCTTCATCAAGGGCAAGACCGCGGAGACCTTTGACCTGACCGGCGTCAAGACGCTCAAGGTATACACCCCGATCACGGTCGAGGAAGTCGACTACGACCGCGACGGCGGCCTTGCCCGCTACGGCGACGTGACCGAGATGCAGGACGTCGTGCAGGAGCTGACCATGACGCAGGACAAGGCGTTCACGCTCACCATCGACAAGGGCAACAACCTCGACCAGAACCTGGTCAAGAACGCAGCCGACATGCTGCGTTTGCAGCTGAACGAAAAGTCCACCCCCGCGGCGGACAAGTACGCGTTCAGGCGCTTTGTCACCATGGCGGGAACCATCAAGGAAAGCGAAGCCAAGCCGACCAAGTCCGACATCATCAGCAAGATCGCAGACGCGTCCCAGGCGCTCGACGACGCGCTCGTGCCGGACGACAACCGTTACCTCTATCTGACGAGCGAAATGTATAAGCTGGTGTGCACCTCGGACGAGTTCGCGGGCGTGGACGTGCTCGCGCGCCAGTCGATCGCCAAGGGCGTATGCGGCGAGGTGTTCGGCATGAACGTGGTGCGCGTGCCCAAGAGCTATCTGCCGGACGACGTGTATTTCCTCGTCGCCCACAAGGACGCGGTGCTCATGCCGTACAAGATCGCAGACGCCAAGGTGCATGAGGACCCGGTCGGCGTGTCGGGCGCGCTGATCGAAGGCCGCCATTACTACGATGCGTATGTGCTGGGCGCCAAGTGCGGCGGCGTATACGCGCTGGTCGCATCCGGCAAGGTATCCGCTGCGCCGACAATCTCCGAGGGGAAAATTACCGCAGGTTCGGGCGCGGCGATCCGCTATACGCTCGACGGTTCGGACCCGCGCTACTCGGATTCCGCCAAGGACTATGTCGCCAGCACTGTGCTGACCGCGGACGAGGGCTGCAAAATCCGCGCCTATGCGGTTGAAACGGGTAAATATCCGTCCCCGGTTGCGGACAGTGAATAAAAAAAGTCGCCCATAGGGCGGCGTAACGCAGGCTCCCAGCCTGACAGAAGCGCGGATGCCGGATCAAAGCCGCTCCACAAGCTGCCTGGCCTGTACCAGATCCAGGCCGGTCTGCTCCCGCAGGCGTTTTACTGCCTGCACGATCTGCCCTTCCTGTTTCATCTGCTTCAATTTGTTCTGTAATTTTTCATCAATATAATACGATTTGTATTCTTGATGCCCCGTGCTGTCCGCAAGACTGTCCAGCCGCTCTTCCAGCCGCCGGACGCGCTCCTGCAACGCCCGGTGCTGCATGTGTTGCGCCAGCAGCAAAGCCGCCAGCGCAAGCAAAAGCAAATATTCCATCTCTGTCTTCTCCTGTCCTGACCTTATTTGCATATATTATACGGTACATGCGGCACATATGGTTGAACAAATTGTAAACTCAGGATATCCGCCCTTCTGTCAGGCTGGGAGCCATCTTAAAAAGGAGGAATCCCATGACCGGAACCGAATGCTTCCACGCGGCGCTGAACCTGCTTTCCGAAACGCCGAACACCGGCGTGTATTATGAGCAGTTCGCGCTGCGCGCACTCAACCAGCTGCTGTCCAACAGCCTGCGCGAGATCAACGCGGAGCGAGCCGCCGGCGGCGAAGCGCCTTATGAAACACCGCCGCGTCTGGCTGCGCTGACCGAGGAGATCCCGGCGGGCGACTGGCTCGCGCGCGAGTGCTTCCCCTACGGGCTGGCCGCGCTGCTCGTCGCAGACGACGACAAGGCAAAGTTTAACTGGGCGGCCACCGAATACGCCGAGCGGCTGCTGCGCCACTGCCCCGCGCAATTTACCGCCGTACAGGAGATGGTCTGATGCGCGCCTACCAGTTCCCCCAGACCGAGACCGAGCAGTCCACCGTGGTCAGCCGCTTCGGCGGCGTGGACTTCCGCACGCACCCGACCAAGGTATCGCTTTCCCGCTCCCCCGACATGCAGAACCTGATCTGCGACCAGAACGACTTTCTGGTCAAACGCACGGGTTGGAAAACGCAGCAGACCTATTCCGCGCCCATCTATGGGCTGTTCCCCATGCCGGACGGTTCGGGGTTTGCCGTCCATGCGGGAAACAAGCTGTATTTCCGCCCTGCCTCAGGCAGCCAGGCCGAACTTTGCACGGATATGAACGCAGCGTTCTCGCAGTCGTTCATCATGAACGGCGTGCTCTACCTGCTGGACGGGAAAACCTACCGCGCGGTGCGGCGCAATACGGCAAACACCGCATGGGAAGCCGTCAAGGTGCAGGACACCGCCTATGTGCCGACCACGACCATCTCCGCCGAGCCGACCGGAGGCGGCACGAGCTACGAGGCGGTCAACCTGCTGACGCCCAAGCGCATCAACACCTTTATCGGCAACGGCTCGGCCACCCAGTTCCAGGTGGACGCTAAGGATCTGGACGAGACCGCTGTGACCGCATCGGTAAACGGCGCGTCCGTATCGGTATCCTCGGTCAACCGTTCGACCGGGCTGGTGACCCTTGCCGCCGCGCCCGCGAACGGCAACGGGCTGGCCAACGTGTCCATCAGCTTTTCCAAAACCGTCTCCGGTTACGCGGACCGGATCAACAAATGCCGCATCGCCGGGCTGTACGGCGGCAAAAACGATACGCGCGTCTTTGTCGCGGGCAACCCGGACGAGCCCAACTGCGACTGGCAGAGCGGGCTGTATGACCCCACCTATTTCCCGGACACGGGCTACACGCGCATGGGCACGGACGCGTCCGCGATCGTCGGCTACCTCAAGCAGTACGAGAGCCAGCTGGTCATCAAGTCGGGCGGCGCGCAGGAGGCGACCAGCTATCTGCGCTCCTACCTGATGGCGGACGACGGCACTGCGCTCTACCCGCTCAAGCAGGGCGCGCAGGGCGAAGGCGCTGTCGCACCGCGCAGCTTTGCGATGCTGAACGACCTGCCGCTGTTCCTGTCCGCGCGCGGCGTGCAGGGCGTATACGGCACGGCGGTCGCCGAGCAGCGCACCATCCAGTCGGTGTCGGACGCGATCGTGCCCAAGCTTGAGACCGAGACCGGGCTGGAAAACGCCTGCGCCATCGTATTCGAGGGCAAGTATTACCTTGCGGTAAACGGGCACATGTACATCGCGGACGGCGCGCTGAGCGAAGAGGACGGCAGCCCCGCCTGGTTTTACTGGACGGACGTGCCCGCGCAGTGCCTTGCCGAGCTGGACGGCCGTCTGTGGTTCGGCACGGCGGACGGCAGGCTGTGCCGCTTCGCCAAAGCCGAGGAGGACGGCGCGTACTGCGATGACAGCGCGGCCATCAACGCGTTCTGGCGCACCCCTACCCTGCCGCTCGCGGACTGGGGCCGGGTCAAGACCGTGCGCGACGTAGTGCCGACGCTCATGCCGTACTCGCGCTCGGGCGCGACCGTGCAGTACGAGAGTGAAAACGGGCAGACGCTTGCGCTCTCGCGCAACATGGACCTGTTTTCGTTCAAAACGCTGGACTTTTCGCGCTTCTCATTCCGCTGCATCCCGGGCGCCGTCAGCTACCGCACCCGCTGGCGGCAGCACCGCATGCCGCTGTTTGCCGTGCGCATCGGCAACAGCCAGCCGAATGAGCCGTTCGGCCTGCTGGCGCTCACCATCCGCTGGACACAGGGCCAGAATATCATCTGAGAAAGGAGGGATTGGATATGGCAAAGAATTACAGGAACGATTTCGACTATGCGGAGGCCATTGCAAACACACAGGACGCCGCCAAGCGGCAGGAGTTGCTCGCCGAACGCCAGAACAAGATCGATGCGGAGGGGCTGGCGGGCAAGGTCGCCTCAAACGACGCGGTCGCAACATGGAACGGCGATTACCGCCCGTATTCCGTCTCCACGGGTGGGGGCAGCGCATCCACCCGGAACGTGATCAGCCAGCTGTACGATGCGGCCGAGCAGGCGCGGCTGCGGCGCTTTGAAGCCGCCCGCGAGCGCATCCGGCAGCAGCTGGAGCGCAACCTGTCCTCGATCGAGAGCGACTATACGGCGGGCATGAAGCAGACCGACATCAACGCACGGCAGTCCGTGCTGTCCAACGAGGAAACGCTCGCCGCGCTCGGCCTGAACATGGGCGCGCGTGGCGCTGCCGCGACCTCGGGCGCCGCCGAGACCAGCCGCATTTCGATCGACAACCAGTACCGCAGCGATTTGAACGCGCTCGGGCAGGCGCGGCTGACTGCGCGCGCCGCCGCGCAGGATTCCGCTTCGGAGCAGACCGCAGCGCTCGAAAACGAGTACTACACCGCCGTGGAAAGCGCCGCGCTCCAGCAGGCGCAGATGCAGCTGAGCCAGTTCAACGCAGACCGCGACTATGGGCTGTCGGTCGCCGGGCTGACCGGCTTCCTGAACGGCACGCCCACGCTTTCCTGGCGCAATTACCAGCTGAGCGCGGACAGCCTTGCAAGCGATGCGCAGGCCGAAGCCTACGAGCAGGCGCTCGGCCGCTGGAAAACCACCGGCTATGTGCAGCAGGCGGATGCTGCCATCCTGGGCGTGCCGGCCGGCACGCCGACCGCGGATGTGAGCTACCGCAACGCCACCCTTGCCTTGCAGCGCTGGAAAGCAGGCTACTGGTACTGACCTGCGTTTACACAGAAAAAGCCGTCCCCTGCCATATGGCAGGGGACAGCTTTTAAAAGAAATGAAGGTATAGGCTGATGGGATACCGCTGGGCGCAAGCCTGCTCCGCTTCCCCCGGCAGGATTGGGCCGATGGTTCAGCCGTATATTTATATTAGCACTGCCTTACTGCCCCGTCAACAACATCTTTTCAAAATATTGTAATATTCTCTCATATATTACAACCCTTCCGCAATATTTACAATGATCCAATCCAACGTACAGGCAGCGGAAAGGCCGCTCACCAATCCGGTGAGCGGCCTTTTTGCAGCAAATTTTACTTGTTCTTCAGATTGAAGAAAGCATCCTTGCCGAGGTACTGTGCAACGTCCTCGCCCAGCTCTTCCTCGATGCGGAGCAGCTGATTGTACTTCGCAACGCGGTCGGTACGGCTCGGCGCACCGGTCTTGATCTGGCCGGCGTTG
>DXIC01000140.1 GCA_019113065.1 Candidatus Agathobaculum stercoravium
CTGCTTGTTCATCATGAAATACCAGAACGCACCGAGCAGCACCAGCAGGATAATATACGGCAGGAACTGCGCCCACCACGGTATGGTTGTGGTGATATAGTCAACGCTTTTGAGCGTCCCGTCCTGTTCCTGCTGCTGGATGGTTTCACCCAGCTCAGCGTAGAACACGTTGAAGTAGTCTCCAAGCTCGTAGCTGACGACCCTGCCATTGTCCCGCAGACGCATGGTCAGCGTACCGCCGTCCATCGTATATTCCTCAACGTTCCCATCCTTGAAGTAATGGTACACATCAAGATAGGTAATCGATTCGGTCTGCTGCGTCTGGCTGACTACATAACTGACGCCTGCCAGCAGGAACACCAGTATGATCAGGTAAAGGCCGAAGCCCTTCATCTTTCCTTTCAAATCGGTTTGCCACCTCTTCCTTGTTGATCTATTTACTCGCCGCCGTAAACATACGGCTTCAAAATGCCGATATACGGCAGATTGCGGTATTTTTCTGCGTAATCCAGGCCGTAGCCGACCACAAATTCATCCGGGATCTCAAAGCCCAGATAATCCACCTGCACGTCGACCTTGCGACGCGACGGTTTGGACAGCAGCGTGCACAGGCGGATCGAACGCGCGCCGCGCGCGTTGAGCACCTGCATCAGGTAGCTCAGCGTGACGCCCGAGTCCAGGATGTCCTCGACGATCAGCAGGTCGCGCCCGTCGATCGGCTGCTCGATGTCCTTGATGATCTGCACCTCGCCCGAGGTCTTGGTGCCCTTGCCGTAGCTGGACACCACCATGAAATCCACGTTGCAGGGCGTATCGATTTTGCGCGTCAGGTCAGCCATAAACACATAGGAGCCCTTGAGCACGCTGACGATCAGCGGGTTTTTATCCCGGTAATCCTCGGTAATGCGCGCGCCCAGCTCTGCTACCTTGTCCGCCAGCTGCTGCTCGGTAAAATAGATTTCCTTAATATCATCCCGCATATCGTATGCCATTTTCAGTACCCCTCTATTTTTATTTGCATCCGCGCGTCCCCTTTCGGGAGCCGCGAACAATCCATACCAATATCCTGCACGGCGATCACGCCGTTTTTATCCGCAATAACCGCAAGCCCGTCCCGCCGTATGCGGGGGGTCTTCCGGTCAATCATCAGTTTTTTGAGCGTCCGGCTACCGCCGCTTTCGGTCAGCCGAAGCCGGTCGCCCTCCCGCCGTGTGCGCACACACAGCGATGCAAAATCTATTGTACCACAATCCACGCAAAAAGTATTGAATGATTTGTAAAAAACCTCGTTTTTTTCTAAGCGCCGGAGCGAGAGCCGCACCGTCCCCTGCCAGACTGTCCCGTCAAACGGCAGGAGCAATGGGATTTCCGGCCGTTCCACCGGCGTTTCCGGCTTTTCCAGCCGCACCGCGCCGTATTCCCGCCGCGCACAGAATCCATGCGGCAGCGAACACGCCGCAGAAGGCTCCTCACTTTCCAATATCCGCTCCAACGCTTCAACATGCTGGGCGGTGAAATCCCGCATCGGCATACCGCTTCGCTCCGCCAGCAGCCGCAGCGCACGCGACCACACCGCAGGATGTGCCTCCCGCAGGGGAGCAGTCTCCCACGCGCCATCCGGCCGCGCCGCGCGCGTCAGGCAGGCTTCCGCCTGTTCGCCCAGATATGCCTCGTCCTGCCGGAGCAGGCCGCCAAGCCGCGCCGCCGCGCCGCACACCGCCGGGTTGATCCGCCGCAGCACCGGTACAACCTCGTGCCGGATGCGGTTGCGCGTGTAAACCTCGTCCGCATTGGTGCTGTCGGTCACATAATCCTGACCAATCTCCGCCAGATAGGCTTCCACCTGCGCGCGCTCCACGCCGATCAGCGGGCGGATGATATTTCCCCGCACCGGCGGGATGCCTGCCAGCCCTCTGGGGCCTGTGCCGCGCACCAGATGGAACAGCATGGTTTCCAGATTGTCGTCCGCAGTATGCGCGGTCGCAATCTTCCCGCCCTGCGCCGCAGCGGCCAGCCGCTCGTATCGGATGCGGCGCGCCATGGCTTCCACGCCTTCGCCCGCCGCCCTGGCCTGCGCGCCGACGTCGATCCGCTCGACGGTCAGCGGCACGCCCAGCTTCCCGCACAGCGCACGGCAGAACGCCTCGTCCCGGTCGGACTCCGCACCGCGCAGGCAGTGGTTCAGATGGAACGCCTGCACCGGGTAGCCGAGCGCCAGCAGCGCGCGCAGCAGCGCGACTGAATCCGCGCCGCCTGACAGCGCCACCAGCACCGGTTCGCCCGGCTCCAGCATACAGTAGTCCGCGATGGTCTGTTTTGTGGTTCCTAACATGGACTTAATCCCCATGGATGCGATCCGGGTTGGAGAATGTGGTGTACTGACCAACCCATTGCAGCTCGACCGTGCCTGTTGCGCCGTGACGGTTTTTGGCAATGATGATCTCCGCGATATTCTTGTTCTCGCTCTCGTCGTCATAATAGTCGTCTCGATAGATGAACATGACGATATCCGCGTCCTGCTCGATTGCGCCGGATTCACGCAAATCGGACAGCATCGGGCGTTTATCCGAGCGCTGCTCGGAAGCACGCGACAGCTGCGACAGACATACGACCGGCACATTCAGCTCCTTGGCCATGATCTTGAGCGAACGCGAGATCTCGGCGACCTCCTGCACACGGTTGTCCATGTGCCGCCCGCCGACATGCATCAGCTGGAGATAATCAATCACAATAAGCCCCAGCTCCTCACCCAGGCGGCGGCACTTCGCCTTGATCTCCGCAACCGTGATCGCAGGGTTATCGTCCACATAGATGTTCAGCCCGGCCAGCACGCCCGACGCGCGGGCGATCTTGACCCAGTCGTCGCCGTCCAGATTGCCGGTTTTGAGCTTTTGCGACTCGATCAGTGCTTCGCTGGACAGGAATCGACTGGCGAGCTGTTCCTTGCCCATCTCGAGCTGGAACACGCACACGCCCGTGCCTTTTTTGTACCCGCGCGGCTTGTCCTTGACGCTCGCTTTGGCCGCGTTGAGCGCGATGTTAAGCGCAAACGCGGTCTTGCCCATACCGGGGCGGGCTGCAATCAAAATCAGGTCGGATTTGTTCAGGCCGGTAAGCGCGGTGTCCAGCGCATGGAAACCCGTGGACATGCCCGGGATATCGCTGTCCGACTTGGCGCGCTCGTCCAGCTCGGTGTACAGGTCGGCAATGACCTCGCTCAGCCTGGACAGGCCCTTGATCTCGCGCCCCTGCCGGATGTTGTAGATGCGCTGCTCCGCCAGCTCGGCAATGCTGGATGCCTCGCCGTGCGCCTCGAGCGCGTTCTGCTGGATCTCGCCGCCCGCGTCCGCAAGCTGGCGCAGCAGGCTCTTGTCGCGCACGATGCGCACATATTCGTTCACGTTGCGCGCGCCCGGCGTGACCTCCATCAGCTGGAACAGGTACGCGCGGCCGCCCGCCTCGTCGTAGTAGCCCATGCGGGTCAGCATATCGAGCACCGTGACCGGGTCGATGCGCTGCGCGCCGTTGAACATGGAATAGATGGTCTCAAAGATGCGCTTGTTCTCGTCCGCATAGAAATCGTCCGCGCGCACCTGCTCGATCACTTCGGGGATGCAGTTCGGGTCAACCAGCATCGCGCCCAGCAGCGACTGCTCCGCCGTCAGGTCCTGCGGCACCTGCCGCATCAGAAGTTCGTCCAAAACCACACCACCTTTCTGAAAAAGATACCGAATATATCGCGCCCCGCGCGATATTCC
>DXIC01000141.1 GCA_019113065.1 Candidatus Agathobaculum stercoravium
CCTCGAACTCGCCGCGGTACTTGGTGCCCGCGATCATGCCGGTCAGGTCGAGCGAGACAACGCGCTTGTCCTTCAGGGTCTCCGGCACGTCGCCCGCGACGATCTTCTGCGCCAGCCCCTCGACGACGGCGGTTTTGCCGACACCCGGATCGCCGATCAGCGCCGGGTTGTTCTTGGTGCGGCGGGACAGGATCTGGATGACGCGCTGGATCTCCTTTTCACGGCCAATGACCGGGTCGAGCTTGCCTTCCTTGGCAGCGGCGGTCAGGTCGCGGCCAAACTGGCTGAGCGCATCGCCGGATGCACCGCCGGCAGCGCCGGGCGCGCCGTTCTCGGCAAAGCCGCCCTGCTGGGCGCCGCCGAGCGCTTCCTGAAGCTTTTCAACCAGCATCTGCGGGGTCACCCCGAGGTTGGCCAGTGCGGTCAGCGCGACGTTCTGGCCCTCATTGAGGATGCCGAGCAGCAGATGCTCGGTGCCGACATAGCCCGTGCCCATCTGGCTTGCCGCGCGGATGGACAGCTCGATGATGCGCTTGGTGCGCGGGGTCATGCCCTGCGGGGCAGAGGAATCGGGCGTGCCGCGGCCGGACAGGTCTTCGATCTGCTTGACCAGCGCGTCGTCGGTCACGCCGGCAGCGGCGAGCGCCTTGGCTGCCGGGCCGCCGCCCTCACGCAGCAGGCCGAGCAGCAGGTGTTCCGAGCCGATATAGCTGTGTCCGAACGAGCCTGCAGCTTCCTGTGCCTTTGCCAGCGCCTGCTGGGCGCGCTCGGTAAAACGGTTTTGATAGAACATAGGTCAACACTCCTTTCAGAGTTTGCAATCTAAAATGAATTGGTATGGCGTTTACGCGAACCGGATGTTCTGCGCGGCTTCGCGCAGCATCGCGGCGCGCTTCTGGTCGCGCTCCTGCGGCGCGCCGGTCAGCATGGCCGGGCGGATGCGCTGCTCGAGCGTGTACAGCTTCTGCGGGTCGATGCCGGACAGCATGCCCATCTGCAAGCCGATCAGTACATCCGAGATGCACTGGATGGCTTCCGCGGTTTCGATCAGATAAGCCGAGCGCAGTGTGCCTGCCGCACGGTAAATGCGGTCGCGCAGGCCAGCTTCATTCTGGCTGCGCACCTGCTCGCGCGCCTTCTTTTCCGCGTCGATAATGGTGGTCGCGGTCTCGACCAGCTTGTCGGTCAGCTCGGCGGCGGAAGCGCCCAGCGTGACCTGATTGGAGATCTGGTAGAACCCGCCGACCGCCTTGGAGCCCTCGCCGTACGCGCCGCGCACCGCGCAGCCGCGGCTGCCGGCGTAGCCGACCATGCGGCTCATGGAATTGGTCGCGGTCAGCATGGGCAGGTGCAGCATGATGGAAGCGCGCAGGCCGGTGCCGACATTGGTCGGGCAGGCGGTCAGATAGCCCAGCCGCTCGTCATAGGCAAACGGCAGCGCGGCTTCGATCAGCGCAGCGATGCGGTTGGCGGTCTCAAGGCATTCTTTGGGGCACAGCCCTGTGCCGATGACTTGCAGCCGCAGGTGGTCTTCTTCGCCCACCATGATGGATACGCCGCCGTCCTTCGAGACGATCAGCCAGCCGCCGTTCTGGGCGAGTTCGGGGGAGATCAGGTGCTCCTCAACCAGCTGGGAGGCTTCGGTCGAGCGGGGGATGATCTGTTTCTTTTCAAATTCCGGCCCGATGGTCGGGTTGCTTTGCAGGGTGGCGAACACCTTGTCCGCGATCTCCTGATGCTGTGCATCGGTCAGGCGGAAGGGATAGCCCTTGAGGTTGCGCGCGAGGCGCACGCGGCTGGAAGCCGCAAGTCCGGTGAAACCACCGTGGATCTCAAACATGCTCATTTCTGCTCGCCCTCCATTCTGCGGATCTCGTCACGCAGGCGCGCGGCCTGCTCGTATTCTTCGTTTTCTACTGCGGCCTTGAGCTGTGCTTTGAGCTCTGCGACCGGGTCAGCCTTGGGCTGCTCGGGCGCGGCCGGGGCAGCGCCGATGTGGCGCGTCGCGCCGTGGATCTTCTGCACATAGGGGTTTAAGATGTCCGAGAAGGTGTTGTAGCAGTCCGGACAGCCCACGCGGCCGGTGCGCCGCAGCTCGCTCTCGGTCATGCCGCAGGTCGGGCATTTGCGCTCGGTGCCCAGCATGGTGGCCGCCGGCGAACCCAGCATATCGTTCCACAGGCTGCCGAAGCCGCCGCCGAGGAAGGAATGGAACGGGTCGCTCCAGAAGTGGTTCATGGACTCGAAGGCGTTTTCAAATGCGCCGCCGAGGTTTTCCTTCTGCGCGCATTCCGGGCACAGGTGCATTTCGCGCGTTACGCCGTTGATGGTTTCCTTATAATACATCGTCGCTTCATTCTTGCCGCATTTCTCGCATTTCATAAGTCAAAACTCCTTTCAATGAATTCGATTGAAACAAATTGTTTCAATCGAGGAACGGTACCGCCATCCTGCGGATGGGAGTACTATTGCATCTGAAAATGCTGAAAATTCATTTTCAACATTTTCAGCTGGTTGCTAAAAAACCGTGATACATGGCCCAGGCCACCCTCCCTTGACGCTTCGCGTCAATTCACCTTGTGCTCCCGGTTTTTTGTCGGACGGCTGCGCCGCCCTTCATTTTATGCTACGCTTTGCGTGGAAACAGGCGTACCGGGGGACGTCTCTGCTGGAGATTATTTCAGGTTGTTGCGATGCCCATGACCGCGCATCGGAAGATGGCAGCGCGAAGGCGGTCGCGGCCGGATTTATCGACCTCCGCCAGCGCACCGTCCGAGCAGGCGGACAGGAGCAGCTGCCCCTCGCGCTGGCTGAGCAGCTCCGCGGAGACCAGCGCGCGCGTCAGCCTCGCCGCGTCGTTCTGCGTCAGCCGCCCGCCGATGCCGCGCGCAGCCTCGAGCAGCGTGCGCTGCTTGTCGTCCATCAGCCGGACGATGCGGATATATCCGCCGCCGCCGCGCTGACTCTCGACCAGATAGCCAAGCTCGGGGGTAAAACGGGTCTCGATCACATAGTTGATCTGGCTGGGCACGCACGAAAACCGGTCGGCCAGGCTCTTGCGCTGCAGCTCTGCAACGCCGCCGTTATCCGACAGCATCTCGCCGATGAAATCGGCAATGACATCTGACATTTTCATGGTGATTCACTCCTTCGGCCGGGACCTTTTCCTGACTTTCCCTGACCTTTGTCTTTATTATAAAGAAAAAGCCGTCCTTTTGCAAGAGAATTTTCTGACCAAATCTGACTATTATTTGGGATGGGAAAACAATAATCTTATATTTTCTCTTGATATCTCATGAAATCAAGTTTTTTCTAAGTTTTTCAAAATCTGATTGTATTTGTATGGACTGATAAAAGTTACCGAAGGCTAACTGATGCTTTTTGTTGCTTTTTTCTTATCTTGTGTTACAATAGGTGTGTAAAATACATTTGGAGGTGCAATACCAATGGCATATGTTATCAGTGGCGCATGCATCAGCTGTGGTTCCTGCGCGGGCGAGTGCCCGGTAGGCGCGATCGCTGAGGGCGACGGCAAGTACGAGATCAACGCGGATGCTTGCATCGATTGCGGTACCTGCGCAGGCTCCTGCCCGGTAGGCGCAATTTCGCAGGGCTAATTCGTTAGCTGTATAAAAGCGAAAACCAGAAACCCGTCCCGGAGAGGGGCGGGTTTTGTTTTGCCCGGCTGTATGTGGTGTTGTTAAAAAAGCGTAAAGAAAGCGGCTTGTTTTCGTGCGAAATGCCAAAAGTTCTCGTGGAATAGCCGGTAAATCAGGGGGAATTGAACATTGCAAAAATGAGAAAAAGGGGGGTATAATATGTCGTAAAAAAAATTGCGGCGCACGCCCCGTGTAAGGCGAGACCGGCGTGCGGAAAAGGGGTAAATAAAAATGGACACGATGCAAATCATTGCTGTGGTAGTGTTTGTAGCGGTAATGGCTGCGATCATCTCGGAGAAAATCCACCGCACAGTCGCGGCGGTTGCCGGCGGTGTGCTGCTGGTTGTGCTGCGGGTGCTCACAGTGGACGACGCTGTCAGCTACATAGACTTCAGCACCATCGGCGTACTGATCGGCATGATGCTGTTTGTGGCTGTGGTGCGCAATTCCGGCCTGTTTGAGTATGTTGCAATCAAGGCCGCCAAGATCGCCAAGGGGAACCCGTGGAAGATCATGTTGCTGTTCACGCTGCTGACGGCGGCGCTTTCCGCGTTCCTGGATAACGTGACGACCGTCCTGTTGGTCGGCCCGATGGCGATTGCGATTACCGGTATCCTTGGCATCGACCCGGTGCCGTTCCTGCTCGCGCAGATCCTGGCCTCGAATATCGGCGGTACGGCGACCCTGATCGGCGACCCCCCGAACATCATGATCGGTTCGCAGGCGGGCCTCAGCTTTATGGATTTCGTGGCCAATACGGGCGTGGCGGTTGTATTCATCATGGCAGCGCTGTGCCTGTGCTTCTATTTCATGTTCGGCAAGAAGCTGGTGGTTGCGCCGGAGAAAATGGCGGCTGTCATGCAGCTCGATGAGAACAAGTCGATCAAGGACCATGCGCTGCTGGTCAAGAGCATTGTGATGATCGTTGTGGTCGTGCTCGGGTTTGTGTTCCACAGCTCGCTCGGCGTGGACTCTTGCATTATTGCACTGGGTAGTGCTACAATAATGTTGTTGATAGGCAAGCAGGATACGGAAGAAATCGTGCTCGGCGTGGAATGGTCCACCATCCTGTTCTTTACCGGCCTGTTCGTTGTTGTCGGCGGCATGCAGCAGACCGGCATTATCACCCAGCTGGGCAATGCGCTGGTCAACCTGACCAACGGCAACGCGATGCTGCTGATGCTGCTGATCCTGTGGGGTTCGGCACTGTTCTCGTCGGTGCTGGACAATATCCCGTTTGTTGCCACCATGATCCCGCTGATCCTGGCCATGCAGGCGGACGGCATGGATGTCACTGCGCTGTGGTGGGCGCTGTCCCTGGGCGCATGCCTCGGCGGCAACGGCACGCTGATCGGCGCTTCGGCAAACGTCGTGCTTTCGGGTATCTCGGCAAAGCACGGCCATCCGATCACCTTCGCGCGTTATCTGCGCGTAGGCTTCCCGATGATGATCATGTCGGTTGTGATTTCCACCATCTACCTGCTCATCCGTTTCCACTGATATATGACAGGGCGAGAAAGAAGGAAATGATATGATAACAAGCAGTTTTTCCGGCGATATTATCAATGTGGCCCTGCGCCAGATGGGCGCATCCTCGATTAAGGAGATCCGCAACGGTATCCTTTATATTGCCAAATTTGAGCTTTCCGATGACCTGTGTGTCACCTATGTGTTTAATGTAACCAAGCGGGATAAGTATTTCCTCCAGCGCGTAGCGCCGTACCCGATTTCGCACGGCGATTTTGACGGCGCGCAGGAAGTAGTAGACTTTATCCGGAAGGATATCAGGAAATTTGAGAACGCAAAAAAATCGCATAATTTCCCGAAATTCCTGGATACGGCAAACGAGATGGTGCTGCTGTCGCACGCGGTAGAGCTGTTGTTCCTTGAGCGCAACGTGTCCGCGGAGGATCTGGACAGCCTGCGCCAGTGCCTCGAAGCCGGCATTGACAAGGTGCGCGAGATCCGTGAGCGCGCCCCCAAAGTCGAAAAGTAAGAAAAGTAAATTGATACCGGCAAGGCCGGCGGCGCGGGTGCTTCCTGTGGAGCACGGCGCCGCCGGCTTTCCATATTTCCTGAAAACCAGACAGCAGCGCAAGAGTATTGCACAAAGAAATGAGGAAAAATTTGTGTAAAACGCCGTTTTATATCAATAAAACGCTTGTATTTTAGCTTGTCGGCTGGACAAATAATAAAAAAGATGTACAATGCTATATATGTTATTCTTACGTTGCAAGGGATCGTGGTGCCGATATGTCCTATGAGTTTCTTTTGACGATTGCAATTATCATGCTGTCCACCAAAGTATTTGGCCTGACCTCGGAACGCGTGCATATGCCGCAGGTTGTCGGGGCGCTGGTGGCCGGCGTACTGGTCGGCCCGAGCTGCCTCGGCTGGGTCGGGGAGACCGACTTCCTGATCAAAACAGCGGAGATCGGCGTGATTATCCTGATGTTCAACGCCGGTCTGGATACCGACCTGGAGGAACTGAAATCAACCGGCTTCGCTTCCTTTATCATCGCGGTGATCGGCGTCATCGTACCGCTGATCGGCGGTATCGGCTGCTACCTGCTGTTTGCCAATAACCCGTCCGACCCGTTCAACATGCTCAAGGCGGCGTTTATCGGTGTCGTGCTGACTGCAACCTCGGTTTCGATCACGGTGGAAACCCTGCGTGAAATGGGCAAGCTGAAAAGTAAGGTGGGGACAGCGATTTTGGGCGCTGCGGTCATTGACGATATCCTGGGCATCGTCGTGTTGACCGTATTGACCGGCTTTACCGACCCGACCGTCCAGCCGCTGCTGGTATTCGGCCGCATTGTGGCGTTCTTTATCTTTGTGCTGGTGGTCGGTTTGATTATGAACAAAGCGTTCATCAAGATGGACCAGCTGTGGCACAAGCATCGCCGCATTGCAATCTACGCGCTGGCATTTGCCTTCCTGATGAGCTATATTGCCGAGCGCTTTTTCGGCATTGCAGACATCACAGGCGCGTACTTTGCGGGTATCGTTATGTGCAGCCTGTCGGATACGCGCGACTACGTTGCCAGCAAGACAAACGTGCTGGGATATATGCTGTTCTCGCCGCTGTTCTTTGCCTCGATCGGCATAAAAACCGATCTGGAGGGCCTGACGGGGACGCTGGTGCTGTTTGCCGTCGTGCTGACGGTTGTCGCGATCCTCAGCAAGATCATCGGCTGCGGCCTTGGCGCACGCCTGATGGGTTTCCAGACCTATGACGCGTTCTCCATCGGGCTGGGCATGGTATCGCGCGGCGAGGTCGCGCTGATCGTCGCGCAAAAGGGCGCACAGGCGGGACTGATCGATGAGAGCATGTTCCCGGCGATTGTGCTGGTGGTCATTGTCACGACGCTGATCACACCGATCCTGCTCAAGTTCGGCATGAAGCGGGAGACCCCGGCGAATACCGAATTCACCGCGCAGGAAGCGCAGAAAATGCCCAAAGCCGGCCTGCATTGAGCGCGGCAAGGGCACAGGATTCAGGCAGGGGCGGCTTTCCCGGGAAGGGAAGGCGCCCCTGCTTTTGCGCTTTGGAAGCGCGAAGTTTTGGCGGCTCTGCTTGATGGTTTGCGACAGGTGTGCTATACTAAATCTGTATGCCGAATGCTTACCTTGGAGGGAACCAAATGAAAATGACAAAAGCATTGCCGTTTTTGGCAGTGGCGCTGTGCGTGCCCGGTGTGGTACTTCGTGCGCTGCATTTGCTCAACGGCTTTGATATTGCAAACGGCCTGCCTGTGGCCGGGGATGCCTGGATCTGGTATTTCACTGCGCTGCTGGTGGCAAGCGCAGTGGCCTATGCGGTGCTGGCCGCGCCGCTGCGTGCAAAAAAAGCTGTACCGTTTGAGCAGATGCTCGGCACGCAAAGCCCGGGCTTCCGCATGGCGGCGGTCATCGCAGGGCTGCTGCTGTTTGCAGGCGGCCTGTTTTATCTGTACCTGACGATGACGACGGTCGAGGAGGATGCAGCGGGCTGGGCGCGCGCACTCGAAATCGTATACTCTGCGGTGACGGTGGCATGCGGGTTCAGCATGATCGCGCTGGCAAAGGCGCAGGGCAGCGAGATCACAAAGCAGTCTGCGATGCTGACGCTTGTGCCGCTGCTGTGGAGTTGTCTGCACCTGCTGGTCAACTACCGCATGACCTGTATCGACCCCAATCTGCCGTCGTTTGCCTTCGGGCTGGTAGCGGACGTTATGCTGGTGCTGGCGTTTTACCATCTGGCACGCCTGCTGTACAGTAAGCCGCGCCCGGCGGCGCTCGCGTTTTTCTGCGCGACTGCGACCACGATGGCGGTATCCGATATGGGCGGCGTCGCCCTCGGCTATCTGATGGGCGTGCACACGCTGGACTGGTCGGCAAAGATGCTGCTGCGCGGCGGGCTGTCCGTAGTGGGCTGCATATTGCTGGTGGCCGAGCTGGCGCTTCTTTGCAGCAGCAATGCAGCGCCGGTGCAGGAGAATGAATAAAAAGGAGCGGTAAAATTATGCTGTTTATTTGCTATCCCAAATGCACAACCTGTCAAAAGGCGGCCAGGTGGCTGGAGGAGCAGGGCGTTGCGGCCGAGGTGCGTGACATCAAGCAGGATAACCCGACCGAACAGGAGCTGCGCACATGGCATAAAATGAGCGGCCTGCCGCTCAAACGCTTTTTCAACACGAGCGGCCTGCAATACAAGGCGCTGGGCCTCAAGGACAAGCTGCCGCAGATGACGGAGGACGAGCAGTTCGCGCTGCTTGCGACCGACGGCATGCTGGTCAAGCGCCCGCTGCTGATCGGCGAGGACTTTGCCCTGCCCGGATTTAAGCAGGCAGAATGGGAAGATAAACTGAAAAAGCATTGACAAACCGTGCGGAGTGGAGTATAATAATTCTTGCTTATCGGGCAAAGATACGGAGCGGTATCGAAGTGGTCATAACGAGGCGGTCTTGAAAACCGTTTGT
>DXIC01000142.1 GCA_019113065.1 Candidatus Agathobaculum stercoravium
TGTAAGCGTGGGTTTGTGGTGTGGTATCCTTAACTATGGGAAACTTCGTTCTCCCAGTTGGAAATGGTCTGGCGGCTGACGCCGAGCGCCTCCGCGGCCTGCTCCTGCGTCAGCCCCGCATGGATGCGCGCGTTTTTGATCTTTGCACCAATATCCAAGCATACCGCCCCCTTCCTTACCTATATCGTATCGGAAAAAGCAAATCCCGTCCACCAAATTCTTTTGATGGACGGGATTTTTCCTGTCAAAATACTTTTACATTGGTCAGATCTTCTGCATGAACTGCGCCGCCGACTTTGCCATCAGCCGCTTGGTACCCTTCTGGTCGAAGGCGATCTCGAGCAGCGCGTCGCCGCCCATGGGCTTTACCGAGACCACCATGCCGTCGCCGAACGCCTTGTGGCGTACGCGGCAGCCCGCGGTGAAGTCCGGCAGGGGGGCGCTTTGCGCGCGGCCTGCGGGGGACGCCGCGAACGACGGCGTTGCCGCCGCAGCGGAGACATACCGCGCCTTTCGCACCTGCGTGCGCGGCAGCTCGGGGTCGGGCTGGGTGGCCTGCTGGAACATGCGCGCCTCGCCGATGTTGCTGTCGAGCAGCTCGCGTGGCATCTCGTCGATAAAGCGGGAGGGGTGTGCGTACTGCGTGCGGCCGTACAGCATGCGGCGCTCGGCGCAGGTCAGGTACAGCTGCTCCCTGGCGCGCGTGACCGCCACATAGCATAGCCGGCGCTCCTCCTCCATGTCCTCCTCGCGCTCCATCGCGCGGAAGCTAGGGAACAGCCCGTCCTCCATGCCTGCGAGGAACACGACCGGGAACTCCAGCCCTTTGGCCGAGTGCATGGTCATCATCAGCACTGCGTCCTCGTCCTCGCCGGTCTGGTCGGCGTCGGTATAGAGCGCCATTTCCTCCAGAAAGCCCGCAAGCGAGGACTGCTCATGGTCGTTTTCGTAATTTACAATGTAGGATTTGAGCTCTTCGATGTGTTCGATGCGGCTCTGCTCCTCGGCGCCGCCTTTTGCCTCGAGCGCGGCGCGGTAGCCGGATTTGTCGAGCAGCTCGTCATACAGTTCGGAGAGCGAGAGGAACGCGCGCTGCCGGCGCAGGTTTTCCATCATCGTGCCGAAGGCTTCCATGGCGGACGCGCCGCGCGACAGCGCCGGGAACTGCGAGGCATTGCGCACCACGTCGTACAGCAGCATGCCGTTTTCAAGCGCGAGCTGCGCCGCAGTATCGACCGACTTGTCGCCGATCTTGCGCGCGGGTACGTTGATGATGCGTCTGAGGCGCAGTTCGTCCGCCGGGTTTTCCAGCACCCACAGATAGGCGAACATGTCGCGGATCTCGGCGCGCGAGAAGAAGTCGCGGCCCTTGTATACGCGGTAGGGGATGTTCGCGCGGATGAACGCGGCGGCAATGTTATCGCTTAGCACGTTGTTGCGGTAGAGCACCGCAAAGTCGCCCCACCGGCGGCCCTGCTGCACGCCCTCGCGGATGGTGTCCGCGATATAAGCGGCCTCGCCCTCCTGGCTGTCCGAGCGGTGCAGCTTGATTTTCGAGCCCTCGCCGTGGTCGGTCCACAGCTCCTTGCCCTTGCGGCCGACGTTGTTGCGGATGACCTCGTTTGCGGCGTTCAAGATGTTGCCGGTCGAGCGGTAGTTCTGCTCCAAACGGATGGTTTTCGCGTTTTTGAACTGCTTTTCAAACTCGAGGATGTTGGTGATGGTCGCGCCGCGGAATTTGTAGATGGACTGGTCGTCGTCGCCGACCACGCAGATGTTCTCGTAATACCCGGCCAGCAGGCTGGTGAGCACATACTGCGCATAGTTGGTGTCCTGATACTCGTCCACGAGCACATAGCGGAACTTGCGCTGGTAATACTCGAGCACATCCGGGTTGTTTTGCAGCAGCAGGACGGTTTTCATGATGATGTCGTCAAAGTCCAGCGCGCAGGCCTTGCGCATCTCTTTTTCGTACAGCTTGTACACATCCGCGACCTTTTCGCGGAAGTAGTCGCCCGCCGCGTCCGAACGGAACTGGCCGGGCGTCATCAGCTTGTCCTTGGCGCGCGAGATCATGCTGATGACCGTGCGCGGGTCGTAGGTTTTAGGGTCGAGGTTCAGCTGCCTGAGCACGTTCGTGATCACGCGCTTTTTGTCGTCCTCGTCGTAGATGGTAAAGGCGGTCTCGAACCCTAAAAGGTCGCCGTGCCGCCGCAGGATGCGCAGGCAGGCAGTGTGGAAGGTGTGCGCCCAGACTGCGGAGGCGGCCTCCTCGTCGTCGAGCGCGGCGGTCAGGCGTTCGCGCAGCTCGCGCGCGGCCTTGTTGGTGAAAGTGATGGCAATGACCTCCCACGGCTTTGCCGGGTGCATGGCGCACAGCTGTTCGGCGTGCGCGCGGTTTTCCGGCTTGGGGTCGGTCAGGTATTCGGTCAGGAACAGCAGGTCCGCGTCGGTCGCGCCCTCGGGGGCGTATTCGCTCGTCAGCCCCTGGCCGAAGCGCAGGATATTGATGATGCGGTTGATGAGCACCGTAGTCTTGCCGCTGCCAGCACCCGCCAGGATGAGCAGGGGGCCTTCGGTGGCGAACACGGCCTCGCGCTGCTTTTCGTTGAGGTTTGCAAAGCGCTGCTCGATGACCGCGCGCCGCACGGCGGCATATTTGAGGTCTAATTTGGTCGGTTCCATTGGTTTCCTCGTTTCGTTTTGGAGATACAGGAACAGTATAGCACAAACAGCAGGAGAAAACAAATGTTCTTATCCTGACGGCAGGTAAGGCGGGATGGGGAAAGTGGAAGAATATCCCGGGCAAAGAAAAACATGGAATAATAACCGGATTTTGTGGAATAAAAAGGAACAAATTATAATTACAAATCCTAGAATATGGATTGAAAATGACCAAAAAGAGATTATTAACATATTTATATGGAGAAACTTCGCAGATACACTATCGATGGGAGGGATTGAGGATGGACTTTCAGCATTCAGACAAATATCGGAAATTCGGCTTGAACGTAGCATATTATCGGAAGGACCGCCGCTTCACACAGGAGGGCCTGGCGGAAGCGATCGGCGCAGACCGGTCGACGATAGCCAAGATAGAAAATGCGACGGTAGGCGCTTCGCTGGATATGCTGTTCAGCATCGCCGACGCGCTGGGGATCGAACCGTATAAGCTGCTCGAATTCCGGGACTGAAACAGCGGGAGGATCCCGTTTGCAAAACCGAAACAAACCCGCCCTGTGCTGCACAGGGCGGGTTTGTTATGCGACGCCGAGCAGTGTGCACGCCGTGTTGATCACAAAACACAGCCCGAGCCCGAAAGCCGCCGGCAGGGCGATCGCGGCAAGCGTCCATCTGGCGCTGCGCGTCTCCTTCCAGATGGTCAGGCAGGTAGTCGAACACGGCCAGTGCGCTACGGTGAACGCCAGCGTGCACAGCGCGGTGCGGACCGTCCAGCCGTTTGCGAGCAGCAGCGTATGGAAGGAGGCAAGGTCGGCCACGTCCGAGAGCATGCCTGTGGAAAGGTAGCCCATCACGATCAGCGGCATCACCAGCTCGTTTGCCGGGAAGCCGAGCACGAACGCGAGCAGGATCACACCGTCCAAACCGAAGACCCGCGCGAAGGGGTCGAGCAGGGCGGTCAAATGCGAGAAAATGGACGCCCCCCCGATTTGGACGTTGGCGAGCAGCCAGATCAGCACGCCCGCGGGCGCCGCGACCGCCGCTGCACGGCCCAGCACGAACAGGGTTCGGTCAAGCATGCTGCGCACGATCACCTTGCCGAACTGCGGCGCGCGGTAAGGCGGCAGCTCGAGTGTGAAAGAGGACGGCACGCCTTTGAGCACGGTCGCGGACAGCAGGCGGGAGGCCGCAAGCGTCAGCGTCACGCTCCCGGCGATCACCGCGGTCAGCAGCAGCGCGCCGCCCGCCGCGCTCCCGGCGAAAAACACCGAGCACAGGAAAATCAGCAGCGGGAACCGCCCGTTGCACGGCGCAAACGTGTTGGTCAGCATGGCGATCAGCCGTTCGCGCGGCGAATCGATGATGCGGCAGCCGGTGACGCCGCAGGCGTTGCATCCGAACCCCATGCACATGCCTGGGTCACAGAGGAATGCGCAGAACAGGCGACCGCTCCCATTGCGAAGCCGCGGAAAAGCGGCTTCGCTTTTTTGTGCTTTTCGTAAGCCGTGCCGGTTTGCTGCTGTCGGATGAATGGAATCTTTTGTCAATCATATGATTAATAGTGAACCCGGATAGGGAGGAGGCCTTAAGGATGAACCGGTCCAAAACAAACCTGCGTCCGCCGCCGCGCGGCAGCACCCTGCTCGATCTGCTCGAGAACGTGATTGCCGCGCAGTTCGAGGCGGAATCTGCCGACAAGGCAGTATAAGCGATGACCGTCCGCAGGCGGCAACAGGAAGGGGGCGCCCCATATGCAAAACCGCTCTGCCGCCTGCCGGGCGGTACTGTACCTGCGGCTGAGCCGCGACGACGACAACCGCGGTGAAAGCGAAAGCATCCAGAACCAGCGCGCACTGCTGCGGGAATATGCCGCGCGGCAGGGCTTTTCCGTTATGGATGAATATGTGGACGACGGGTGGTCTGGCACGAGTTTCGACCGCCCCCGTTTTCAGGATATGCTGCGCGACATGGAGCGGCGCCGGTTCGATATCGTGCTGGTCAAGGATTTGTCACGCCTTGGCCGCGACTATATCCAGACCGGGCGGTATCTGGAGCTGGTATTCCCGGAGCACGGCGTGCGCCTGATCGCGGTCAACGACGGCATCGATACCGCGCGGGCGGATACCGATCTGGCGCCGTTCCGCAACGTCGTCAACGAGATGTACGCGCGCGACACCAGCCGCAAGATCCGCAGCGCACTGCATGCCAAAATGCAGGCAGGCAGGTTCATCGGCAATTTTGCGCCGTACGGATATCAGAAAGATCCAAAGGACAAAAACCATCTTATCCCGGACGAGCGGGCGGCCGCGGTGGTGCGGCGGATCTTCACCTGGGCAGCCGCGGGCAGGCGGCCGGCAGAGATCGCGCGCATACTGAACGAGCGCGGCGAGCCGCCGCCCGCGGTATACCGCTGCCAGACGCATCCCGGACTGGACCCGGATGATTATTCCCGATACAGGGAGTGGACCTCCGCAGGGGTCAGCCGCATTTTGCAGGATGTTGTCTACCTGGGCCACATCGCGCAGGGCAAGACCGATAAAATCAGCTTCAAAAGCAGGAAAACCCGCGAAAAGCGGCCGGATACATGGATCGTTGTGCCGGATCAGCACGAGCCGCTTATCTCGCAGCAGACCTTCGACGCGGTACAGCGGCAGCGCGCCGCCCGCCGCTGCGACCGGAAAGGGGCATTTGAAAACCTCTTTTCCGGCCTGGCCTTTTGCGCGGATTGCGGCAAAGCTATGTCCACGGTAGGCACGCGGAAAAAGGGTTCGGTTGCGAATCTCGCCTGCGGCGCGTACAAACAGCGCGGCTCGTCCGCCTGCACCAACCATTTCATCTCGTATGAAGCATTATATAACTGTGTATTGGAGGCCGTGCGCCGATACGTCTGCCTTTCTGAGGAAGAGTGCGATGCCCTGTTCGAGCGCCTGAACCGCCGCCTGCGGCTGGACGAGCGGGGACGCGAAGCCAAACGCGGGCAGGAGCGGCTGGAGCAGGCACTGGAGCGGACCCGGCGCCTGGTGGCGCAGCTCTATGAGGACAGGGAGGCGGGCAGGATCGGGGAAACCAACTTCTATCCCCTGCTCGAAAGATACGAGCAGAAAACCGCACAGCTGCAAACACAGATTGACGCTTTGCAGCCGGATACGGGTATAGGCAATTTGCAGCGGCAGCAGGAACGCCTGCGGGCGATCATCCGCCGGTATACCGCTATCGACGAGCTGACGCCGCCCCTGCTCTTTGAGCTGATCGGGCGCATCGAGGTCGGGCAGGGTACATACGAAAAAACGGGGAAGGGCAGGGCCAGGCGGCAGAAAATCACGATTTACTTCCGCTTCCTGTCCGAGCCCTGCGAAACCGTATGGATCGAATAACGGGACGCGCCGATGGAAACGGTGCGTCCCGTTTGTTTTTGCCTGCAAAGTTGATTCCACGGCGGGGAGGGAAAGGCAGCGGCAGGCTTTTCGCAAAAGGAAAGCCGGGGTCAGAAACGGAAAAAGTAGTACATCGGCGCGCTGCCGGACTGCTGGGAAACCGTCTGCTGCTGGGGGGTCTGTGTTTTGAGCTCGTCAATGATGTCCTTGACATCCGAGATCGGGATCGCATATCCCATGCCCTCGACCTCGGTGGAGGCCAGCTTGGCGGTGTTGATGCCGATGACCTCGCCATCCATATTGAGCAGCGCGCCGCCGCTGTTGCCCGGGTTAATCGCGGCGTCTGTCTGGATATAGGTCGCCTGCACGGTATTGCCCTGCGCATCTGTGCCCGTGCTGATCGAACGGTTGAGCGCGCTGATGATGCCGGTCGTGACCGACTGCCCGTAGCCGAGCGCATTGCCGATTGCAACCACCTGTTCACCGACCCGCATCGCGTCCGAGCCGCCGAGCACCGCAACGCTGATCGCAGCGCGCGTATCCGCAGACAGGTCGTCCAGCGGCACCTTGAGGACGGCAAGGTCATTGTCCTCATCCGTACCGCACAGCTCGGCCTCATATACCTCGTCGTCCACAAAGCCGACCGACAGGGTCGTCGCGTCTTCTACCACATGGTAATTGGTAACGATGTACAGCACGTCGTCCGTCTGCTCAAAGATGATACCCGAGCCGACGCTCGTGGTCTCCTCCAGCTCGTTCTGGTTATGGCCGTACCGGTCGAAGCGGTCAAAATACTGCTGTGCTTCCTGCACGGAGATGTTGGTGATCGACACAACAAACGGCAGCGAGGTCTCCGCGATGTCGGCAATGCTCGTGCCGCTGCACGCGGCGCAGGTGCAGGATGCTGTCGTTGTCGTGCTGGCTGTTGTGCCGACGGCACCGGCACTCGCGCCTGTGAACAAGGCCGCGCACAGCGTCAGGCTGACGGCCTGTTTCAGCAAGTTCATGCGGCGATTTGTGTTTGTCATTCTGTGTGGCATATCCATTTCTCCTTCTGCAACGGTTTGTATGAAAATAACGGTTTTAAAAATGTTCCGAAAGCAGCTCGCGGATGGTCTGCATGGAAAGGTCGACGGACGCGATCTCATCCGCGCAGCGCTTGAGCTCATCCCGGATCAGCTGTTCATGCTGCACGGTGTGTTTGTACTTCATCTGATGCTCGAGTGCAGCCCAGAAGTCGGCCGCAATCGTGCGCAGCTGCACCTCGGCGGTGATCCCGGCGCCCGGCCCGTCCGTCAGCGCAAGGATCAGATGGTAGCTGCGGTAGCCGTTCGGCTTGGGGGTCGCGATATAGTCCTTGACCGTTTTCACCCGGACTTCCGGCCGGCCGGACAGCCAGGACGCGACGCGGTACACATCGTCCGTAAAAGCGCATACCGCGCGTACGCCGACCGCGTCGTGCATGTGTTCCAGCGCCGCGCGGCCGGTCGGCGGCAGGCCGTTCTTTTCCAGCTTGCGCATCATGCTCTCCGGGGCCTTGATACGGGATTTGCAGTACAGCACGGCTTTTTCGCCATCCCCACTGTCCCGCGCGACCGGACAGCGGCCGATCAAAGCCACGAGCTGCTGCTCCGCCGCGCATAGCTGCGGATAGGCGGCGCCGTAAAATGCCTGCGGTGTCATATCGTTTCCTCCTTCTGATTTGCATTGTATGCGTCCACCGGGGACTTTTGATGTACGTCCCGTGCCGTTTTCGTGAACTTATGCGGGCAGGATCACCGTGATCAGCAGCGAATGCCCGTCCCGGGAAGCGGCAAGGATCTTGCCCTTATGCGCCACTGTGACCGCGCTGGCGATCGACAGCCCGATGCCATAGCCGCCGGTTTTGGAATTGCGCGGAGCGGTCGGTGCGGTAAAACCGGTCGAACAGGTGCCCCAGCTCCTGCTGGTTGATCGACTCTACGGTGTTGAACACGGACAGGTGCACCGCCCTGCCCTGCTTTTCCAGCATCACGCGGATCTCGTCTCCTGCGTCCGAATATTTGATCGCGTTATCCAGCAGGATGGAGACAAGCTGGCCGATCATTTTTTCGTCCCCGTGCAGCGTGAGCATGGGCTGGATATGGCTGATAAACTGCCGGTTGTTCTGTATCGCAAGCGCCTGGAAGGAGCGGACCTGCTCCTCCACCATGTCGGACAGGGGGAAGTCGAGCATCTCCTGCCTGCCCTGCGCCTCTTCCGTGCGCGCCAGATAGATCAGGTCGTTGGTCAGCCCGGTCAGGCGCCTGACCTGCGTCTGGATGTCCTGAAGCCATTCACTCGACCCGCTTTCCATCTCGATCAGCCCTGCGTCCGCGTCGATGATGGCAAGCGGCGTCTTGATCTCATGCCCCGCGTCGGTGATAAACTGCTTCTGCTTTTCGTAGCTGTCCGACACCGGCTTGATGATGCGTCCGGATGCCAGCATCATCAGCAGAAAGACCGCCAGCATCCCCAGCAGCGAGATCCACAGGCTGTTCAGCGCGAACGTGCGGCACATGCCGATCCGGCGGCCGCAGTCCAGGAAGCTGATCCGGACGCCGTCGTCCTCCTCCTGCACAGTATAACGGTATTCGCCCACAAAACCGCGTTCCTTTCCGCTGTCCAGCGCGGCCTGTGCGTATTCCACTGCGGTTTCCTGATCGACTGCCGCGATCCGCTCGATGTTGGTTGCGATCACGCCCTCATCCTCATCCAGCAGGACGAAGAAATACCGCGATTCATACGGCACCTCGGGCGAGGCATACTCGGGGCTGTCCTCCAGGTTGGTAAATTCCTCCTGCATGGGCAGACGGCCGTCGTTCTCCGCCAGGATGTCCAGCACACCGTCCGCCTCGCCGATCATGCGGTGGACGTTTAGCAGGTTGATACTGCCGACGATTGCCAGCAGCACCACGAGCAGGGACAGCATGGACACCAGGATCAGTTTGATCCGCAGCTTTTTGATCATTCGACCGCCTCCAGTACATAGCCCTCGCCGCGCACGGCGCGGATGCGGATATCGGCATGCAGGGCTTTCAGCTTGTTTTGCAGGTAGGATATATATACCCATACCACGCTGCGTTCCGTGCTGCCGTCCTGCCCCCAGATGCGCTCCAGAAAGCGGGCTTCCGGGAGGATGTGCCCCGGGCTGCACAGCAGCATTTCCAGCATCTGAAATTCCCGGCTCGACAGCCGGAAGCTGCCCGTGGGCGAGGACAGCGCATAGGTCGCCCGGTCGAGCGTGATATTGCCCAGATGCAGGCGGGAACCGGTCTGCGCCGTGCGTGCACGCGTCATCGCGCGCACGCGCGCCAGCAGCTCGCGCACAGCGAACGGCTTGGTCAGGTAGTCGTTTGCGCCGCTGTCCAGCCCCTGCACCTTGTCGTCGGTCTCGGCCTTGGCGGTCAGCAGCAGCACGGGAAGCAGGTCGCCCCGCGCGCGCAGCTGCCGGAGTACCTCCAGCCCGTCCAGCACAGGCATCATGATGTCCAGCACCGCGCCGTCATAGCTTCCGGTGTCCAGGCAGTCGAGCGCGGCTTTCCCATCATTTACCGCGTCCACTGTGTAGCCCGCGCGTTCCAGTATGGCCTTCAGCGCTTTGGACAGCGCCTGTTCATCTTCTGCAAGCAATAATCGCATGTCGGTCATTCTCCTGTGGTCCTTTTTGCATGCAGTATAGCAGGTGCTGCTGTGCAGTCGTGTGAAGAAAATGCGAACAATTTGCAAACAATGCAAAGCAGGCAGAGCCTCTCATAGCGAGAGGCTCTGCCTGCTTTTTCATGGAATCAGGATGATCTTTTTTATGGTTTCCCGCCGCATCCCGGTCACGGCCGGTGTGCGCGGGGGACGGGCGGCACGCCCATCTCGTGCCGCAGCCAGTACAGCAGCATGCCGACCACATAGTCCTGCTGTTCAGCGGTGAGCGCCGCGCCCGGCGCAATGTGATGCCATTTGGACAGGCAGCCGCGGCAGCAGCACGCGGTCGCGTGCTGGGCAAGGAACACCGGATGGCCGCGCATCGGGGTCTGTTTGCCGTCGTTCGGGATATGGGCGGGCGCGAGCCGCTTCAAAACAAAGGCCTCCGCGTGGCGGCGGATGGTGTCCCAGCCCTTGTCGCAGATATACTGCCGGTCTTTCAGGCCGAGGTGGAACCGGCTGCGGAACCGCGAGCGCGACAGCAGCACCAGCATGCGGGCGTAAGCCGCCTCGCGTTCGGCATTGGTCATAGGGCAAGCCTCCTTTGTGATGCCTCTGTGATACCCTGTGAAACAGGGCGTTTCCAATGAAAAAGGGCCGCTGGCAGGCGGCCCTTTTCGCTTTTCGTTACAGGAAGATATACTTGAGGATGAACAGCACCGCCAGCACATACATGAGCGGGGTGACCTTCCTGGCTTTGCCTGCCGCGACGTTGAGCAGCACATACGAGATGATGCCCATCGAGATGCCCTCGGAGATGCTGTAAAACAGCGGCATTGCGATGATGGCAAGGTAAGCCGGGATGGCTTCGGTCAGGTTGTCATCATCAAAGCGGATCTCGGTGACCGTGCCGACCATCAGGAAGCCGACCATGATGAGCGCCGGCGCGGTCGCAAAGGATGGGATCGCGGTGAAGATCGGCGCAAACAGGGTGGACAGCAGGAACAGCACCGCGGTGACGATGGCGGTCAGGCCGGTGCGGCCGCCGACGGCAACACCGGAGGCGGACTCGACAAAGGTCGTGGTGGTCGAGGTGCCCAGCACAGCGCCCGCAGAGGTTGCGATCGCGTCCGACAGCAGCGCGGGCTTGATGCCCGGCAGCTTGCCGTCCCTGTCCAGCATCTTGGCCTTGGTGGCGACGCCGATCAGCGTGCCCAGCGTATCGAAGATGTCCACGAACAGGAACGAGAAGATGACCACAATGAAGTTGACAATGCCGACTGCGCTGAAATCCACGTTAAAGCACTGGCCGAAGGTCAGGCCGAGCTTGGAGAAGTCGGTCATGCCGAAAGCCGGGAACAGGGTGTAGAACCCGGCTTCCGCATCGGGCACATACAGGCCGGCCACCTGGCACACCATGCCGATGATCCAGGTCAGCAGGATACCGAACAGGATGGCGCCCTTGACGCGGTGGATATACAGTACGGCGGTGATGAACAGGCCGACCAGCGCGAGCAGCGCGCAGATGCCCGCGGTGTGGAAGTTTTCGGTGAAGCTGGTGATGGTGACGAGCGTGGAGGAGTCCACGGACAGGCCAGCGTTTTGCAGGCCGATGAAGGCGATAAACAGGCCGATACCGACCGAAACGCCCTTTTTCAGCGTCAGCGGGATGGCGTTGAAGATCGCCTCACGCACGCTGGTCAGCGACAGCACGATGAAGATCAGGCCCTCGATGAATACCGCGAGCAGCGCGACCTGCCAGCTGTAACCGTAGCCTGCGACAACGGTGTACGCCATGTAGGCGTTCAGGCCCATGCCTGCGGACAGCGCAAACGGCAGGTTGGCCATCAGAGCCATGCATGCCGTGCCGACGAAAGACGCCAGCGCGGTCGCCAGCAGGACGGCGGTGGAATCCATGCCGGTCGAGCCGAGGATGCTCGGGTTGACAGCAAGGATATAGGCCATGGTCATGAAGGTCGTGATGCCTGCCATGACCTCGGTTTTTACGTTTGTGTTGTGTTGCGACAGTTTGAATACGCGTTCAAACATCGTTTCAGCCCCCTTTTATTTGTTCTTTTGCCCTGTTACTTCCCCTCGTAGGAGACGACAGACGATACCGGGCAGCTTTTGATGCGGTCGCGGCCGTGCAGCCCTTTCAGCTCGAGCAGGCATACGACCTTGACGACCTTGGCGCCCAGCCCCTCGAGCAGGCGCGCCGCTGCCTCGATCGTGCCGCCGGTGGCGATCAGGTCGTCCACCAGGACCAGCCGCATGCCCGGCTTTACATCGTCCCTGTGCACCTCGATCGCCGCAGAGCCGTACTCCAGATCGTAGGATGCGCGCACGGTCTCACGCGGCAGCTTGCCCTCCTTGCGGATCGGGATAAACGCCTTGTGCAGCTTGTACGCGATCGGCATGCCGAACAGGAACCCCCTTGATTCCAGCCCGGCGATGGCGTCGAACTCCAGCCCGGCCATTTCCGCCGCCATTTCGTCCACGGCGAGCTGCAAGCCGTCCGGGTCGCCGATGACCGTGGTGATGTCGCGGAAGATGATGCCCGGCTCCGGGAAATCCGGGATGCTGGTGATATACTCCTCAACTTTGCTCATTCGTCCTCATTTTCCTCCTTTTTGCGGGTTTCCGCCCGGTTTTGTGTGGACAGGCACAAAGCCGCAGGCACGGAAACCACGCCTGCGGCAACACCATACCTTTATTGTAGCAAATTTACGGCGCTTGGCAAGGGTATAATCCTACAAAAATCAGGGGGATTCGATTGGATTTCCCGCCGTTTTCGACCGCGGCATACAGTTTTTCCCTGTGCGCGCCCCTGAAATCCGCAAACGGGGCGCAATGTGACAACATCACGGTAGACCGCGCCGTATCACGATATGATAATGTCATCAAAACGAGGAGGCGTCTTATGGATCGTGCGAGAAAACGGCGGAAGGCTGTTGTAGACCAAGCGGCCTGCGTTGCCTGCGGCTGCTGCGTCAAGGTGTGCCCCCTGCAGGCGATCGAAATTGTGCGGGGGATCATGGCGCAGGTGACAGAGGACAAGTGCGTCGGCTGTGGGAAATGCGCAAAAGAGTGCCCGGCCAGCGTCATCACAGTACAGGAGGCCCCAAATGAAAAAACATTGGTATGATTATCTGTGGATCGCCTCGCTGCTCTACCTTGTGCTGGGCTTTTTCAATATCCTGTTTGCCTGGCTGGGGCTGCTCTGCTTCTTCATCCCGCTGGTCATTTCCGTGGCAAAAGGGATCAAGGGATACTGCAACCGGTACTGCGGGCGGGGCCAGCTTTTCGGGCTGCTGGGCGGCCGTTTCGGCCTGTCCCGCAAAAAGGATATCCCCAAATGGATGAGAAGCAAGGGGTTCCGCTATGGTTTCCTGGTATTTTTCTTTGCCATGTTCTTTGTAATGCTCTGGAATACTTATCTGGTGTTCGCCGGTGCGCAGGATCTGAGCCAGGCGGTTACGCTGCTGTGGACCTTCAAGCTGCCGTGGCACTGGGCGTATCATGGAACGCTGTTTCATAATGGCGTTGCGCAGTTTGCCTTTGGTTTTTACAGCGTGATGCTCACGTCCACCGTCCTCGGGCTGATTACAATGGTGCTGTTTAAACCGCGCAGCTGGTGCGTCTACTGCCCGATGGGCACCATGACGCAGCTGATCTGCAAAGCGAAAAACAAAAAAGCATGACGTTCTGTCATGCTTTCAGCTTGTCGAAAAAGTCTTTCGCGCCGCAGCGCGCATA
>DXIC01000143.1 GCA_019113065.1 Candidatus Agathobaculum stercoravium
TCGCAAACGTCTGCAAGCAGAACGTCACCCGCTTCCCGTACGAGATCGCGCGCCTCGCGCAGGACCTCGCGGGCGGCCTGATGGTAACCCAGCCGTCTGAGGCGGACTACCGCAACCCGGCCCTCAAGCCGTACATTGAGAAGTACCTCAAGGGTGTAGCCTCCGTCCCGACCGAGGACCGCATGCGTATCCTCCGCCTGATCGAGAACATGACCATGGGCACCGCTGCTGTTGGCTACCTGCCGGAGTCCATGCACGGCGCAGGCTCGCCGCAGGCACAGCGCATCATGATTGCCCGTCAGTCCAACCTCGAAATGAAAAAGGAACTGGCTAAGAAGATTGCTCGCATCCAGTAATCTCTGAGCAAATCATAGGCACTCATGGTATGGCCGTGAGTGCCTATGTTCGCAATATCTACAAAAAGAAGGGGGAAAACGCGCCATGCTGCGCTGCACCGTAAAATTCTGCGGCGGCTGTAACCCGCGCTATGACCGCGGCGAGGCCTACAACACCGTGCGCTCCTCCCTCTCCGGCTGTGCCGCCTTCTCCTACCCGGAGGAAGGCGCCCAGTACGACGTACTGCTCATCATCCGCGGCTGCACCGGCTGCCCGTACCTGTACGAGGAGATCGACGCCAGGCACCGCGTGGTTATCACCGCAGCGGACGAGATCGAAGGCGCGGTGCGCGAGATCGAGCAGATCGCGTCCCAAACGTAACCTCTTGCAAACAAGGTTGCATTTTTATAGAGGAGGATGATAAAGATGAAGAAAGTAAGCATTATCTCCGCGGAAGAGGCGGCCCTGAAAGTCCAGGACGGCGACACCATCGCCACCGGCGGCTTTGTCAGCTGCGCCTGCCCGGAGACCCTGTCCAAGGCGCTGGAGAAGCGCTTCCTCGAGACCGGCCATCCGAAAGACCTGACCCTGTTCTTTGCAGCTGGCCAGGGCCATCGCGACGGCACCGGCGGCGACCACTACGGCCACGAAGGCATGGTCAAGCGCGTCATCGGCGGCCACTGGGACCGCGCGCCCCGTCTGGGCGAGCTGGCGCTGAACAACAAGATCGAAGCGTACAACCTGCCCCAGGGCGTTATCTCCCATATGTACCGCGACATCGCGGCGCACAACATCGGCACGATCACCCACGTCGGCCTCAAGACCTTCGTTGACCCGCGCAACGGCGGCGGCAAGCTCAACGAAAAGACCACCGAGGATCTGGTCAAGATCGTCAACATCGAAGGCAAGGAGCGCCTGCTGTACAAGGGCTTCCCGATCAATGTCGTGTTCCTGCGCGCTTCCTACTGCGACGAATACGGCAACTGCACCGTACATAGAGAGATCGGCCCGCTGGACGTCACCGCAATGGCACAGGCGTGCAAGAACTCGGGCGGCAAGGTCATCGTACAGGTCGAAAAGATCGTACAGGGCGGCTCGCTCGACCCGAAGCTGGTTGCCATCCCGGGCATCTATGTTGACTCGGTCGTTGTCGGCTCGGACGAAGAGAACATGCAGTGCCTCGGCATGCCGTACGACGGCGCGCTGACCGGCGAGTTCCGCATCCCGGTGGACGCGATCCCGCCCATCCCGCTGGACGCCAAGAAGATCATCGCCCGCCGCGCTGCCATGGAGCTGCCGCAGGACGCGATCGTCAACCTCGGCACCGGCGCACCGGAGAAGATCGCCAACGTCGCGGCAGAGGAAGGCATCTCGGACAAGATGACCCTGACCGTCGAGGCCGGCTCGATCGCTGGTGTCCCCTACGGCGGCACTCAGTTCGGCGCTGCGGCTAACGCCATGGCAATCATCCCGCACAACGTGCAGTTCGACTTCTATCAGGGCGGCGGCCTGGACGTTGCGTTCCTCGGCCTCGCAGAGACCGCACCGAACGGCGACCTGAACGTTTCCAAGTTCGGCACCCGTCTGGCAGGCGCAGGCGGATTCATCGACATCACCCAGAACGCCAAGAAGGTCGTCTACTGCGGCACCTTCACTGCGAAGGGCCTCAAGACTGCCTGTGAGGACGGCAAGCTGGTCATCACGCAGGAAGGCGGCAAGAAGAAGTTCGTCAACAAGGTTGAGCACATCACCTTCTCGGGCGATTACGCCAACGAGACACATCAGCCTGTCCTGTACATCACCGAGCGCGCGGTATTTGAGCTGCGTCCGGAAGGCGTTACCCTGATCGAGATCGCGCCGGGCATCGACCTCAAGACCCAGATCCTCGACCAGATGGAATTCGAGCCCAAGATTGCGTACCAGCCGGACGGCACCATCAAGCAGATGGATGCGCGCATCTTCCGCGACGAGCTGATGGGCCTCGCGAACGACTAATCCCGGTTTTATTAGTTGTGCGTGTTGTGCATGTGTTGGGCATATTGTTAAGTGTTTAACAAACTTTCCCGAAACCCCTTGCATTTCCCCGCACATTTGATAAAATATTAACGAACTCGAAAGAGAATCACCATGCCGCGCCGGCTCCGGCCGGTGCAAGAGAAGAAAAGGAGAAACAGCAAATGAACGTTTACATCTGTTCCGCTGCCCGTACTGCTATCGGCACTTACGGCGGCACCCTCCGTGACGTACCCGCTGCCCAGCTTGGCATCGCCGCCGCCAACGCCGCTGTTGAGCGCGCCGGTGTTGACAAGGCTGCAATCGACGAGTGCCTGTTCGGTCAGGTCCTTCAGGGCGGCGTAGGCCAGAACGTGGCCCGCCAGGTATCGCTCGGCATCGGTATGCCGCTCGAGACCCCTGCTATGACGCTGAACAAGGTCTGCGCTTCCTCCATGCGCGCGATCTCGCTGGGTTCCCAGATCATCCGCTCGGGCGAGGACCAGATGATGCTGGTCGGCGGCTGTGAGTCCATGTCCGGCGCGCCGTATATCTCCCGCAATATGCGCTGGGGCGCGCGCATGAACGACGTCAAGTTCGTCGATATGATGGTTTATGACGGCGTGTTCGACGTATTCAACCAGTACCACATGGGCATCACCGCGGAAAACGTTGCCGAGAAGTACGGCATCACCCGCGAGATGCAGGACCAGATCGGCTATGAGTCCCAGATGAAGGCTGCCAAGGCGATTTCCTCCGGCCGCTTCAAGGATGAGATCGTCCCGATCGAGGTCAAGAAGAAGAAGGAGACCGTTATTTTTGATACCGACGAGCACTGCCGCCCGCAGACCACCCTCGAGGGCCTGGCCAAGCTCCGTCCGGCGTTCAAGAAGGACGGCACCGTCACCGCAGGCAACGCTTCCGGCATCAACGACGCAGGCGCTGCGATGATCATCGCTTCCGAGGATTTCGTCAAGGCACACGGCCTCAAGCCGCTGGCTAAGATCCGCGCATTCGGTTCTGTCGGCTGCGACCCGTCCATCATGGGCATCGGCCCGATCGAGTCCACCCGCCAGGCGCTTAAGCGCGCCGGCCTGACCGTTGCCGACCTCGACCTGGTCGAGTCCAACGAGGCGTTCGCTGCGCAGGCTGCTGCGGTCAACCGCGAGCTGGGCTTTGACATGGAGAAGGTCAACGTAAACGGCGGCGCAATTGCGCTGGGCCACCCGATCGGCGCTGCCGGCTGCCGTATCACCACCACGCTGATCTACGAAATGATCAAGCGCGACCTGACGATCGGCCTTGCCACCATGTGCATCGGCGGCGGCATGGGCGAAGCCCTGATCGTTGAGCGCGACGAGCTCTGCAAGTAACACCGTGTGATCCCAGGGGGCTTCAGCAGCCCCCTGGCTCCCCCGTTTTCTGTTATATTTGGTAAGAAATCAAAACATGGTTTTGATTTTTATAAGTTCCCGGCAAGGCCGGGAGGATTTTGGAAAGGAAGTCTTTACCAATGACCGATGTAGTAGTTGAGAAAAAGGGTCATGTAGCGGTCGTCAAGATCGAGCACATGAAGGCTATGAACGCGCTGTCCACTGATATGTATGCACAGCTCGAAGAGGCGTTCGACGAAGTCGCTAAGATGGATGATGTATACTGTGTCATCCTGACCGGCTCGTCCACCGTCAACAAGAAGGGCAAGACGGTTAACTCCTTCGTTGCCGGCGCGGATATCGCCCAGATGTCCACTATGACGGTTGAGGAAGGCAAGTTCTTCGGCAACGATTCCAACCGCGTCTGCTGGAAGATCGAAAACTTCAAGCGCCCGGTTATCGCGGCGATCAACGGTTTCTGCCTGGGCGGCGGCTGCGAGCTGGCCATGAGCTGTGACATCCGTCTGGCATCCGACAACGCCCTGTTCGGCCAGCCGGAAGTCGGCCTCGGCATCACCCCGGGCTGCGGCGGCACCCAGCGTCTGGCGCGTATCGTCGGCCTCGGCAAGGCAAAGGAAATGATCTACACCGCCCGCGGCAACTACACCGCGCAGCAGGCGCTCGAAATGGGCCTTGTCAACTACGTATATCCGCTCGAAAACCTGATGGATGAAGCCATGAAGCTGGCGGAAGAAATCGCAGCGCAGGCACCGATCGCGGTTTCCCTGTGCAAGGAAGCGATCAATGTCGGCATGCAGACCGACCTGAATTCTGCGCTCAAGTTCGAGGGCAACGTCTTCGGCCAGTGCTTCGCTACCGAGGATCAGAAGTACGGTATGGCTTACTTCCTTGACAAGAACAAGGAGAAGCCCGCTAAGGAGTTCAAGAACAAGTAAGCGGTTATCCCATCCGATTTAGAGTGAGAGAGAGGTTTAAATTATCATGAAAGTATGTGTATTCGGCGCAGGCAACATGGGCGCGCGCATTACGGAAGTTTTCCTGACCAACGGCCACGAAGTCACCATGCTCGACGTAAAGCAGGAATTCATCGACCGCGGCGTCAAGACCATCACCAACGACCTGGCCTTCCTGGTGAAGAAGGAGAAGATGACCGAGGAGCACAAGAACGAGCTGCTCGCTTCCCTCAAGACTTCGCTCGACCGCAAGGCTGCTGCTGATGCTGATTTCGTTATGGAAGTTATCCTCGAGCGCATGGACCTGAAGAAGGACCTGCTCCAGGAGCTGGACGAAATCTGCCCGCCGCACACCATTTTCGCTTCCAACACCTCTGCACTGTCCCCCACCGAGCTGGCGGCTTCCGTCAAGCGCTCGGATAAGGTGATCGGCTGCCACTTCTTCAACCCGGCACAGATCATGAAGCTGGTCGAGGTTACCCGTGCGATCCAGACCTCTGACGAGACCTTCAAGACTGCATTCGACCTGATGGCTTCGCTGGGCAAGACCCCGGTTGCTGTCCATGAAGGCCCCGGCTTTGTGGTCAACCGCATCCTGATCCCGATGATGAATGAAGCGATGGGCATCGTTGCCGACGGCATCGCCTCCCCGGCTGACATTGATATCGCAATGCAGCTCGGCGCCGGCATGAAGTCCGGCCCGCTGCATACCGCCGACCTGGTTGGCCACGACGTCAACCTCGCTATCATGGAAACCCTGTACCGCGAGACCGGCGACCCGAAGTACCGTCCGCATCCGCTGATGCGCAAGATGGTCCGCGCGGGCTGGCTGGGCGTCAAGACCGGCAAGGGCTTCTTCGAGTACGATGAGTACGGCAAGGAGATTGTAAAATAATCTGTCGCAAAGCGGAAGGCTATTGTGCGTTGTGCACAATAGCCTTCTTTTGTTTCAAAAATCAGACAATAAATCTTACTTGTTTTGCACAAATTTTATTATAATAATTGGCGATTTCGACAAAGTTCCTGTCTGTCTATGGTAATTATCAGTCAAACACGATATAATATTAAATGCATGGGAAATAAAGCCTGACCATTGCTGCAGATACTGCAAATGCCGTCACATCAGCGCACAGCGCAGCAAGAACGGCATATCTTGTTTTGCCAATCCCAAGGTGCCCGGAGTATACGCTGAGCGTATACAAACTGGTTTCGGAAGCGCCAAGCATCACCGCGGCTACGCGGCCGACATAGCTGTCCGGCCCGCACCGCTGCATGATTTCACTGCCCAGTGCCAACCCGCCGCCGCCGCTGATCGGCTTGAGCAGGACAAGCGCTGCGCAGTCTTTCGGAATGCCCAGCACCCCAAACAGCGGCGCTAACGCCGCTGCTGCAAAGTCGATTGCGCCCGAGGCGCGCAGCATGTACACTACCGTCAGCATGCCGACCATGGTTGGTAAAATACCTGCCGCAGTTTTCAATCCATTTTTTGCGCCGCGTAAAAACGTGGGGAACACGTCCACACCTTTATACAATGCGTATAACCCCACCCCTGCCAACAGGGCAGGGATAAATGCGTTTTGCAGAATCTGCATTTTACGCCTTCCTCCTGCGCATTTTGTCGATATTTTCTAATTTCAGGAAATATTTTTTGGAAATAACAGGCAATTCGACAGAATTTGTACTTTGCGTATGCAATAATACAAATTGTAATCCGGACAATCATTTCCCCCTAAATTTCATCCGGGAACAGCGGCCTGAGCAGCCTGCCGCAGAGCAGCACTACCGCAACCGAAGCGACCGATGCGCCCCAAACGGGCAGCATAATGTCGAACGGTGCGGCAGCGCCGCAGGCGGCACGTACAGCCGCTACCGTGGATGGAATCAGTTGGATGGACGCCGTGTTCAATGTGATCAGCGTGAGCACTGAATCCGGCGCCCCCCGCCTTCCCTCGAGGGTGTACAGCCGGTCTACGGCACGCAGGCCGAGCGGTGTGGCTGCATTCGACAGCCCAAGCAGATTCGCTGTCACGTTCGCGCTGACTGCCTCCATCGCCTGCTGATCCGCCGCAGCCCTTCCAAACAGCGGCCTGAGCAGCGGCATCAGCAGCCGGGATAGTTTCCCCGCCAGGCCGGATGCCTGGAGCAGTTCCATCATGCCGCTCCAGAAGCACATCAGCCCTGCAATGCTGATTGCCAGCGTTACGGCCTGCGCTGCGCCTTCGCTGACCGCTTCGGTTACGGCATCCAGGCGCCCAGTGGCCGCGCCGCATACCAGCGACAGCGTCAGGAATGCCACCCAAACCGCAGACAGCATCCGCACTCTCTCCCCTTTCCCGCCCAAGCTCCCCTCAAGGGATTTGGTGATATAAAGATTTTGATTGAAAAGAAATGAAGGAGTTGTTTCACACATGAAATCTACCGGTATTGTTCGCAAGGTCGATGAGCTGGGCCGTATCGTGCTTCCCATCGAGCTGCGCCGCACCATGAACATAGATGTCAAGGATGCCCTCGAAATCTATGTTGATGGCGACCAGATTGTACTTAAGAAGTATGAGCCTTCCTGTATCTTCTGCGGCAACGCAAAGGACATTATCCACTACAAGGGCAAAAATGTTTGCAGCGCCTGTGCACACGAACTTGGCCTGCTTTAATTGCTTCAACCGTATGCCGCTATAACCGGGAATATCGGGAAAGGTTCCCGGCCGGCACTCCCCTGTACTGACATGGTTCGTGTTTTTTATAGATGCATACCCGTCTCCGGCTGTCCTAATGGGCAGCCGGTTTTTTATGCTGCGCTTCCGCCTTGGCGCGGTATTTTTCCCGCGTCGCCATGCCGCCGCGGATATGGCGCTCCTGCTTGTTGGTGCGCAATACCTCCTGCACACTTTCGTACAACACAGCGTTGAGCTTTTTCAGCCTCGTTGTGATGTCCTTATGTACGGTCGATTTGGATATCCCAAACCGCGCAGCAGTCTGGCGCACCGTTGCATTTTCTTCGACCATATATTGTGCGAGCCGGATCGTCCGTTCTTCGGGTAAGCCTTTCACCGTCGTCCCCCCTGCCTGTTGACGCATTCATTACTTCCAATTTATGCGCCCGCTATCTCGGGTAGAACGCAGGATTTGTCGGATTTTCTGCAACCGATCACTGTATAATGAACGCATAGTCTCTATTATACGCAAAAAAATAACGCGGTGCTGTCATTTCAGCATCGCGTTGATCCCCTTGGTATGGTATTCCACCAGCCGGTTGAGGTTGGTGCGCACTTCGCGCGGCCGGACGCGGTTTTTCAGTATCTGCACCGTGCCGTCGATCAGGTTGCGCGCCATGATCTGCGCCAGCAGCAGGCAGTTATCCTCGTCCGCAAGCAGCGGCGCGATTTTCGCCGCCACCATATCGATCAGGCTGGAGCGCAGGTCCTCATACCGCGTACCGTGCGCCTGCTCCATGATCAGCAGCAGGCCGTATTTTTCCGCCAGCAGCAGGGAGATGACCTCCTCGGTCAGGAGCACCTGGTACTCGCGCTGGCCGGTATGCAGGTCGAACCGCTTGTCACGGAACCGAAGGATCAGCTTTTTCAGGCCGTCTGCTGCGCCGTCGGTCAGCTCGTAGAACAGTTCCTCCTTGTTTTTGAAGTAATGGTAGAGGTTGCTCTTGCTGATGTTCACCTTGTCTGCGATCATCTGGAGCGAGGTACGGTCGTACCCCCTCTGCAAAAACAGATGCTGCGCCTCCAGCAGAATTTTATGCCTCAGCTCGTCCTTTAATACCTGCACAATAAAGACCACCCGTTCATTTCTTCCTTTATTATAGCATTTGGGCGGATTTTGTCAACATTTGCGCCTTTGGACGTTGAAATATTCTCCTGTCTATTTTGCGTGGCTTCCCCGGTGCGTCCACGTCCGGGCGGTAAAAAAGGAGGCGCCGGACCAGTCCGGCGCCCCTTTGGCGTATCATTTTCTTTGTCCGGTTATGCACCGAAAACCTTGAGGAAAAAGCCTGCGGCCACAGCAGAACCGATGACGCCGGCCACATTCGGGCCCATGGCATGCATCAGCAGGAAATTAGCCGGATTGGCCTTCTGGCCCTCCACCTGCGATACGCGCGCCGCCATCGGGACGGCAGAAACGCCCGCAGAGCCGATCAGCGGGTTGACCTTTCCGCCGCTCAGCTTGTACATCACCTTGCCGAAAATCAGGCCGCCGATGGTCGAGAACATGAACGCAATCAGGCCCAGGATGATGATCTTGATGGTATCCCAGGTCAGGAAGGTCTCCGCGACCGCCTTGCAGCCGACCGACAGCCCAAGGAAAATCGTAACAATGTTGCACAGCGCGTTCTGCGCGGTATCGGACAGGCGCTCGGTCACGCCGCACTCACGCAGCAGGTTGCCCAGCATCAGCATACCGATCAGCGGGGCGGTATCCGGGATGAGCAGGATCACGATGGTGGCGACCGCGATCGGGAATACGATCTTCTCGGTCTTGGAGACCGGGCGGAGCTGCTCCATCTTGACTTCGCGCTCCTTCTTGGTCGTCAGCAGGCGCATGAGCGGCGGCTGGATCAAGGGGATCAGCGCCATGTAGGAATAGGCGGCAATCGCAATGGCAGGCAGGTAATCCGCTGCCAGGCGCGAGGCCACGAGGATCGCCGTCGGGCCGTCCGCGCCGCCGATAACGCCGATTGCCGCAGCAACCGCCCCCGGGAAGCCAAGCGCCAACGCCAACAGGAACGCCGAGAAAATACCGAGCTGCGCCGCCGCGCCAAGCAGCAGCGAGGACGGGCGGGCAATCAGCGGGCCGAAATCGGTCATCGCACCGATGCCGAGGAAGATTATGGACGGGTAGATCGCGTGTTCCACGCCCTGGTAGAACACCCACAGCATGCCGGGGCTGGAGCCGTCCACCGGTGCATTGAGCATACCGGTCAGCGGGAAGTTGGCCAGCAGGATGCCGAACGCAATCGGGACCAGCAGCAGCGGCTCAAACTTTTTCCCTATGCCAAGATAAAGCAGCACGAACGAGACCAGGATCATGATCAGGCTGCGCGGGTCCTCCACCAAAGCGGCAAAGCCCGAACCGGCTAGGATCTCCTGCATGGCTTCGATAAAGGAAAACTGCATAGTACGCGCCCCCCATTACATGGTGCACAGGGTTTTACCGGTTTCCACCGCTTCACCCTTCTGTACGCCAACCGAGGTGACCGTACCATCATGCGGTGCGCAGATCTCGTTTTCCATTTTCATAGCCTCGAGGATGAACAGCACATCGCCGCCCTTGACCGCCTGGCCGGCCGCGCAGCGGATGTCCAGGATGGTACCGGGCATGGGCGCTGTAATCGCTTCGCCCGCAGGTGCTGCCGGGGCAGCCGGGGCCGGCGCAGGCGCCGCAGCGGGTGCGGGCGCGGGCGCTG
>DXIC01000144.1 GCA_019113065.1 Candidatus Agathobaculum stercoravium
CGCTCGCGCTGGCGACGGTCAACCTGGCGGACGAGTATATCAAGGCAAAGACCGCTGCCGAGGCCGCCGAGGCCAAGTGCCGCGCACTCGAGGCGGAGAACACCGCCCTGCGCCAGCAGGTGAACCGCAACAGCTCGAACCATCCCGGGAACCGCCGCAAATGAGTGATACGATAGAACTTTTAGCCCCCGCCGGTTCGCCGGAGGGGGTGCGCGCCGCTGTGCAGTCGGGTGCGGGCGCGGTATACATGGGCTTCGGCACGTTCAACGCGCGCCGGAACGCGCAGGGCTTTTCGCCGGACGAGATGGCGGACGCGATTGCCTACTGCCGGGCGCGCGGGGTCAAGACCAACATTACGCTCAACATCCTCGCGGGCGACCGCGAGCTGGACGCGGCGCTCCGGGACGCGAAATTTTTGTATGAAGCGGGCGCGGACGCGCTGATCATCCAGGACCTGGGGCTTGCGAGGCTGATCCATGCACATGCGCCGGATTTTGCGCTGCACGCCTCCACGCAGATGACCATCCACACGCTGGACGGTGCGCGCGAGGCGCGCGACATCGGTTTTTCCCGCGTGGTGCTCAGCCGCGAGTGCACGCGCGATGAGGTGCGTCTGATCACCAGCGAGGCGGGTGTGGAGACCGAGGTGTTTGTCCACGGCGCGCTGTGCATGTGCTATTCCGGGCAGTGCTACCTGTCCGCGGTGATCGGCCAGCGTTCGGGCAACCGCGGGCTGTGCGCGCAGCCCTGCCGCCTGCCGTATAACGGCGGCTACCCGCTCTCGCTCAAGGACCTTGCGCTTGCGGGCCATATCGCGGAGCTGGCCGGGCTCGGCGTGTCCTCGCTCAAGATCGAGGGACGCATGAAGCGGCCGGAGTACACCGCGATCGTGACAAAAATCTATGCCGACCTGCTGCGCGAGCGGCGCAGCCCCACGCCGGAGGAGCGCGACACCCTGCGGCGCGTATTTTCGCGCGACGGGTTCACGGACGGCTATTATACCGGTAAGACCGGCGATCAGATGTTCGGTACCAAGACCGACGTGCCTCTCTCCGAGGTGCAGTCCCTGTACGATGAAGCGGCGCGCCGCTTTGAGCCCGGCAGGGAAGCGCCGCTCGTGCCGGTCTCCATGTGCTTTACCGCGCGGAAAGATACCGGCGCGGTGCTCAGCGCGGACGGCGTTTCCGCCATGGCGCCGGTCGAGCAGGCGAAAAACCGGCCGACCACGCCCGAAATGGTGGAAAAATCGCTGCGCAAGACGGGCGGCACGCCGTTTTATGTGAAAAACCTGCGCATCGAGCTGGAGGACGGCCTTGTCGTGCCCGCGTCCGTGATGAACGGCATGCGGCGCGATGCGCTCGACCTGCTGCTCGCGAAGCGCGGCACGCCCCCGTCCCGCGACTGGATGGAGGGGGTGCTGCTCGAGCGGGATGCGGAAAATGCCCCACGCGAGGGCTTTCTGGGCTTTACCGCGTCCGTGCGCACCCGCGCGCAGGCGGACGCGCTGCGCGGCATTGGGCTGGAGACCGTGTACGCACCGCTCGAGGTCGCGGCGCAGACCGGCCTGCCGGTCATCCTGCCGCGCGTGTTTTCGGACAATGAGCAGCCCGAGGTCGAAATGCTGCTGGGCGAGGCGATGAGCCGCGGCGCAAAGACCGTGCTCGCGGGCAACATCGGCCATATCGCGCTCGCGCGGCGGCTGGGCTTTGCCGTGCGCGGCGATTTCGGCCTCAATGCCTACAACAGCAAGTGCCTGCATGCGCTCGCCGAAATGGGCGTGCAGCGGCAGACGCTGTCGTTTGAAGCGCGGCTTGCGCAGATCCGCGACATGAAGGGGCCGCTTGAGACCGAAATGGTCGTCTACGGCTACCTGCCGCTGATGATCTTTGAAAACTGTGCGATCCGCCGCCAGCACGGCGGCAAGTGCAGCTGTCAGGACGGCATCACCTACCTGACCGACCGCCGGGGCGAGCGCTTTGCGCTCCTGCCGGAGTACGGCTGCCGCAACACGCTGCTGAACAGCCGCCCGCTCTGCCTGCGCGAGGACTTCGCGCGGCTGGGCGTGCAGACCGCGCGGCTGCTGTTCACCACGGAAACGCCGGAGGAGTGTGCGCGCATCGCGCGGGCGTTTCTCGAGGATACCCCGCTCGCAGGCGAATTTACCAAAGGCTTATATAAAAGAGGAGTCGAATGATTGAGATCGTTCTGGCGTCCGGCTCGCCGCGCAGGCGCGAGCTGCTGGCGCTGATTACAGAGGAATTTACCGTCTGTCCGGTGGATGCGGACGAGACCCTGCGCCCCGGCGCGCCGCTCGATGAAGAGGTCGTGCGGCTGAGCTGCCTGAAAGCGGCAGCGGCGCAGAAACTGCATCCGGATGCCGTGTGCATCGGGTCGGACACGATGGTCACGATAGACGGGCTGCCGCTCGGCAAGCCGAAAGACGAAAAACAGGCGGCGGATATGCTGCGCCGCCTGCGCGGGCGCACGCACGAGGTGCTGACCGGCCTTGCGGTGCTGCCGCCGGACGGGGAGGCGCGCATGCTGTGCACCCGCACCCGCGTCACGTTCCGCGATTTCGCGGAGGACGAGCTGGCGGCCTACCTTGCCACGGGCGAGCCGCTCGACAAGGCGGGCGCTTACGGCATACAGGGGCACGGCGCGCTGCTCATCCGCGGCATCGAGGGCGACTATTACAGCGTCATGGGCCTGCCGGTCGCGCCGCTCTATGAAACCCTCCGCGGGCTGCATGCGCTCGCGGGGACGGCATAAAACCGTGTTTCCAAACGGGATTTTGGAGAGGAGTATTCACTTTTGCGAAGACGGAATAGATTAGGCTCGCGCTTTTTCATCGGCGTGGCGGTTGTGGTCGTGCTGTGCATCCTGTCGGCGCTGTACAGCGGTGTGACCGGCAACCCCTCGCCTGTGACGCGCATTGTGGGCTTTGTGACCACGCCGGTGCAGCGACTGGCGAACGGCATCGGCGGCTTTTTCGGCAAAGGCTTCAGCTATTTTACGGATTTTGACGCACTCCAGGCGGAAAATGAGGAGCTCAAACGCCAGATCCGCGAAATGGAGCAGACCGTGCGCGACGCCGAGCTTGCACTCGAGGAAAACGCGCAGCTGCGCCAGCAGGCGGGCCAGCCCGAGCGCATGCGCGAGCTGACCACCATCAGCGCGGAGGTCATCGCCCGCAACCCGGGCGACTGGGCGACCACGCTGACGCTCGACAAGGGCTCGAACCACGGCGTGGAGGAGGGCGACCTTGTCACGACGGTGGACGGCATGGTCGGCTATGTCAGCGAGGTGCAGTCCAATTACAGTGAGATCACGACGGTAATCGATGTGGAGATGCAGTGCGGCGCGCTGATTACGCGTACGCGCGAGACCGCGATCGCGGAGGGCGACTACGACCTGATGGCGGACGGCAACCTGCGCCTGTCCTACCTGACCGAGGATTCAAGCGTCGTCATCGGCGACACGGTCGAGACCTCGGGCCGCGGCGGCCTGTTCCCCAAGGGCGTGATGATCGGCACGGTCGAGAGCGTCCTGCCCGAGGACAACGGCATTTCGTATTATGCGGTGATCCGCCCCTTTGTGGATGTGGACAACGTGTCGAGCGTCTCGATTGTCACCGACTTTACGGATACAACGGAGTAAGCGTATGCAGAGAGAACGATTGTCTATCCCCAAAATAGTGCTGTACATCCTGGTGGCGCTGACCGTCTATGTATTGCAGACCACCCTGTTCGGCGCATGGTCGATCCGCGGCTACCATCTGGACATGCTGCCTGCGCTGGTGGCGGCGGCCGCGCTGCTGGACGGCCCGATGGAGGGCGTGATCATCGGCGTCGTCGTGGGGCTGTTCTACGACCTCGGCTTTATCGGCATCGACGGCCTGTACCCGCTCTATTTCATGCTGTTCGGGCTGGCGGCCGGCGCGATGAGCCGGCTGGCGCTCAGCGGCAGCTATGTTTCCGTGCTGATCATGACTGCGCTGGAAATGGTCGTGCTCGGCCTTGTGCGGTATTTTGCGTACCTGCTGCCGCAGGCGGGCGCCTCCTTTGCGTTGGTGCTCCAGCAGATCGTCGGCGGCACGCTGCTGTCCTGCGTGTTCTGCTTTGTCGTCTATCTGCCGATGCGCAAGATCAGCCGGATATTTGCCGACCGATAACCCCCGCACCCCGGAAAAGAGGAAATCCCTATGGTAAATAAAAATCAACTGCTGCGCCGCCTGCTCGTGCTGGGCTGCCTGTTGCTGCTCTGCTTCGGGCTGGCGGGCGGACAGCTGGTACAGCTGCAGCTGGTCAACGGCGAGAGCTACCTGCGCCGTTCGGCCGAGTTTTTGACCACGACTTCGACCGTTTCGGCGGCGCGCGGCGAGATCCTCGACCGCTACGGCAGGCCGATGGTGACCAACCAGACCGGTTTTTCGCTCGTGCTGATCTATGCCTCCTTCTGGGAGGACAATGAAAGCCGGTTTGAGACCCTGCTCGACCTGGCGAACCGCGTCAAGGCGGACGGCGCCCCAGACACTGCGGACACGGCAGAGGGTGATGCGACGGACGGCGGGGAGGATACCACGGACACAACTGATACCACTGCGTCGGACAGCGGCGCGGTGCTTAACGACACGCTGCCCATCACCGAGACCGCCCCGTTTGAATACGTCGGCGAGAGCGGGAGCAGCGAGCGCAATTCGCTGTCCACCTACATCAAGGACAGCGCGGAAACGCTCGGGCTGGGCGCGGTGCAGGAGGCGGTCGCCGCAGCGCAGACCGCAAACGAGCAGAACCCGCAGTACGATGCGGATGGCAACGAGATCGACCAGGTGGCGGCGCTCGATGCGACCACGGTCATTTCTGCCTCCGAGTTTATCAGTGCAATGCGCAGCTATCTGGAGGAGAACGCGGGCATGCCCACCGGCCTGTCGGACACGGATGCGCGCACGCTGGTCGGCCTGTATTACAGCATGCGCCAGGTGAATTTCAGCAACAGCACGACCTTTACGCTCGCGGACAATGTCTCCATGGACCTGATCGCCTATATCAAGGAGCACCATCAGGACTATGAGGGTGTGGATGTGGAGAGCGAGGCTGTCCGCCAGTACAACACGACCTATGCCGCGCACCTGCTCGGCACGGTCGGCCCCATGTACGCGGAGGAGTGGAACGGCACGGACAACGGCGGGCCTTACAGCGAAAAGCAAGGCTACACCATGAACGACACGATCGGCAAGACCGGTCTGGAGCGTGCACTCGAGGAATACCTGCACGGTACAGCCGGCTCGCGTACGATGGAGACCGATCTGGGCAGCGGCGCCGCGCTGGAGGATGAAACAAATTCCAGCGCGCCCCAGCCGGGCGATAACGTCATCACGACGATCGATCTGGAGCTGCAGGCGGTGGCGGAGGAGTCGCTTGCCAACTATGTTTCCGGCTACCAGCGCGGCGGCGCGGCGGTCGCGCTCGACCCCAATACGGGCGAGGTGCTGGCCATGGCATCCTACCCGACCTATGACCTTGAGAATTTCAACCGCGATTATGATGAGATCGAGGCGGACTCACGCAGCCCGCAGCTCAACCGCGCGACCCAGGGCCTGTACCCGCCGGGCTCGACCTTCAAGGTGCTCAGCGCGATTGCAGCGCTCGAGGAAGGCGTAATTGACGCAAACACCACCTTTACCTGCACCGGCGTGTTCGAATTGGGCGGCCAGAAATTTGCCTGTAACAACCACGATACACCCATGACGCTGGACGTCACGCAGGCGATCAAATATTCGTGCAACACGTTCTTCTACAATGTCGGCCAGCGGCTGACCGGCGAGCATCTGGAGGACTGGTGCGACCGCTTTGGCCTGGGCAACGTGACCGGCATTGAGATCGACGAATCCACCGGCCATGCCGCAGGCCCCACCTACCGTGATATTATGCGCAAGGCCGACCCCACACTCCGCGAATGGCAGGGCGGCGACGATGTCAATGCGGCGATCGGCCAGTCGGACAATGCGTTCACGCCGCTCCAGCTGGCCAACTATATGGCGGCGGTCATCAACGGCGGCACGCTGTACAAGCCGACGCTGGTCAAAAACATCAAAACGTATGACTATTCGGACGTTGTAGAGGAAAGCGAGCCGGAAATCCTCGGAACGATCGAGTTTTCCGATGCGACCTGGAACCTTGTCATGCAGGGCATGAACGAGGTTACCGCCGAGGGCGGTACCGCTGCGACCACCTTTGCGGATTATCCGATCGCGGTCGGCGGCAAGACGGGGTCTGCTGAGATGACCGAAAATCGGGATGGCGTTGAGATCAACTATACCAACGGCCTGTTCATCGCCTTTGCGCCGTTTGACGACCCGGAAATCGTCGTCTGCGTGGTCGGCGAGGGCGCGGGGCACGGCTCGGCGGTTGCGCCGGTCGTGCGCGACATTTTCGACGCCTACTTTGCAGAGGAAGAGCCGGATACGGTCGAATCCGTGCAGGCGGAAAATACGATGGTCCCCTGATAATATTATCCAATGTGATAAAAATTTGTATAGACGCTTGTAAAATAACAGTTGGTGGTCTATAATATGATATATAAGTTTTCATTTCGGAGGCGGTATGTTGAAGGTTATTCTGGTTGCGTCCGGTAAGGGCGGCACAGGGAAAACCTCCCTTACGGCGGGCGTGGGCGCGGCGCTGTCGCAGCTCGGCCGCCGCGTGCTCCTGATCGACGGCGACTGCGGCCTTCGCAACCTCGATATTGTCCTCGGTATGTCGGACCGTGTGGTCTATTCCTTTGCCGACGTCGCCGGCGGCGCCGTGCCGCTGGGCGACGCGATGGCCCGGCATCCCGACTACGAAACACTGTACTTACTCACTGCGCCGGTCGCGCTGCCTGCGCTGAGCGAGCGCGGTATGGAGCAGCTCGCTGTGCAGGCGGAGGAGGCCGGCTTTGATTATCTTTTGATCGACGGCCCCGCGGGTCTCCCGGCGGAGCTTTCTTTCCTTGCGCATATTGCAACGCAGGCGGTTGTCGTCACGGCGACCGACCGTGCCTGCATCCGCGGCGCGGAGCGCTGCGCGCGCAAATTGGAGGAGGAATACTGCATCCAGCGTATCCGCATGGTGCTCAACCGTGTGCGGCCGCAGCTGATCTGTCGCGGTAAGTCGGGCAATATTGACGACGCGATGGACGAGGCAGGGCTGCCGCTGCTGGGGATTGTGCCTGAGGACGAGGAGCTGATTGCCTGCGGCAACAGCGGGAAAAGCATTCTTTCGGTGAAACGCGCCGGTGCGGCGCGCGCGTTCCAAAACATCGCGCGGCGGCTGGACGGCGAGCGGATTCCGTTAATGAAGATCTGAGAGAATAAATGAGAGTGGACGCAGAACAGTTGGTTTTGGTATAGGGAAGGGGATGTTCCTGAGATGAACATAGCACTTATCGCGCACGACCGCAAAAAGGAACTGATGGTTCAGTTCTGCATGGCGTATTGCGGTATCCTGGCGAAACATGATATTTGCGCGACCGGTACGACCGGTAAATTTGTGGAAGAGGCAACCGGGCTGAAGATAGACAAGTGCCTTGCCGGCATGCAGGGCGGCGAAGAGCAGATTTCCGCCCGCGTGGCGTATAACGAGATTGACCTTGTGCTGTTTTTCCGCGATCCGATGTCCAACGCACAGTACGAGCCTGACGTGCATGCAATTGCGCGTCTGTGCGACATGCATAATATCCCGATCGCTACCAACTCGGCAACGGCCGAAATGCTCATCCTTGGCCTCGACCGCGGCGATCTGGATTGGCGTAATATCGTCAACCCCAAGAACAGAAAATAAAATGACAGAGTACATTGCACCGGATGGGCTTAAAGTGCCCGTTCGGTGCATCCGTCTGTCTTGAGGAGAATCAAAAGTTATGGAAAAAGTCAAACCGAGAACCCTGTCCGGCTTTATGGAGCTGCTCCCCGCGCCGCAGGTGCAGATGGAGCGCATCATGCAGGTGCTGCGCGAGACCTACGCGCTGTACGGCTTCTACCCGCTGGACACGCCGCTGATCGAGTCCTCCGAGGTGCTGCTCGCCAAGGGCGGCGGCGAGACCGAGAAGCAGATCTACCGCTTTACCAAGGGCGACAGCGACCTGTCCCTGCGCTTTGACCTGACCGTGCCGCTGGCGAAGTACGTCGCCCAGCACTACGGTGAGCTGACGTTCCCGTTCCGCCGCTTCCAGATCGGCAAGGTCTACCGCGGCGAGCGCGCGCAGCGCGGCCGCTTCCGCGAGTTCTATCAGGCGGATATCGACGTTATCGGCGACGGCAAGCTGGACATCATCAATGAGGCCGAGGTGCCGAGCATCATCTACAAGACCTTCACCTCGCTGGGCCTCGAGCGTTTTAAGATCCGCATCAACAACCGCAAGGTGTTAAACGGCTTTTTCGCCATCCTCGGCCTGACCGAAAAGGCGGGCGACGTGATGCGCACGATCGACAAGCTGGAAAAGATCGGCGCGGAAAAGGTCAAAACCATCCTGGTGGACGATTTCGGCGTTGCGGCGGAAACCGCAGACGAGCTGCTCGCGTTTATCCAGACCCCGGGCGGCACCGAGGGCATCCTCGCCGCGCTCGAGGGCTACAACGGCAGGAACGAGGTGTTCGACCAGGGCGCGGACGAGCTGAAAACCGTTGCGCAGTACATGCAGGCCTTCGGCGTGCCGGCCGGCCACTTCGAGATCGACCTGACCATCGCGCGCGGGCTGGACTACTACACCGGTACGGTGTACGAGACCGCGATGCTCGACCACCCGGAGATCGGCTCGATCTGCTCGGGCGGCCGCTATGACAACCTCGCGGAATACTATACGGACAAGCAGCTGCCGGGCGTGGGCATTTCGATCGGTCTGACGCGCCTGTTCTACGTGCTGGGCGAGCAGGGCTACCTGAACGACAGCATGAACCGCGCGCCGGCGGATGTGCTCATCCTGCCAATGACCGACGACATGGGCGCGGCGATCGCGCTGGCGACGTCCTTACGCGACGCGGGCATCCGCACCCAGCTGTACAGCGAGCAGAAGAAGTTCAAGCACAAGATCGGCTATGCCGACAAGCTGGGCATCCCGTATGTGATCTTCCTCGGCGAGGATGAAATTAAGGCGAACGTGCTCGCGGTCAAGGATATGGAGACCGGCGAGCAGGTCAAGGTTTCGCTGGACGAGGCCATTACCCGCATCCGGGACGGCCTTGCGGCGAAGAACGAGGGCAAGGTCATCTGCGACAAGTAAACGAAAGAGAGATAGTTGAATGTTTGGATTATCTACAAGAGAGAAATTGTATGATTTGATTCTAAATACTTCAAAAAATTGCATGAATATGTATATTTCGGGCGTGCAGGAATTGCTTACAAACCCAAATAACATCGACAATGATGAAGCAATGAACGCAGGATTTGTTCGAGTGCGTCGTGAGTATTTGGATGAAGTAGCAAACAATGTATTCAATTTTTTCAAAGTATCATCTCCAGCCGTTCATGCTCGCCTGCAATTATTAATGGTATCTCCTCAAATATGCGGTTTAAGTGAAGAATTGTTTGAAGTAGATACTGGACTATCTGCAGGAATGGTTTATGGACTATGCTATTACGCAGTTACCAACAAAAAAGTAAAAACATATGATTGCTCCAAACTATCACATTTACAAAATGATTTAATGAATCAGGCATTGGCTAAATTATCCGAAAATATGTAAGGGATTGATAAAACATGAATGAAACTTCTATCCACGGGATGAAGCGCACGCATATGTGCGGCGACCTGCGCCTGTCCGACGCGGGGCAGACGGTCACGGTCAACGGCTGGGTCGACCGCGTGCGCGACAACGGCGGCGTGCTGTTCCTGCTCGTGCGCGACCGCGCGGGCATCGTGCAGTGCACGTTCGACAAGTCGGTCAACGCCGATCTGTTCAACATCGCCTTTACCTGCCGCACCGAGTTCGTTGTAGCCGTGCGCGGCAAGCTGGTCGCGCGCGACGAGGCGGCGATCAACCGCAAGATGCCGACCGGCGAGGTCGAAATCATTGCCGAGGACATCCGCATCCTTTCCAGGGCGGAAACCACCCCGTTTGAGATCGACGACTCCAAGGAGGTCGGCGATCAGGTGCGCCTCAAGTACCGCTACCTCGATCTGCGCCGCCCGTCCATGCAGAAGAACCTGATGCTGCGCCACCGCGTCACGCAGGTCGCGCGCAACTACTTTGATGAGCAGGGCTTTATCGAGATCGAGACCCCGATGCTGACCAAGTCCACGCCCGAGGGCGCGCGCGACTACCTTGTGCCGTCCCGCGTGCATCCGGGCAAGTTCTACGCCCTGCCGCAGTCCCCGCAGCAGTACAAGCAGCTTTTGATGCTCGCGGGCATGGACCGCTACATCCAGATCACCCGCTGCTTCCGCGACGAGGATCTGCGCGCCGACCGCCAGCCCGAGTTCACCCAGATCGACCTCGAGATGAGCTTTGTCGAGCAGGATGACGTGATCGCGGTCAACGAGGGCTTCCTTAAGCGCGTGTTCAAGGAAGTGCTGGATATCGACATCCAGCTTCCGCTGCCGCGCCTGACCTGGCGCGAGGCCATGGACCGTTTCGGCTCGGACAAGCCGGACACCCGCTTCGGCTTTGAAATCAAGGATATTTCCGACATCGCGGCAAACTGCGGCTTCGGCGTGTTCAAGGGTGCGGTCGAAGCAGGCGGCACCGTGCGTCTCATCAACATTAACGGCTATGCGGACAAGTTCCCGCGCAAGGAGATCGACAAGCTGGCGGATTTCGTCAAGACCTACCGCGCCAAGGGCCTTGCGTGGATGAAGGTCGCTTCTGACGGCTCGATGACCTCTTCCTTTGCCAAGTTCCTGACCGAGGACGAGATCGCGGCCATCAAGGAGCGCGCGGACATGCACGAGAACGACGTGCTGTTTGTCGTCGCGGACGCTTCCGAGGAGACCGCGCTGGTATCGCTCGGCGCGCTGCGCTGCGAGCTGGCCAAGCGCCTCGGCCTTGCCAAGAAGGACGATTTCAAGCTGCTGTGGGTCACCGAGTTCCCGCAGTTTGAGTACAGCGAGGAGGAGGACCGCCTGGTCGCAAAGCACCATCCTTTCACCGCGCCGATGGACGAGGATATCCCGCTGCTGGACACCGACCCGGCGAAGGTGCGCGCCAAGGCGTATGATATCATCCTCAATGGCTGCGAGCTGGGCGGCGGTTCCATCCGTATCCACGACCCCGAGCTCCAGACCAGGATGTTCGAAGCGCTCGGCTTTACCGAGGAGCGCGCGAAGGAGCAGTTTGGCCATCTGATCACGGCGTTCTCCTATGGTGCGCCCCCGCACGGTGGCCTTGCCTACGGCCTGGACCGTCTGTGCATGCTGCTCGCTGGGCTGGACTCCATCCGAGACGTGATTGCCTTCCCCAAGGTGCAGAACGCTTCCGACCTGATGATGTCCTGCCCGGATGTGGTGGATGCAAAACAGCTGGATGACCTTTCTATTGCCGTTACCCGTGTAGAAAAGGACAGCGAAGCATAACCCGGTACCAAACAAGCCGCCGCGGAGGTGTCGCGGCGGCTTTTCTGTACCACAGGAAAAGGAGAACGGTTGTTTTGCACCCGGAATGTAAAAAATACGAAAAATTCAGGAAAATTACAGGTTATATCCTGGACGTGCTGCTGGCGCTTGCGGTGTTCTATGCAGCTGTATATCTGCTGCGCAAGGGAACGGTCCACTACCGGCCGGAGAGCCAGTGGCCGCTCGGGATCCTGACCGGCCTGCCGCTTGTGTTCCGGCCGCGCAAAAAGGCAACTGCGGCCGAACTGCTGCTGCACGACGTGCTGGTGTTGCTCGCGGCGTCCTCGTTCGGGCTGCTGCTGACCGAATATGTGGTCAAAGGGGGCATCATCATCGGCAATACGGCCATCTGGCAGGGGTATGTGTATCATGCGGCGATCTTCGGGATCGTGTACCTGCTGGCCGCCAATATCCGCCTGACCACCTGTATCGGCATGGGGCTGACGCTGGTGTATGCGCTGATCGACCACTATGTCACTGTGTTCCGCGGCACACCTGTCCTGCTGAGCGATGTGTTTGCAATCGGAACCGCCAAAAATGTGGCGGCCAATTACTCGGTACCGGTCGAACTGTCCGTGCTGACCACGGTGGGGATTGCGGCAGTGTTCTGCGTTGCAGTGTGGCGGGTGCGCCGCCCGTCGAGCGCGCCGCGGCGCTGGCAGTTTTTCACCTGCTCGCTGCTTCTCGCCTGCTGGCTGTGCGGTTATGAACTGGCGGGGCAGGGCTTCGGTTTCTGGCAGGGCAATCTGGAATACAGCGAGTGGTACTACTTCTGCCGCACGGCGGGAAATGCGATCGTGCAGCGCCCGGAGGATTATACGGATACAGCTCCTGAGCAGCTCGCCGCCGCTTATCAGGGTGAGGAAGGGGAGATACGCCCCAACATCATCATGATCATGAACGAGTCCTTTGCCGACCTGCGGGATGTCGGCGCATTTGCAACCAACGAGGAGTATATGCCCTATTTCCGCTCGCTTGAGGGTTCGGAAAACGTCGTCAGCGGCGACCTGCTGGTGTCCACCTTCGGCGGCGGCACGGCGACGACCGAATTCGAGGTGCTGACGGGGGATACCATGGCTTTCCTGCCGTTTGGCAGCTCGCCGTATCAAATGTATATCAAAGCCGCGCTGCCGGGGCTGGTGTCCGGGCTGGAGGGGCAGGGCTACCAGACCGTTGCCATGCATCCTTACCGTGCTTCCTCGTGGAACCGCGAGGAGGTCTATGAACGGCTCGGCTTTGACGCCCAGCTGTACGAGGACGATTTCGCGGCGGACGCCGGGCGCCTGCGCACCTATATCAGCGACAGCGCAGACTATCAGAAGATCATTGAGATCTACGAAAACAAGCAGCCGGGCGCGCCGCTGTTCCTGTTCAACGTGACCATGCAGAACCACGGCGGCTATGAGCCGTCCGATGACGCGAATTTTGAGCAGCGCATCCACCTCACCGGCCAATACGAGGGCAAATACCCGGAAGTCGACCAATACCTTTCGCTGGTGAAATACAGCGATGATGCCCTCAAAGAGCTGGTCGGTTACTTTTCGTCGGTGGACGAGCCGACCGCGATCGTGTTCTTCGGCGACCATCAGCCCAATGTGCCGAGTGCGTTTTACGACGACCTGTACGGCAACACGGATGCGGAGCGTACGCGCGAGGAAAAGCAGGCAAAGCTCATCACGCCCTTCTTCATCTGGGCAAACTACGATATCGCGGAAGCGGAAAATGTGCAGATCAGTGCGAACTATCTGGCGGCATATGCACTTGAGACGCTGGGCTGCTCGACCTCGGGCTATGATGCACTGCGCCTGGCAACCCGTTCACAGGTGCCGCGGATCAACAGCTATGGCTATTATACCGCCGACGGGGAATGGTATGACGCGCAGACGGCTGCGGATCATGAGGCGCTGGCGGACTACCATATGGCGCAGTATGCACAGCTGTTTGACACCACGAACCGTGTGGATACATGGTATGAGCCGCAGCCGGGGGAATAGATGCCCCGGTATGGCTGCCTTTCTGAAGATAATACCGCCTGCAGCATTGGAAAGCTGCCCTCATTGTCGGGGGCAGCTTTTGTATGTCCAAAACCTTATCCAATCGCCGCATGACATGAATTGAATTGCGTAAAATATGCTCCGGCACACTGGTTTGGACAAAATAGACAAACCCAATACCGTGCGTTGTGCAATCAAGAAGTGATTCCGGATAAAAAATTTGCCAACGGAACGAAATGCAGGAAACCTGAAAATGTAAATTTGTGCAATCATACGAGAATGCACATCATAACCCGGAATTTGTTGAAATATGACCATAATGATGCTATCATATTACTGCAATGCACAAGGGATTTACTCAAGCGTGCCGCTGAATGCACAAACTCAGCGGCATATTTTTGAGCAAAAATACTAGGGGATAGGTAAATGCCGCGTGCGCTGCGGCCGCTGCCAAAAAGAGAGGGGACAGCGGCGGAAACATGCAGAATGAAAAGGAGAGAAATGCATGGAGTTTATCAATTCAATGGCGTTCACCGTGATCACCTTTGTCGGCTTCACGGCGCTCGTCGCCCTGATCTCGTGGTGGAAAACCCGAGGGGACAACCTGGACACGCAGGACGGCTACTATCTTGCCGGCCGCGGCCTGACCGGCCCGGTCATTGCCGGTTCACTGCTGATGACCAACCTGTCCGCCGAGCAGCTGGTCGGCAACAACGGACAGGCCGTCCGCGTCGGCATGAGTACGATGGGCTGGGAGGTTACCTCCGCCATCGCGCTGGTCATCCTGGCGTTTGTGCTGATGCCGAAGTACTTAAAGACCGGCCTGACGACCATCCCGCAGTTTTTTGAACAGCGCTATGACGCAGGCACCCGCCGGCTGGTATCGATTATCGTGCTGCTCAGCTATGTTGTGATCATGCTGCCGAACATCCTGTACGCAGGCGCGGAAGTATTCGTCAATATCTTCGCCCTGGATCAGATGCTGGGCATCTCCTATTTCGCGGCAATCGCCATCGTATGTGTGGCCACCGCGATCGTAGGCTCGATTTACGCCATCTTCGGCGGCCTGAAGGCAATTGCCCTGTCCGACTCGATCAACGGCCTGGGCCTGATCGTGGGCGGCCTGCTGGTCCCGGTTTTCGGCCTGATGTTCCTGTCCGGCCAGCTCGGCGGCGACGGCAGCTTTATGGACGGCATGGATAAATTCCTGCATACCGACCCGGCCTACCTCAACTCGATCAACGAGGTCAACTCGCCCGAGCCGTGGCTTCCGTGGCCCCTGCTGCTGACCGGCCTGCTGGTCAACAACATGTATTACTGGGCGACCAACCAGTCCATTATCCAGCGTGCTTTCGGCGCGAAGAACCTCAAGGAGGCGCAGAAGGGCGCTGTATTCGCGGGCTTCCTCAAGATCATGACCCCGCTGATTATCGTTGTACCGGGCGTTATCTGCGCGCTGGCCTACCCGGGCCAGGAGTGGGGCAACGGCAACTCCGCATACCCGATGCTGGTTGCTGAGGTCATGCCCAAGCCGGTGCTGGGCTTCTTTGCAGCCGTTATGTTCGGCGCGATCCTGTCCTCGTTCAACTCGGTGCTGAACTCTGCATCGACCATTTATGCGCTGGATATCCACCGCCCGATCTTCAACCCGACTGCATCCGACTCGCATATGGTTAAGGTCGGCCAGAATTTCGGTACGATTGTTGCTGTTATCTCGACTGTGATGAGCCCGTTCATGCTGTACATGACCGGTATCACCACGTTCGTCAATTCCGCATTCGCGGCGTTCAATACCCCGATCTTTGTCTGCCTGCTGTGCGGCTTCTTCTGGAAGAAGGTTCCGTCCATTGCGGCAAAAATCGTTATCCCGGTGCACGTTGTGCTGTATTTTATCCTCCAGTTCGGCCTGCGCAATGTGATCCCGGCGATGAATGATATCCACTACCTGTACTTCACCGCGATCCTGTTCGTATTCGATATGCTGCTGATGTGGGTGATCGTCAAGAAGAACCCGCGTCCGGAGGATTTTGTGCTGTACGATGCAAAGGCTGTCGATATGACCCCGTGGAAAACCGGCAAGTTCTGGGCCACGGTTACGCTGCTGATCATGGTTGGCGCGTATGTCATCTTCTCGCCCCTTGGCTTCGGCAAGAGCGATACTACGACTTACGAGCGTTATCTGGACAGCCAGACCACTGCTGCGGTAACACAGACGGTTCAGGACTGATGAAATGATAAAGCAGGAGGAAGGCAATGCCTTCCTCCTGCTTTTTATGTGGGTCAAGGGATGCCGTTTTTGCGGTAGTTTGACGGCGATGCGCCGTACACCTCGCGGAACCGCTTGATAAAGTAGCTGAAGTTATCAAAACCGACGTTGAAACCGATCTCCATCACCGGCAGGTCGGTCTCGCGCAGCAGGCGCGCCGCCTGCTCGATGCGCAGCGAATTGACATGCTGGACAAAGGTGCGGCCGAAATTCTCCCGGAAAAAGCTGCTGAAATACTGCGGCGACAGGCCGAACCGCGCGGCTACGGCGGGCAGGGACAGCGGTTCTGTAAAGTGTTCGCCCAGATAGCCCACGATTTCTCTGAGCTGGCGCGCCTTGTAATCCGCGTTCGGGTGCATCTGATGCCCGTGCAGCAGGCCGTTTTGCGCACACGCGGCAACAATGCCCAGCAGCGCCGCCTTGACTGCCAGCTGGCTGCCCGGCGCCTGCGCCAGACAGGCGCGCACGATCTGCGCCAGCAGCGCGCGCACCTCGGGCTGCCCGGGCTGCCCAACGGGGAGACAGGTTACAAACCGCAGCCGCCCTTCGGCCAGCGGCGCGAGCAGCTCGGTCTCGGCCTGGTCGCTGCGCGCGAACTGCAAAAAATCCGCCGCGAATACGAACGAGCGGAACTGGTTTTCCCGCCCGGCCGCGCGGATCTCGTGCAGCTCCTCGCCCGCGACGAAAAACACGTCGCCGCGCCTGCCCTCATATACATGGTCGGCGATGGTCAGCGATACATGCCCGGCATCCACCGTGATGATCTCCAGCTCAGGGTGCCAGTGGTAGGGGATGAAGTCGCTGTCGTCGGCCTCGCTGCCGTCAAGCGCGGGATAGATCTGAAACGGGAATGCCAGCGTGCCGTGCTCTTTCTTTTCGCGTCTTGCAGCGTCCATGGATGCCCTCCGGAAACACCTTAAAATCGTGTTATTGTTTGTGAAGAAATTGCAAGCATTTGCGCCTGCATCTGCTATAATTATAACCAACAAAGGGAACAAACGCAAGAGTGCGGGATTGGGAAACCGTATTTTTGTTGTATCATTTGTCAGAATAACACCACTTGTTTTTGTGATAAATGACGAACCGTTCCCGTCCGGCCGCGAACGGTTGAACCGCTTGCCGCCGCGTGCTATAATTTTAGGTGGCAGAGGGTTGTCTGCCGCCGCAGCCCGGTACCCGTGCCGGGCGCTGCAACCAAAAAATCTTTTTTTGGAGGGAAAACCGTATGTACATTGATAAGCAAGTCAAGCGCGGATACAACGAGTATATCCGTCTGGACGAGGGCATCGGCAAGGACGCCATGATGGACGTTGCGCTCCTCGTGATGGAGGACGGCGACACCTACTCCTTCGAGGAGCCCGAGAAGGAGCTGGCCGCCCTGGTATTTGACGGCAAGTGCACCATCGAGTGGGATGACCAGTCCTACGATGTAGACCGTCCGAACCCGTTCGACTATAACCCGTCCTGCCTGCATGTGTGCAAGGGCACCAAGGTGAAGATCACCGCGCACGGCCCCTGCAACATCTATATCCAGAAGACGCTCAACGACAAGACCTTCCCGAACAAGATGTACAAGCCGGAAGACACTGATACATGGGCGCGCGGCGCGAACGGCGAGCTGATGGGCTGCATCAAGCGTGACGTACGCACCTGCTTCGACCTGGACAATGCGCCCTACTCCAACATGGTACTGGGCGAAGTCGTCAACCTGCCGGGCAAGTGGTCGAGCTACCCGCCGCACCACCATCCGCAGCCGGAGTGCTACTTCTACCGCTATGACAAGCCGATGGGCTTCGGCGCAGGCTGGGGCAACGGCGAAATTTACGAGACCCACCACAACGGCCTGGCGATCATCACCGACAAGATGCACTCCCAGGTAACCGCACCGGGCTACTCCTGCTGCTACGCATGGGGCATCCGTCATCTGCCGGGCGACCCGTGGGACAAGACCCGCATCGACGACGAGGAGCATCTGTGGCTGCTCGAGGATGACGCGAACGACAAGATCTGGCACTGCCCGACCGGTAACTGATTTCCAAGGGGGACGCTGTCCCCCTTAGATACGAATTTGGTTCCGGAAGAAACCAAATTCGATAACGCCCTTGCCTTTGCACGGCAAAGGCGGTTCGGGACACGCGTCCCGAAACAGTGGTATTCCACCGAGGCAGAGCCCCGGTGAAATAAAATTACATTGCGGCGCGACATAGTCGCCGTTTGAAACCTCGGTTTCGATCGAATTTTGTGAGAGAAAATAATTTCAGGAGGAATTTTATCTATGATGCATATGGAAACCGTCCGTCTGACGGCCTCTCAGGCGCTCGTGCGCTTCCTGGAGAACCAGTATGTCAGCTATATCGACATGGACGGCAATGAGGTAGAGCACAAGTTTGTCAAGGGTATCTTCATGCTGCCCGGCCACGGCAATGTCGTCGGCTTCGCCAACGGCGTTGAGCAGGAGCTCAAGGACATGGTTGTCTACCAGGGCAAGAACGAGCAGGGCATGGCCCTTGCCGCTGTCGGCTACGCCAAGCAGATGCGCCGCAAGCAGATCTTTGCTGCCACCTCTTCCGTCGGCCCCGGCGCGTGCAACATGGTCACCGCTGCCGCTACCGCTACCGCAAACAACATCCCGGTACTGATCCTGCCGGGCGACATCTATGCTTCCCGTCAGCCTGACCCGGTACTCCAGCAGATGGAGCAGCCGCAGAACCTGACCATCTCCGCACATGACGCGTTCCAGGCTGTTACCAAGTACTGGGGCCGCATCAACCGCCCGGAGCAGGTCATGACCGACATGATCTCCGCCATGCGCGTGCTGACCGACACCGCCAACACCGGCGCTGTTGCGATCTCCCTGCCGCAGGACGTGCAGGCGGAAGCCTATGACTACCCGGTCGACTTCTTCAAGAAGCGCGTATGGCGCATCGAGCGCCGCCCGGCGACCAAGTATGCGATCGAGAAGGCCGTTGAGGTCATCAAGAACGCCAAGAAGCCGCTTCTGATCTGCGGCGGCGGCGTACGCTATGCGGAGGCGCACAAGGTATTCAAGAAGTTCGCTGAGGACTTCGGTATCGCATTCGGCGAGACCCAGGCGGGCAAGAGCGCGATCGAGTGGACCCATGAGCTCAACCTCGGCGGCCTGGGCACCACCGGCGGCATCGCTGCAAACAAGCTCGCGCATGAGGCGGACGTTGTTATCGGCGTCGGCACCCGCTACACCGACTTCACCACCGCTTCCAAGTGGCTGTACCGCACGGACGCCAAGTTTGTCAACATCAACCCGTCCGAGTTCCAGGCGTACAAGATGGACGCGACCCCGGTTGTTGCGGACGCAAACGAGGCGCTGACTGCACTCTCCGAAGAGCTCAAGAAGATCGGCTACCACACCGACGACGCATATGCACAGGAAGTTGCTGCACTGCGCAAGGAGTGGGCGGCTGAGGTTGACCGTCTGTTTGACTGCACCTACACGGATAAGGCTTCCTTCATTCCGGAAATCAACGACGCAAACCGTGAGTGCGTTGAGAAGTACATCGAGGATACCGGCTGCCAGCTTTGCCAGACCGCTGTCCTTGGCACGATCAACAAGATGATCGACGACGACGCGATTGTCTGCGCAGCGGCCGGCTCCCTGCCGGGCGATATGCAGGGCCTGTGGCGTCCGCGCACGATCAACACCTACCACATGGAGTACGGCTACTCCTGCATGGGTTATGAGATCGCTTCTGCACTGGGCGCGAAGCTCGCCTGCCCGGATAAGGAAGTTTACGCGATGACCGGCGACGGCTCGTTCGATATGCTGCACTCCGAGCTGATCACCTCTGTCCAGATCGGCAAGAAGATCAACGTCTGCGTATTCGATAACGCTTCCTTCGGCTGCATCAACAACCTCGAGGTCGGCCAGGGCAATGCCTGCATCTGCACCGAGAAGAACATGCTCGAGGACGGCGTGACCAACGGCATCCACAAGGGCAAGGTTATCCAGGTAGACTACGCTGCCATCGGCGCGGCTTACGGCTGCAAGAGCTATACGGTCAAGACCATGGACGAGCTCAAGGCTGCTCTGGAAGACGCAAAGAAGCAGACTGTATCCACCGTCATCGATATCAAGGTCCTGCCCAAGACCATGTCCAAGGGCTATGAGGCCTGGTGGCGTGTCGGCGTTGCGGAAGTTTCCCAGAAGCCTGAGGTCCAGGCTGCCCGCAAGGCGATTGAGGACCATCTGTACGAGGCGCGTCATTATTAATATCACGCAACCCAACCAACGTACTTCTTATAAAGGGAATGCCCCGGGAC
>DXIC01000145.1 GCA_019113065.1 Candidatus Agathobaculum stercoravium
AGTAATAAAACCACCCCTTTCGAGATGGTTTTATTATACGTGAATGACCATGATAAGCGATATGTTTGCGCTCTTCACTGGGCGGAGGGAGTTTTTCCTCGGGCTTCTATGGGAGCACTTGCAGATTTCCCTGATTGCAATCCTGATTGCAGTTGTGCTCGGCGGGCTGGTCGGTATTTTGATCAGCGAGTTCCAGCGGTCGGCGAAACTCACGCTGGGGCTGATCAACTTCCTGTATACCATCCCGTCAATCTCCATGCTGGGCTTCCTGATCCCGTTTTCCGGGGTGGGGAACGCCACGGCAGTCATTGCGCTGACCGTTTACGCGCTGCTGCCCATGGTGCGAAATACCCATACGGGTATGATGAACGTGCCCCCGGCGATCCTCGAGGCCGCCAAGGGGATGGGCAGCACGCAGATGCAGATTTTGCTGAAGATCAAGCTGCCGCTTGCCATGCCGGTGATTATGTCCGGTATCCGCAGCATGGTGACCATGACCATCGCGCTTGCCGGTATTGCGTCTTTTATCGGCGCGGGCGGGCTGGGCGTTGCCATCTACCGCGGCATTACGACCAATAACGCAGCCATGACCATGGCGGGCAGCCTGCTGATCGCCCTGCTGGCGCTGGGAATGGACTTCCTGCTGGGATTTGCGGAAAGGCGCATGCGCAAGCGCAGCGCAAAGGCGAAAAAGGCCAACCGTATCCTGGGCGCGGCCGCTGTGCTGGCCTGTGCGGGGCTGGTGATCGGCATGCTTGTCCCAGCCGGTACAGGCGACACCATCCATATTGCAACCAAGCCCATGACCGAGCAGTATATCATTGGGGAGATGCTCGATATCCTGATCGAGCAGGACAGCGAACTGGACGTCGAGCTGACGCAGGGCGTGGGCGGCGGCACCTCGAATATCCAGCCCGCGATGGAGAGCGGGGAATTCGACCTCTATCCCGAGTATACCGGCACGGCCTGGAATATGGTGCTGAAGCGGGACGGCCTGTATACCGAAGACCTGTTCAGCCAGATGCGGCAGGAATACCGGGACAATTATGACATGGAATGGACCGGCATGTACGGTTTCAACAACACCTACGGCCTTGTGGTGCGCCGGGAGATTGCAGAGCAGTATGACCTGCATACCTATTCTGACTTGGCGCAGGTGGCAAATCAACTTGTGTTTGGCGCGGAGTATGACTTTTTTGAGCGCGAGGATGGGTACGACGCGCTGTGCGAAACCTATGGCCTGCACTTCAGGGAGACCATGGATATGGACATTGGGCTGAAATATCAGGCGCTTGCGCAGGGCGAGATCGATGTCATGGTGATCTTTACGACCGACGGGCAGCTTGCCGCTGCGGATGCGGTGGTGCTCGAGGACGATAAGCAGTTTTACCCGTCCTACCTGTGCGGCAATGTGGTACGACGTGCGGTGCTGGAGGAGCATCCCGAGCTGGAAGCGGTGCTGGAAAAACTGTCCGGGACGATTTCGGACAGCGATATGGCGCAGATGAATTACGCGGTCGAGACCGAAGGCAGGGAGCCGCGCGACGTAGCGGAGGACTTCCTGCGCAGCCGCGGCCTGTTGCAGTGAGGAGGGGAGATCATGCAGACAGCGATCGAATTTCGGAATATCAAAAAGGCATATGGCGATAAGGTGGTTTTGGAAGGGTTTAACCTGGCCATTGGGAAGGGGGAGTTTATCACCATCATCGGTTCGTCCGGCTGCGGCAAAACGACCGCGCTCAAAATGGTAAACGGGCTGATCGAACCGACATCCGGCGATATCCTTATCAATGGCGAAAACATCCGCGGCAAAGACCAGACCGCGCTGCGCCGGAACATCGGTTATGCCATCCAGGGCAGCGTACTGTTCCCGCACATGACGGTGGAGCAGAACATCGCCTATGTGCCGAACCTGCTCAACCGGAGGGACAAGGCCAAAACCAAAGCGGCGGTGTCCAAATGGATGCAGATTGTCGGGCTGGATGAAGAACTGAAAGGGCGGTACCCGGACGAACTGTCCGGCGGCCAGCAGCAGCGTGTGGGGATCGCCCGCGCGCTGGCCGCGTCGCCGGAGATCCTGCTGATGGACGAACCGTTCGGCGCGGTGGACGAGATTACGCGCGCCCAGCTGCAAAAAGAGCTGCGGCGCATCTATGAGCAGACCGGTATCACGGTGCTGTTTGTAACCCACGACATTGGGGAAGCCCTGCTGCTGGGGACAAAGGTGTTAGTTATGGACCGGGGCATGATCCAACAGTACGCACCGCCGGAAGACCTGCTGCACCATCCGGCGACGCCGTTTGTTGAGCAGCTGGTTGAGAAAGAACGGCGGACGTGCCGTCTGCCCGAAGAACAGCTGGCCGGCTGCGCTTTCAGCAGCGCTGCCGGAAAAACGGGGGATAAATGAAAAAAGAAAGGCGGGGGCATCTCGGATACCCTCGCCTTTGGTGCTGCCTGTTTGTGTTTAGGGGCGCTTATCGCCGGACAGCAGCCCCGGGGCGGGCATGCCTCAGCGTTCGCACTTCCAGAAGAATGCGGAATAGGGGGGCAGTTCGCTGCCGCCGCCGAAATCGTGCGGCTTGCCGGTGATCAGGTCGACCGCCTGCCCGCACTTCGCGTCAAAATGTGCGACATAGGGCTCGCTGTCGATGTTGACCGCAACCAGCACGCGCTCGTCCTCGAAAATGCGTTCCCAGATGCACTGTTTGTTGGTCAGTACGACCTGCTTGAAGTCGCCGTAGCACAGCGCCTTGCTTTCCTTGTGCGCCTTGGCGAGCGCAGCGATCCAATCGGTCAGGTCATTCCATTCGGGTGCTTCGAACGAGGGCCGCAGCGCATCGTCGCCCTGATGCTTTTCACCCGCGGCGCCCCACTCGCTGCCGTAGTAGACGCACGGGATGCCCGGCATGCCGAACAGCAGCGCATAGACCAGCGGCAGGTGCCTGGGGTTTTGCAGGATGGACGCAATGCGCGTCACGTCATGGTTGTCGACAAAGCCCAGCAGGTGCTTGCCACGGTACAGCGTCCAGTTTTCCGGGCCGAACTGGCGCAGCAGGGAATGGGTGATCTCGAACAGGTTGAGGCTGTTCATGGAGGAGTACAGGCCCTTGTAGCACTCATAGTTGGTGCAGGAGTGCAGCATGCCGTCGCCGACGAACTGGTTGTAGTCGCCGTGCAGCAGCTCGCCGATCAGGAAGAAATCCGGCTTCAACGTGTCGCAGAACGCACGCAGCTGGCGGATGAAGTCCTTATCCAGGCAGTAGGCCACGTCCAGACGCAGGCCGTCAATGCCGAACTGCTCCACCCACAGGCGGATGCAGTCGAAAATGTGCTGCACGACCGCCGGGTTTTTCAGGTTGAGCTTGACCAGCTCGTAATGGCCTTCCCAGCCCTCGTACCAGAAGCCGTCGTTATAGTTGGAGTTGCCGTCGAACGAGATGTGGAACCAGTCCTTATACGGCGAGTCCCACTTTTTCTCCTGTACGTCGCGGAACGCCCAGAAGCCGCGGCCGACGTGGTTGAATACGCCGTCCAGCACTACCTTGACGCCGTTTTCATGCAGGGTATCGCACACCGCGGCAAAATCCTCGTTCGTGCCGAGACGGCAGTCGATTTTACGGAAGTCGCGGGTGTCGTAGCCATGGCTGTCGGATTCAAAAATCGGGGAGAAGTATACGGCGTTGCAGCCGAGCTTAGCAATGTGCCCGGCCCAGTCCGCAACTTTGCGGATGCGAGGCGCGGTCACGCCGTCGTTTACGCGCGGCGCGCCGCAGAACCCGATCGGGTAGATCTGATAAAAAACGCTTTCGTAAGCCCACATAATAAAAACTCCTTTACACACGGGGTTACTACCAGTATACTATGATTTGGCAGAAAAACAAGACTGGCGGAAAATATTGAACATTTTACGGAAAAAATGCTTGCAAAATAAAGCGGGGTATGGTATCATATTTCGGTAACACGGGCATTCCTCTGCTTATTTGTAGGGAAAATAGGGCAAGAATGTCTAAGACGAAAGGATGACAGAAAAATGGATCTGGTCAAAGTACTGTCCGAGCAGCAGCTCAAGAGCGACCTGCCGGAGCTCAAGATCGGCGATACCGTTAAGGTACACGCGAAGATTAAGGAAGGCAACCGCGAGCGTATTCAGATTTTCGAGGGCATTATCATTGCCAAGAAGCACGCCGGCGTTAACCAGACGGTTACCGTCCGCCGCATCTCTTACGGCGTAGGCGTTGAAAAGACGTTCCCGGTACACTCCCCGAACGTAGCAAAGTTCGAGGTTGTGCGCAGCGGTAAGGTCCGCCGTGCCAAGCTGTACTACCTGCGCGGCCGCGTAGGCAAGGCTGCCAAGGTTGCGGAAAAGATTTAATTTCATGCAAACGACAAAAACGGGGAGCTCACTGCTCCCCGTTTTTGCATTGCAAATGTTTTTGGTCTTGCGCGCAGGAGGATATACGGCTATAATAAACCTGTATGCTTATCTTTTTGGAGGAATCACAATGCAGGAGACCCAGGTAGAGGAGAAGGAGAAAAAGAAGGGCGAAGGGCGGTTTTCCAGCGAGCTGTTCAGCTGGGGCGAGTCCCTGATGACCGTGCTGATATTTTTTGTTGTGGTGTTTACCTTTTTCGTGCGTCTGATCGGTGTAGACGGTACGTCCATGTATCCCACCTTGCAGGATCACAGCATCATGCTGGTAAGTGATCTGGGTTATTCGCCGGAAAAAGAGGACATCGTCGTGCTGCGCAAGGAGTCGTTTTACAGCGGCCAGCCGATCGTCAAGCGCATCATTGCAACCGGCGGCGACACGATCGATATTGACCCGATCACGGGCGATGTGCTGGTCAACGGCGAGGTGCTTGACGAGCCGTATATTGCGGAAAAAATCAATACGCTGGAAAAAATGGGCGACATGACCTATCCGCAGACCGTTCCGGAGGGATGCGTATTTGTGATGGGGGACAACCGCAATTACTCGACCGACAGCCGTTGGTCCCAGCTGGGCATGGTGGATGAGCGGTATATCCTCGGGCATGTGCTCAGCGTTGTGTATCCGTTCAGCGAATTTGGATCGGTGGCTTAACTATGAACATTCAATGGTATCCCGGGCACATGACAAAAACCCGCCGGCAGATGGCGGAATATATCAAACAGGTGGATGCGGTCTGCGAGGTTGTGGACGCGCGCATCCCGCAGGTGTCACGCAACCCGGATATGGACGAGATCGCCGCGGGCAAGCCGCGGCTGATGATCCTCAACCGCATCGATCTGGCCGACCCGAAGATGACGTCCGAGTGGGCGAAGCACTTCCGGGCGCAGGGGATGGCGGTGATCGAAACCGACAGCCGCGCAGGCACGGGCACACAGGCGTTTGCAAACGCGGTGCGCACGCTGCTCGCAGACAGGATCGCGCAGTGGAACGAAAAGGGCCTTGTGGGCAAAGCGGTGCGCGTGATGGTGGTCGGCATCCCGAACGTGGGCAAGTCCACCTTCATTAACCGCATCCTCGGGCGCAAATCCGCCAAGGCGGCGGACAGGCCGGGCGTGACACGCGGCAGCCAGTGGTTCCGCGTGGACGGCGGCATCGACCTGCTCGACACCCCGGGCATCCTGTGGCCCAAGTTTGACGACGAGCGTGTGGGTATCCTGCTCGCGTGCACGGGCGCGATCAAGGATGATATTCTGGACGTGGAGACGCTCGGCTGCAAGCTGATGGAACTGCTCGCCCGACAGGCGCCGCAGGCGATCATCGAGCGCTATGGCGTCGCCATCCCGGAGGAGAGCGATTTCCTGGGCTATGAGCTGCTCCAGCAGGCGGGCAGGCGGCGCGGCTTTTTGCTGCGCGGCGGTGAAATCGATACCGAGCGCATGGCGCATATCCTGCTCGACGAGTTCCGCGGTGGCGTTTTGGGAAGAATTACGCTGGAAAGCGTCGACAGCATCGATTGAAACCACGGTTTCAATCGAGGGGGACGCACCGCGCAGGGCGCGGATGCGTCCAAGGCTTCGAAAAGCGCGTCCATTGGGCACACTTTTCTCCGCTCCCGTATAAAAAGTACAGGCAAAGCCTGCACTTTTTATGAAAATGCGGATTTCACTTCGTTTCATCCGGATTTTCGATTCGATGGCGCGCGTCGGCGCGCGGGAGAATTCTCCATTCTCCATTTTACATTCTCCATTCCAAAGAGGTCGCTATGATGACATGGGAATTTGAAGAGAAAGCCTGGGCGCAGGGCTACTCGGCGGTGTGCGGGGTGGACGAGGCCGGCCGCGGGCCGGTCGCAGGGCCGGTGTGCGCGGCGGCGGTCATCCTGCCGGGCGGCATCGAGATCGAGGGCCTGAACGACTCCAAAAAGCTCAGCGAGAAAAAGCGTGAGCAGCTGTTTGAGGTCATCACCGAGAACGCCATCGCGTGGTCGGTGTCGCTTGTGGACGAAAAGACCATCGACGAGATCAACATATTGCAGGCGACCTACCGTGCCATGCGGCAGGCGGTCGAGGGGCTGACCAGCCCGGCGGATTTTGCCTATGTGGACGGCAACCGGTCGGAAGGGCTGGCCGTGCCGCATGAATGCGTGGTGTCCGGGGACGCGAAGGTGCCCTCGGTCGCGGCGGCGTCCATCATCGCCAAGGTGACGAGGGACCGCCTGATGCGGCAGTTCGCCGAGCGGTACCCGGCCTACGGCTTTGAAAAGCACAAGGGCTACGAGACAAAGGCGCATGACGAGGCGCTGCTTGCGCACGGGCCGTGCCCCATCCACCGGATGACTTTCCTCAGGAAATTTTACGAAAAGCACCCGGACGCGCCGCGATGAAGGGCGCGTGGGGTGAGCAGGCCGCGCGTGCTTTTCTCACGCGCAGGGGCTATGCGGTGCTGGAGACAAATTTCCGCACCCGCTTTGGGGAAATCGACATCATTGCGCAGGACGGGAAATATATTGTATTCGTCGAGGTCAAAACGCGGAAAGACGCCCGCTTTGCAGCGGCGCGCGAGCATGTGACGCCGCAAAAGCAGGCGCGCATCATCGCGGCGGCTGAGAAATGGCTGCAAGGTCATCCGGACGATATGCAGCCGCGCTTTGACGTGATCGAGGTATACGGCGAGGAGGGCGCGTCTGTCCCGCCGCACATCAACCACTTGGAAAATGCCTTTGGAGGGTGAGGATGAAGCTGTTCGACCTGCACTGCGACACCCTGTATGAATGCTGCGAGACCGGCAGGCACCTGCGGGAAAACGACCTGCACGTCAATTACGCCGCCGCGCAGCGGTATGACCATTATGCGCAGTTCTTCGCGCTGTTCTGCGGCGCGCGCGCACCGTCTGCGGAAGCGGCCAAAGGGCGGGACTGCCTGCTTGACACGCCGCCTGATGACCGTCTGGCGCGCATGCTGCAAACTGCACAGCAGGAGTTCGCAGCAAATGATGACTGGCTGATGTTCTGCAAGTCCGCGCAGGATCTGCGGGATGCGGCAGACGCGGGCAAGGCGGCGGCGTTCCTGTCCATCGAAGGTGCGGAGCTGCTGCCCGACCGTTCGGATGCACTTGACCTTGCGTATGAGGCTGGCATCCGCATGATCACACTGACGTGGAACTATCGCAGCCGCTTTGGCTGCTCCTGCGTGATCGATCAGGACGAAGGGTTGACCGAGGCCGGCAAGCAGCTCGTGCGGGACTGCGCGGAGAAAGGCATTATCGTTGACGTGTCGCATTTGTCCGAGAGGGGCTTCTGGGATGTGTGTGAGACGATCGACGGGCCGTTTGTCGCGTCGCACAGCGATTCGCGCGCCCTGTGCCGCCACCCGCGCAACCTGACCGACCGGCAGTTCGCGGAAATCGCGCGGCGAAAGGGGCTCGTCGGCGTCAACCTGTATACGCCCTTCCTCGTGCGGCAGAGCGATTCGGTGATCGACGATGCGATCGACCACATCGAGCGCTTCCTCGGCCTGTATGGGGAGCAAACCATCGCGCTGGGCTGCGATTTTGACGGCTGCGACCAGCTGCCCGCCGGGATCGACGGGCTGGGCGACCTGTACCGGCTGGCCGACCGCATGCTCGCGCTGGGCTATACCGAGCGCGCGGTGAACCGGCTGTTTTATGATAACGCATTTGCGTTTATTGAACGCATGCTGTAAAAAGTAGAGTTTGCGCTGAAAAGTGCGTAAAAGATAGAAAAACGCCGCGATATCCTGCGATTTGCGGCAACCGGAGGTTTTTATGGAATATGTAAGCACAAGGGATAAATCCCGCAAGGTCTCCGCGGCCTATGCGATTGCAAACGGCATCGCGCCCGACGGCGGCCTGTACTGCCCGACCTCGTTCCCCGCGCTCACCGCGGAGGACTGGCACGCGTTGGCAAACCTGGATTACAAGGGCCGCTCTGCGCTCATCCTCGGCAAGTTCCTGACCGATTTTTCGGCGGAGGAGCTGGCGGATTACGCAGCTAAGGCGTATGCGGACGACAAGTTCGGCGGCAAGGATACCGCGCCGGTCGTACCGCTGGCGGACGGCAAGCACCTGCTTGAGCTGTGGCACGGCCCGACCTGCGCGTTCAAGGACATGGCGCTGCAGATGCTGCCGCACCTGCTGACCGCCTCGCTCCGCAAGACGGGCGAGACGCGCACGGCGTGCATTCTGGTCGCCACCTCGGGCGACACGGGCAAGGCTGCGCTCGACGGCTTCCACGACGTCGAGGGCACCAAAATCATGGTCTACTACCCCGTGGACGGCGTTTCCCCCATGCAGAAGCTGCAAATGGTGACGCAGGAGGGCAAAAACGTCGAGGTCGTTGCCATCCGCGGCAACTTCGACGACGCGCAGAGCGCGGTCAAGCGCATCTTCACGGATGAAACCGTGCGCGAGGGGCTTGACAAGGATGGTATGATGTTATCGTCAGCCAATTCCATCAACTGGGGCCGCCTTGCGCCGCAGATCGCGTACTATGTTTCCGCCTACTGCGATATGGTAAAGAGCGGCGCAGTCAAAATGGGGGACAAGATCAACATCTGCGTCCCGACCGGCAACTTCGGCAACATCCTGGCCGCGTACATCGCGGGTAAGATGGGCCTGCCGGTGAACAAGTTCATCTGCGCCTCCAACCGCAACAACGTGCTGACCGACTTTTTCAAAAAGGGCGGCACCTACGACAAAAACCGTGATTTCTACACCACGACTTCGCCCTCGATGGATATCCTGATCTCGTCCAACCTCGAGCGCCTGCTGTTCTTCGCGTCGGATTACGACGACAAGCTGGTCGCGGACCTGATGGACCAGCTCGCAAAGGGCGGCAGCTATCAGGTGGCGGCGGATGTGTTCGCGAAGATCGAAGCGGACTTCGACGCGGGCTGCTGTGATGACAGCGCGGCCGCACAGACCATCAAGGAGCTTTGGGAGAACGAGCACTACCTGTGCGACACGCACACGGCGGTCGCCGTCCGCGTGTACGAGGACTACCGCGCGCGCACGGGCGATACGACCCCGGCTGTGATCGCGTCCACGGCTTCGCCGTTCAAGTTCTGCCGGTCGGTGATCGAGGCGCTTGGCGGCACGCTCGAAAAAGACGACGTGTCCCAGCTGGGCGTGCTGACCGGGTTGACGGGCGTACCGGCGCCCGCACCGCTCGCCGCTTTGGCAGGCAAAACGCCGCGCTTTGACCGCGTGGTGGACAAGGCTGACATCCTTTCAACGGTCGGCCTGCTGAAGGATCTGTAAGCATGGCGCTTTATACGCTGGCAGACCTGCATCTGGCGACAGGTGTGGAAAAGCCGATGGATATTTTCGGCGGCCGCTGGCAGGGGTATACGGACAAGATCGTGACGCGCTGGAAGGCGCTCGTCGCGCCGGAGGATACGGTTGTGCTGGGCGGGGACATCTCATGGGGTATCAGCCTTGCGGAAGCAAAGGGCGATTTCGCCTTGATCGAATCGCTCCCGGGCAAAAAGATCATCCTCAAGGGCAACCACGACCTCTGGTGGGAGACTGCGGCGAAAATGCACCGCTTTTTTGAAGAAAACGGCTTTACCACCATGGAGTTTCTGCACAACAACTGCTATTTTTACGGGAAGACTGCGCTGTGCGGTACCCGCGGCTGGCCGTTTGAGGAGGACTTCTCCGACCCGCACAACGGGAAGATCTTCCGCCGCGAGCTGCTGCGGCTGGAGGCCTCGTTAAAGCTCGGCGCAGCGGGGGACCCGGAGGAGATCATCTGCTTCCTGCACTACCCGCCGCTGTATGCGAATTTCCGCTGCGGCCCGATGATCGAGCTGATGCAGAAGTACGGTGTGCGCCGCTGCATCTACGGCCATCTGCACTCGGACAGCCTGCGCTGGGCGGTCGAGGGAGAGCATGAGGGCATCGAGTGGCGGCTGGTTTCGGGCGACCATGTGGATTTTACGCCGGTTTTTTTGAAAAAATAGAAAAAAGTGTGGAAATCCCTAAAATAATCTGATAAAATAATTTAGATACCATAGAAGTATTCAAGTAAGGAGTTTGGCAACATGGAACTGAAAAACACGGAAAAGCAGGAGCACAGCGTTGTAGCCCTGACGATCGAGATCACCAAGGCGGAGTTTGAGGCCGCGAAGGACAAGGCATTCAAGAAGACCGGTAAGAACATCACCGTTCCCGGCTTCCGCAAGGGCCACGCGCCGCGCAAGATGATCGAGAAGCTGTACGGCGAAGGCGTGTTCTTTGAAGAGGCTTTCAATATCATATATCCGGACGCCATGGACATGGCGGTCGAGAAGTCCGGCATCAAGCCGGTCGGCCGTGCGGACGTTGATCTGGGCGACCCGGCGGAAGAGGGCGGCCTGACCATCATCGCCAAGGTGCCGGTTGAGCCGGAAGTAGAGCTCGGCGAGTACAAGGGCATCGAGGTCGAGAAGGAGACTGTCAAGGTTCCGGCGGCGGACGTTAAGGCGGAACTGAACCGTCTGGCGCAGCGCAATGCGCGCACCGAGACCGTTGACCGCAAGGCCAAGAAAAACGACACGGTTGACATCGACTTTGAGGGCTTTGTGGACGGCGTCGCTTTCGAGGGCGGCAAGGCGGAGCACCACATGCTGACCCTGGGCTCCGGTTCGTTCATCCCGGGCTTTGAGGATCAGTTGATCGGCTGCAAGGCGGGCGACGAGAAGGACGTAGTTGTTACCTTCCCGGAAGAGTACCACGCCAAGGAGCTGGCCGGCAAGGAAGCGGTCTTCAAGTGCAAGGTACACAAGGTTGAGGAGACTATCCTGCCGGAGCTGGACGACGAGTTCGCAAAGGATGTTTCCGACACCTGCGAGACTCTGGAGGATCTGAAGAAGGAGATCACCGAGCGCCTGAAGAAGGAGCGTCAGGAGAACGTCGAGCACGCGTTTGAGGAGAAGATCCTGGACGCTGTGATCGAGGGCATGAAGGCGGACATCCCGCAGGCAATGGTAGAGAGCCAGGTAGACGCCCTCGTGCAGGACTTCGGCTACCGCCTCCAGATGCAGGGCATGGCGCTTGACCAGTACCTCAAGATGACCGGCACCGAGATGGGTGCGTTCCGCGCGATGTTCCGCGAGCAGGCCGACCGCCAGGTCAAGACCCGTCTGGCGCTGGAAAAGGTTGCTGAATTGGAGAATATCGCAGTTTCCGACAAGGAACTCGACGAGGAATATGCTAAGATGGCGGAGCAGTACGGCATGGAAGTTGACAAGGTCAAGTCCATCGTATCCGCTGAGGCCCTTTCCGGCGACCTGAAGATCTCCAATGCGCTTGAGTTCCTCAAGAAGAACGCCAAGGTCAAGAAGCCTGCGGCGAAGAAGAAGGCTGCCGAGGAAACCGAAGCTGCACCGGCTGAGGAGTCCGCGGAGTAATCAGTATGACCTGCGGCAAGGGGCAGTATGGCAGCATTTTGCGCCTTGCCGCTGGATTTATAAAAAGCTGTACAGACGCGTGGCTTTTATCCCTGAAAGCAGGGGAGGCGCCGGGGAAGGTGCCTTCCCATACCCTGATGTGTCCGGGGCTGTGCCCCGGCGCGTCCTGTCCGATGGAAGCGGTACGCTTCCATCGGCCCTTTTTGAAAGGAGTTTTCCAAAGTGAGTTTAGTCCCAATGGTCATCGAGCAGACCGGCCGCGGCGAGCGGTCGTTCGACATCTATTCCCGCCTGCTCAACGACCGCATTGTAATGCTTTGCGAGGAAGTCAACGACACGACCGCTTCCCTGGTCGTGGCACAGCTGCTGTATCTGGAAGCACAGGACCCGGACAAGGATATTTCGCTGTATATCAACAGCCCGGGCGGTTCGGTTACCGCGGGCATGGCGATTTATGACACGATGAACTATATCAAGTGCGATGTGTCCACCATCTGCATCGGTATGGCGGCCTCCATGGGCGCGTTCCTGCTGTCCTCGGGCGCAAAGGGCAAGCGCTACGCGCTGCCCAACGCGGAGATTATGATCCACCAGCCGTCCGCCGGCACGCAGGGCCAGATCACGGATATGGCGATTCATCTTAAGCGCCTTGAGACGATCAAGAAGCGCATGAACAAGATCCTGTCCGAGAATACCGGTAAGCCGATTGAGGTTGTCACCGCAGACTGCGAGCGCGACAATTTCATGACCGCTGAGGAAGCGCTGGAATACGGCCTGATCGACAAGGTGTTCGACAAGCATTGATGGGAACTGAGACGGTTATTTGTTGGATAGAGGTGCTATATGCCGAATTTTGATGATGATAAGATGCTGAAATGTTCGTTCTGCGGAAAGCCTCAGAACCGTGTGCGCAAGCTGATTGCGGGGCCCGGGGTGTATATCTGCGACGAGTGCATCGGCGTATGCACCAGCATTTTGGACGACGAACTGGACTTTGCGCCCGAAGAGCATGAAGTGGAAGCGGTTGGACGCCCCGAACGTCTGCCCACCCCGCAGGAACTGAAGGCTGTGCTCGACGACTATGTGATCGGGCAGGAGCGCGCAAAAATTGCGCTGTCGGTGGCGGTATATAACCACTATAAGCGCATTTACCACCCGGAGACCGAGGTGGAGCTGCAAAAATCCAATATCCTGATGCTCGGCCCTTCGGGTTCGGGCAAGACCCTGCTTGCGCAGACGCTCGCCAAAACCTTGCAGGTGCCGTTCGCGATTGCGGACGCGACCACGCTGACCGAGGCGGGCTATGTGGGCGAGGACGTGGAGAATATCCTGCTGCGCCTGATCCAGGCAGCGGATTTTGACGTGGAGCTTGCCGAGCACGGCATTATCTACGTCGACGAAATCGATAAGATCGCCCGCAAGAGCGAAAACCCGTCCATCACGCGCGACGTGTCGGGCGAAGGCGTGCAGCAGGCGCTGCTCAAGATGCTCGAAGGTACGACGGCAAACGTCCCGCCGCAGGGCGGGCGCAAGCATCCGCACCAGGAGTTTATCCAGATCGATACGACCAACATCCTGTTCATCTGCGGCGGTGCGTTCGACGGCATCGAGGGTATCATCCAGAAGCGGACGGGCAAGCAGGGCATGGGCTTCGGCTCCGAGGTCAAGGGCAAGCAGGAGGATCAGACCGACCGCCTGCTCGCGCAGATCGAGCCGCATGACCTGATGAAGTACGGATTGATCCCGGAGCTGATCGGCCGTTTGCCTGCGATCGTGTCGCTGGATACGCTGGATAAGGAAGCGCTGGTCCGCATCCTTCAGGAACCCAAGAACGCGCTGGTCAAGCAGTACCAGACCCTGCTCGCACTGGACGGCGTGGAGCTGGAATTCGAGCCGGAGGCGCTGACCAGGGTTGCGGAGATCGCGCTCGAGCGCAAGACGGGTGCGCGCGGCCTGCGCGGCGTGCTGGAAAACGTGATGACCGACATCATGTTCCGCATCCCGTCCGACCCGACGGTAAACCGCGTGGTGATCACACCGGACGTAGTGGCCGGGGAGGGCGAGCCCCTGATCGGCTATGGCACGCGCAAGACGCTGCCGGTAGGCAAAAAAACGGACGAGCCGGCGGGGAAGCTGCGCGAGCCGAATAAAAGCGCATAACCAGTCATAACAGAAGAAAAATGTGGGCGGAACTTTGGTTTCGCCCGCTTTTTTTACAATATCATTGTCGGATGCCGCTTTACAAATTGCGGAAAATATACTATACTGACGCTATTAAGCGATTTCCGGACATGAGGAGAGGAACTATGATAGAAACATACGAAACGGCGCTCAGCCGGCTGCCGGTGCTGCCGCTGCGCGGGCTGACGGCGTTTCCCCACATGATCATCCATTTCGACGTCGGCCGCATGATGTCCATCCGCGCGCTCGAGGCGTCGATGAAGAACGGGCAGCTGATTTTCCTGACCGCGCAGCGGGAACTCAAGACCAGCACGCCCGCGCCGGGCGACCTGTACCAGATGGGCACGGTGTGCATGGTGCGGCAGATCCTGCGCCTGCCGGGCGATAACATCCGTGTGCTGGTAGAGGGCCGCGCGCGTGCATTGGCCCACCAGTTCACCATGCCCGAGGAAGAGGACGGCTGCATCTATGCTGAGGTCGAGGAGCTGGAGGATTTTGTGTACGGCGTGACCGAGCGCCGTGCGCAGGCGCTCGTCCGCACCGCGCAGGAGCGCTTTGCCGAATATGCGCAGAATTCGCCGCGCATTTCGCCGGACGTGGAGCTGACGGTTGCTGAGGGCGGAGACCCGGGCTGGCTGGCAGACTACATCGCGCAGAACCTTCCGGTCGAGGTCGACGCCAAGCAGGAGATCCTCGAGGAACTGAACGTCACCCGCCGTCTTGCTATGGTGATCCGGCTGCTGGGCGAGGAGACCGAGATCCTCAAGATCGAAAACGAAATACAGGATGAGCTCAAGACCCAGATGGACAAAAACCAGCGCGAATACTATCTGCGCGAGCAGATCAAGGTGATCCAGACCGAGCTAGGCGAGCAGGACACGGCGGCGGAGGCGGAAACCTACCGCAAGCGCGTGCTCGACCTCCACCTGCCGCAGGAATGTGAGGACAAGCTCATCAAAGAGGTTGACCGCTTTGCCAAGCTGGGCGGCTCGAACGCGGAGCAGGGCGTGGTGCGCACCTATCTGGATACGGTGCTCGATCTGCCGTGGAACAAAAAAAGCGAAGAGCGGCTGGACCTTGCGGAAGCGCAGGCCATCCTTGACCGCGACCATTACGGCCTGAAAAAAGTCAAGGAACGCATTATGGAATTCCTGGCAGTCAAGACGCTGGCACCCGAGCTCAAGGGGCAGGTGCTGTGCCTGGTTGGCCCGCCGGGCGTGGGCAAGACCTCGATTGCAAAATCGGTTGCCGAGGCGATGGGGCGTAATTATGCGCGCATGAGCCTGGGCGGCGTGCGCGACGAGGCGGACATCCGCGGCCATCGCAAGACGTATATCGGTGCGATGCCCGGCCGTATCATTGACGCGCTGCGCCGCGCAGGCACGTCCAACCCGCTGATCCTGCTCGACGAGATTGACAAAATGGGCAACGACTTCCGCGGCGACCCGGCGTCGGCTATGCTGGAGGTGCTGGACACCGAGCAGAACGTCGCGTTCCGCGATCATTATATCGAGCTGCCGTTCGACCTGTCGGACGTGCTGTTCCTGACGACTGCGAACGACCTTTCCACCGTGCCGCGCCCGCTGCTCGACCGTATGGAGGTTATCGAGCTTTCCTCCTATACCGAAGAGGAAAAGCGCCAGATCGCACTGCACCACCTGCTGCCCAAGCAGATGAAAAAGCACGGCCTTGAGAAAGGCCAGCTGGTGCTGTCCGAGAAGATGCTGGGCGCTGTAATTACGGGATACACGCGCGAAGCCGGTGTGCGCCGGCTGGAGCAGCTGCTGGCGAAGCTCTGCCGCAAAGCGGCCAAGCATATCGCGGACGGCGGCAAGCGATTGACGGTGACGGAAAAGAACATGGAAGAGTTGCTCGGCGTTGCGCCCTATAAGGACGACGTGGTGAGCAAGAAGGATGAAGTCGGCATTGTCAACGGCCTCGCCTGGACCAGCGTAGGCGGCGAGATGCTCGAAGTTGAGGTTGCTGTTGTGCCCGGTACAGGGAAGATCGAAGTGACGGGCAACCTGGGTACGGTGATGCAGGAGAGTGCGAAGGCGGCGGTGACATTCGTGCGTTCGCGTGCAGAGTCGCTGTCCATCGACCCGATGTTCTACAAGGACAACGACCTGCACATCCACTTCCCGGAAGCGGCGGTGCCCAAGGATGGCCCGTCTGCGGGCGTGACCATCACGACTGCGCTGGTTTCCGCGCTGACCGAGGCGCCTGTGCGCCATGACGTGGCGATGACTGGCGAGGTGACGCTGCGCGGCCGTGTGCTGCCGATCGGCGGGCTGCGCGAAAAGACCATGGCGGCGTACCGGGCGGGCATCAAGACGGTAGTTATTCCCAAGGACAATGTAGCAGATTTACAGGATATCGAGCCGGTCGTGCGCGAGACCCTGCATTTTGTGCCTGCGGCGCACATGGATACCGTGATGGAGACGGCGCTCGACTTCGCGCGCCGCCCGAAAAAACGCAGGAAATCCCCGCGCAGCGCTGCGGCGCGGCAGACGGATACGACGGCAGCGGCGGTGGTGCAATGAGTATGGAAGAAAAGAAAAACCCCAACCTGCATAACGTGGAATTCCTGCGTTCGGCGGTGAGGGAGAGCGATTTTCCGGCGGACGGTTTGCCGCAGGTCGTGTTTGCGGGTAAATCCAACGTGGGTAAAAGTTCGGTAATCAACAAGCTGCTGAACCGGAAGAATTTTGCGCGCGTCAGCGCGCAGCCGGGCAAAACCATTCACATCAACTATTTTGTCATTGACAAAAAGATGTACCTTGTCGACCTGCCGGGCTACGGTTACGCACGCGTATCCAAGGCGGAGCAGCAGCGCTGGGGCGAGCTGATGGAGACCTATTTCGCCATGGGGCTGCTGACGCTGGGCATACAGATTGTGGATATCCGCCATAAGCCCACGCGGGACGATATGACCATGGCGGAGTGGTTCCGCGCATCCGGACGGCCGTGGGTTGTCATCGCCAACAAGCTGGACAAGATCAAAAAGAGCCAGCTGGAAGGCAATCTGGCGGTGATCCGGCAGACGCTTTTGCTGCCGGAAGAGGTACCTGTCATCCCGTTTTCCGCGGAAAAGGGGAATGGGCGCGATGAAGTACTTGCCCTGATTTTTGACCATGTGAGAAAGGATGACCCGGAATAATGGATTTTTTGCGTCGTTTTATGGCTGGACGGTATGGCAATGACCAGCTTAATGCTGCTTTGCTTGTGCTGGGGCTGGCGCTGATTGTGATTGAAATGCTGACAGGATGGAGCTGGATGAGCATGTTCATCCTTGCGCTGCTGATCCTGTGCTACTTCCGTATGTTCTCCCGCAATATCCAGGCGCGCTATGCAGAAAATCAGAAGTTCCTGCGCTGGTGGGGGCCGGTGTCGAACCGTTTGCGCAATGCCCGGCTGCGCTTCGCGGACCGTAAAACCCACCGGTATTTCAAATGCCCGCAATGTAAACAGCGCCTGCGTGTACCGCGCGGACGCGGCAAAATCAATATCACCTGTCCGCATTGCCATACCCAGTTTGTCCGTAAAAGCTGAAGCCTGAGTTTTTGCAAAGATTTTCGCTGATAAAGCAACAAAATTCACTTGCAATTTCTTGTAAAAAAAGTATAATAGAATTACAAATACAACCAGGGGGCGATTCCAATGACCGTCGATCAGTTGATTGGTAAAATCTACAACAAATTAAGCAAAGCGGATATTGCTGGAACGCAGGGTAAGGTAGCGGTTCAGTTCAACCTCACCGGTAAGGTCACGGGTGTGTTTTACATTGAGATCCTCAACGGTGTCCTGTCCGTTATGCCTTATGAGTATATCGACCGTGATGCCTGTGTATCTGGTACGCTGACGAATCTGGAAAAGGTGATCAGCGGTAAAATGGTTCCGCAGGTTGCGATTGCAGAAGGCAAAATCAAGGTCGAAGGCAATGTGGATAAGGTCATGCTTCTGGCAGAGCTGATGAAGCAGGCATAAGCCGAACTGGATATACATGCGAAAGCCGTCCGTTAAAAAACGGGCGGCTTTTGGAATAAGCGGAAAAAACCGAAAAAAGAAGAAAAAAGGAGTTGACAAAAGGAGGGGGAAGGAAGTATAATACTAAAGCTGT
>DXIC01000146.1 GCA_019113065.1 Candidatus Agathobaculum stercoravium
GGTCGCAGAAGAAGAGGACGTGCCGCAGATCACCATGGACAGCCTGTCCGGGGATGCGGTCGCGGAGCGCCTGCGTGCCTTGCAGGTGGATACTATGACGCCGATCGAGGCGCTCAACGCGCTGTATGAGCTGAAAAAGCTGGTCTAAAGGCACCGGCTTCCCGATTAGAAAGGACACCCAATGGCAATTATCCATGAATTATCCCCGCATCTTGCCGATCTGATCGCGGCAGGTGAGGTGGTCGAGCGGCCTGCATCCGTAGCAAAAGAGCTGATCGAAAACGCGATCGACGCCGGTTCGACCCGCATTACCGTGGAAATCGAAAACGGCGGTATCACCTATCTGCGCATTGCAGACAACGGCTGCGGCATGTCGGCTGAGGATGCGCCGGTTGCATTCCGCCGCCATGCAACGAGCAAGCTGCGTACCGAGGCGGACCTCGCCGCGATCGGCACGCTGGGCTTCCGCGGCGAGGCGCTGGCAGCGATCTCCTCGGTCACGCGCATCGATCTGTTCACCCGGCAGGCCGGGGCAATCGCCGGCCTGCATCTGCACCTGGAAGCAGGAGAGATACAGGCACAGGAAGAAGCAGGCTGCCCCGAGGGCACAACCATGGTCGTGCGCGACCTGTTCTACAATACACCTGCGCGCATGAAGTTTCTCAAAAAGGATTTCACCGAAGCGGGCTATATTTTAGGCGTGGTGCAGCATGCCGCGCTCTCCCATCCGGAGATTGCCTTCACCCTGATCCGTGATGGCAAGCAGGTATTTACGACCGATGGCAAGGGCAAGCTTCTGACGCCGGTGTTCTCGGTGTTCGGCAAGGAAATGACCGCAAATATGATTGAGGTGCCGCGCACCGAGCGGAACGGCATGACGGTATACGGCTACATCGTCAAGCCACACGCCGGGCGTCCCAACCGCTCGATGCAGCACTTTTTCGTCAACGGCCGCTATGTCAAAAGCCGTCTGATGCAGGCGGCGCTCGAAGAAGCCTACCGCAACGCCATCATCACTGGGAAGTACCCCTCGGGCGCGGTGTTCCTCGAGCTGCCGCTCGCGGCGGTGGACGTCAACGTGCATCCCGCCAAGACCGAGGTCAAGTTCTCACAGGAAAAACCGGTATTTGAAGCGGTATACGTCGCCTGCAAAAATGCCATCATGGCAAACGACAACATGCCGCACATCGAGCATAAAGAGAAAACGGCGCCCGCCGCCAAACCGCAGGAGTCTGTCCCGGTTTACGAGCAGCAGCGGTTTGCGGTACCCAGGCCGATAGCACAGCCTGCGGCTTCCGCGAAAACCGATGACGATGTGCCCGATCTGGAGGATTTTCTGGTCTCCGTACCGCCGCGCGCGCAGAAGCCGTGTCCTTCCGGCATGTACGCCGCCGCGCCGCGTATTTTCCAGGAGGAAGCGGAACCGCGTCCGGCTTTCCGGACAGATATGGCGCAAAGCCGCCCGGCTTTTCTGGACAGGAGGGACGAAAGTACCCCTGACGAAAGCACCCCTGTGGTGCTGGTTGAGCAAAAAATCCCCCAGCAGGCCGCTGTCCTGCAGAAGCTGGAGCCGCTGGACAACGGCGCGCGCGTGATCGGGGAGTGCTTCAACACCTACCTGATTGCGGAGGACAAAGACGGCCTGATCCTGATCGACAAGCACGCTGCGCATGAACGCATCCTGTTCAATAAGCTGCGTGCAGAGACGGAAATGCCGCAGCAGGAGCTGCTCACGCCGGTGATCGTTGAGCTGACCGGAGAGGAGGCCGCGGCGATCCAGTCACAAATCGAAGATATCCGCAAGGCCGGTTTTGCCATCGACCCGTTTGGTGAAAACAGCTATGCGGTGCGCAGTGTTCCCGCTTATCTGGACAGCGGGGATGTGCAGAACGTGATCGGTGAGCTGGCTGAAAAGGCGATGAACAGCCGCGCCACGGTGCCCGACCGCTTGGACGACCTGATCCACACGGTTGCCTGTAAGGCCGCCATCAAGGCAGGCAAGGCGACCAGCCTTGCCGAACTGCAAGATCTCTGCGACCGAGTGCTCGGGGACGAAGATGTGCGCTCCTGCCCGCATGGCCGCCCAACGACCGTGCGCCTGACAAAATACGAGCTGGACAAACTGTTTAAACGCGTCAACCAATGAGGAGAACCTGATGGAAAACCGTCTGATCTGTATCTGCGGACCGACTGCAAGCGGCAAAACCGCGCTGTCTGTTGCGCTGGCCAAACAACTTCATACTGAAATCATTTCAGCCGATTCCATGCAGATCTACCGAGGCCTGGACATCGGCACCGCCAAGCCGACTGCCGAAGAGCGGCAGGGCGTGCCGCATCACCTGCTCGACGTCTGTGCGCCGGGCGAGGCGTTTTCGGTGGCGCGCTATGTCGAGCTGGCAGACGCGGCGGCACAGGATATCCTGTCGCGCGGGATGGTTCCGGTTGTTGCCGGGGGGACAGGGCTGTATATGGACGCACTGATCGAATGCAGCACGTTTTCCGGCGATGAGACCGACCTGTCCGTGCGCGAAAAATACCAGCGCATGGCGGCAGAACAGGGGAATGGGGCGGTGCACGCCTGCCTGGCCAAAGTCGATCCGGCGGGCGCGGAACGGCTGCACCCCAACAACCTCAAGCGCGTCATCCGTGCGCTCGAGGTATATGAGCAGACCGGCATGACGATCGATGCATTCAACCGCCTGCACAAGCGCCCTGCGCCCAAGTATGCGGCGCTCAAGATCGGGGTATGCCCGGCAGAACGGCAGACGCTGTACGACCGTATCGACCGCCGCGTCGACCAGATGCTGGCTGACGGGCTGCTGGAGGAAACAAAACACCTGCTGGACAGAGGCGCATTGACCGGCACGGCAGCACAGGCGATTGGTTATAAGGAGCTGCTTGGATATTTGCAGGGGGAGGCCCCGCTGGAAGATTGCGTTGCCCTGCTCAAGCAGCGCAGCCGCAATTATGCAAAAAGACAGCTGACATGGCTGAAAAGGGATGACAACATCCACTGGATTTATTATAATAATGGAGAGGGACTTCCGGCCATCTTACAGGAAGCGACAAAATATCTGCAAAATCACGGTGTACAATGATATCCATAAATTGTAAATTATTGGAGGAATCATTGTGCGAAACGAACTCAACTTACAGGACCGGATGCTGAGCGCGCTGCGTCAGCAGGGACAGAATATCACCGTTTTTCTGACAAACGGTTTCCAAATGCGCGGCATTGTCCGTGGATTTGACAGCTTTGTCGTGATCCTGGAGAGCGACGGAAAACAGCAGATGGTCTATAAGCACGCTATTTCCACCCTGATCCCGCAGCACCGCGTCGACCTGCATGCGCCGCGAGAGGAGCGTGCGGCAGAGTGATTACATACGAGGTAATACATGGAGCAAGCAATCGAAAGCAAAAGGAAACAAAGAAATAAGAAAAATACATCCGGCAATCGCCTTTTTCTTATCCTGTTGGCGGTGTGCCTTGCACTTTACCTGATTTCGCGCATTTTCGGCGCCTTTTCCAACACCTATGCGACTGAGCCAGCCGTACATGTAACGGTGAACGACAGCTTTACCGCGACCGGCTGGTTCTTCCGTGACGAAACAACGATTGAAGGCAGCAGCAGCGGCTCGGTCAAACATATTGTATACAGCGGTGAACGGGTGCAGAAGAATGCCGCCCTGGCGGCCGTGTATACAGATGAGCAGGCTCTCGCCCTCAGCCGGGAGATCGAACCCCTGGAAAACCGGATCGAACTGCTGGACGCCGCGTTGCAGGCAGCGTCAGACGGCTCGGACACGGCGCAGCTGGATCAGATGATTACGCTCTCCATCCAACAAATGGCTGCGCAGGCCAAAGAGGGAACGGGAAGCGCGCTTTCTTCATCCGCCGATTCGCTGCGCACGCTTTCACTGCGGCACGAATCGGCAAACATTGATTCGGTTGCAATCAGTGCTGAACGCGATGCGCTGGCCACGGAAATCAGCAGCCTGGAACAGCAGCTTTCCGGCAGCACAACCGAACTGACGGCCCCCGCCTCCGGGTATTTTTCCGAAATCGTTGACGGGTATGAAAGCCTGTTGACACCGGCGTCTCTGGAGGATATCACACTCGAGGGCTTCCGCGCGCTGATAGAAACCCCGGAGCCGGTTGACGCCAGCCAGATGCTCGGCAAGATCATTCAGGGCTTTACCTGGTACCTTGCCTGCGAGGTACCGGCTGCGCAGGCAGACAGGCTGTCAGACGGGCAGAGCCTGCGCGTAAACTTTACACAGGCTTCTCTGGAATCGCCGGTCACAGTATATTCCGTTGTCAAGGAGCGCGGCAGCGATACCGCGTTGGTCGTGCTGGAGGGCACCGAATTTAACAGCGAAATGGTATCCATGCGCGAGCAGCCGGTCGAGATTATTCTGGCGACCTATACAGGTCTCAAAGTGCCTAAATCCGCTGTGCGGATCGTTGAGACTACGGACAGCGAGGGCAACGTCGTACAGGATATTGGAGTTTATATCCTGAGCGGCGGGGTACAGAAATTCAAAATCATCGATACTTTGTTTGAAACTGAGGATTATTACGTCGTAGAGCAGAGTGCTACCAATGCAGACATGCTGGTCGAGCAGGATCAGATCATTGTCAGCGGCAGGAATCTGCAAAATAATATGGTGGTGAGAACATGACGGAACAGGAAAAAACAGAGCTTCAGGACCGCATCAAATCCGTACAGGAACGCGTGGCCCGGGCGGCGGAGCGCGCGGGGCGAAACCCGGATGACATCATTCTGGTTGCAGCGTCCAAGATGAACAATGCAGAACGCGTACGCGCCGCAATTGCCGCAGGCATCCGGGTGTGCGGCGAAAACCGTGTGCAGGAATTGCTCGAGAAATACGAGCAAAACGCCTATGAAGGGGCGGATCTGCAATTTATCGGCACCTTGCAGACCAATAAAGTCAAGTATCTGATGGGCAAGGTATCGCTGATCCAGTCAGTCGGTTCGGTGCACCTCGGCGAGGCGATTGCAAAAGAAGCAGCAAAGCACGGCATCCGGCAGGATATCCTGCTGGAGGTCAATATCGGCAGGGAAGCGGCCAAGAGCGGGCTTCCGCCCGAGCAGCTGGATGAAGCGATCTCGCAGCTCAGCGAGAAAAAGTCGCTGCATATCCGCGGTTTGATGGCAATCCCGCCGATTGCGGATGAAACAACGAAAAATTTAAGCTATTTCAATGAAATGCATCAAGTATTTGTTGACATTTTGACGAAAAAATACGATAATGTAAATATGGATTATTTGTCTATGGGTATGACAAATGATTTTGAAACGGCGATTGCGTGCGGTGCGAACATGGTTCGCATAGGTACGGCGATCTTTGGTGCGCGTCCGTATCAGATCGTTTCGCCCTAAAACATAGAGGAGGAACTTTGCATGGGTTCGATCAAAGGCTTCATAGATTGGGTAAAGGGCGAGGAGGTCGAGGACGAGTACGAGGAGGAAATGCCCCGGCAGCGCAGCGAAGAACCAATGATGAAAAGCGCGCCGTCGTCCTACGACAGGTCTTACGACAGATCCTATGACCGCTCATACGACAGTGCGCCTGCGGAGCCGTCTTCCACGCGCCGCGGCAATAAAGTAGTCAATATCAACACAACGACCCAGCTGGCAGTTGTGCTTGTCAAGCCGGACCGCTTTGAAAATGCGGCGGAGATTGCCGACCATCTGAAGGATAAACGCACGGTTGTGCTCAATCTGGAGCAGACCAATAAGGATGTTGCGCGCCGGCTGGTTGACTTCCTCAGCGGCGTTGCATACGCCAACGAGGGCAAAATCAAGAAAGTGGCAAACAGCACTTACATCATCACCCCCTATAACGTCGATATCATGGGGGATCTGATTGATGAACTGGAAAGCAGCGGCATGTACTTTTAAGGTCGTGCAGCAGTGAATACAATAGTAATATATTTGGTAAGCAGTCTGCTGAGCATTCTGGAATTTCTATTCCTGGCCCGGGCTGTTATGAGTTGGTTTGTGCAGGGCAGCGGGTCAAAAATTTACGAATTCCTGTGCCTTGCCACCGAACCGCTGATCCAGCCGTTCCGCAATTTGCTCAGCCGTGTTGATGCATTGCGGAATAGTCCGTTCGACTTTGCGTTTCTGTTAGCGTTCCTTGTGCTGGTTGCCCTGGAACAGGTTTTGTATATGCTTTAGTCTGCCGGACAAACGGCAAAATAAGTGGTCGGGTGGCTCGCCCGGCCATTTTTCCCGTAAGTGCGGTAAAAGAAAGAATATAACGGAGGATATCAATATGACGGTGCAGGAAATTCAGGAAATCGGCTTTGAAAAAGCGGTTTTCGGCGGTTATGACATGAAATCTGTCGATACGTTCCTCGAGCGCGTCGCGGAGGAATTCGCGGCGATGCAGAAGGAAAACGCTGCGCTGAAAGCGAAGATGAAGGTCCTCGTCGACAAGATTGAGGAATATCGCGGACGTGAAAACAACATGGGCCGCGTGCTCTCCATAGCAGAAGAAACCCTTGACCGGGCAAAGCAGGAAGCGGATACCATGGTCGCCAAGGCAAAGCAGGAGGCGGACAACATCCTTTCCGCGGCAAAGACCGAATCGGCAAACAAGCTCAAGACAACGCAGGTGGAGGTCGATACCGAAGCGCAGAAGCTTGAAGCCGCCCGCAAGACAACGATTGAATTTATCGCCCGTGTTTCCGCGGTTTACCAGGCGCAGACCAAGGCGCTGGTAGAGCTTGCCAAGGCGGAAAAGCTGGTGCGAGACGATAAATCCGCGGCGCCGCAGCAGGCTGCCCCAGCACAGAACACGCAGCAGCAGGCACAGGCCGCACCTGACGCCGGACAGGAGAAGGCGGATGCTCCCGTCGAGGATGCAACCCGCAAATTTGATTTCGGCGAACTTAAATTTGGCACTGATTACGACCCGAAAGACGTAAAGTAAAGCAACATCGAAAGGACTGAATACTGCACAATGCAGCAGGATTATAACAATACCATCAATCTGCCAAAAACTGATTTCCCCATGCGCGCCGGGCTGCCCAAGCGCGAGCCGGGCTTTCTGGAAGGCTGGGAAAAGGATGACCTTTACCATGAGCTGATGAAGAAGAACGAAGGCAAGCCGCTTTTCGTTCTGCATGACGGCCCTCCGTATGCTAACGGCAACCTGCATATGGGCCATGCGCTCAACAAGATCCTGAAGGATTTCATTCTCCGTTCGCGCAACATGCTCGGCTATCAGGCGCCCTATATCCCGGGCTGGGATACGCACGGCCTGCCGATCGAGCGTCAGGCGATCAAGGCGTACGGCATGGATCGTGACAAGGTCTCCACTGCGGAGTTCCGCTCCAAGTGCGAGGAATTTGCGCATGACCATGTCAACACCCAGCGCACGCAGTTCAAGCGTCTGGGCGTTATCGGCGACTGGGATCGTCCGTATCTGACGCTGACCCACGACTATGAGGCGACCCAGATCGAAATCTTCGGCGAGATGGCCAAGAAGGGCTATATCTATAAGGGCATGAAGCCGGTCTACTGGTGCCCGCATGATGAGACCGCGCTCGCAGAAGCGGAGATCGAGTATCAGGATGAGCCGTGCTCATCTATCTATGTCAAGTTCCATCTGACCGACGACAAGGGCGGCAAGATCTCCGCCATCACCGGCAGCCTGGACAATGTATACTTTGTGATCTGGACCACCACTACCTGGACCCTGCCGGGCAACCTTGCAATTTCGGTCAATCCGGTGTTCGAATATGATCTGGTCAAGGTGCCGTCGGGCGATATTTATGTGCTCGCCAAGGAGCTGGTTGAGTCCGTCATGCAGGCGGCAAAGATCGACTCCTGGGAAGTGCTCGGCACGCTGATGGGCTCCGACCTCGAGCTGATGCGCACCAAGCACCCGATCATGGACCGCGAGAGCATTGTCATCTGCGGCGACCATGTTACGCTTGACGCCGGTACCGGCTGTGTCCATACCGCGCCGGGCTTTGGTGCGGACGACTTTATCGTCTGTCAGAAGTACAACATCCCGATCATTGTCCCGGTTGACGGCAAGGGCATGACGACCGAGGATGCAGGCAAGTACGCGGGTATGTACTATGAAAAGTCCACGCCGGTCATCCTGGAGGACCTCAAGGAATGCGGCGCGCTGCTGGCGATTGAAGAGATCGTGCACAGCTATCCGCACTGCTGGCGCTGCAAGAACCCGATCATCTTCCGTACGACCGAACAGTGGTTCTGCTCGGTGGATGCGCTCAAGGACGATGCGGTCAAGGCCTGCGAGCAGATCCAGTGGATCCCTGCCTGGGGCGAGGAGCGCATGACCTCGATGATCCGCGAGCGTTCCGACTGGTGTATTTCGCGTCAGCGCGTCTGGGGTGTGCCGATCCCGATCTTCACCTGCAAGAAGTGCGGCAAGCCGCTGGTGAATGAACAGACCATCAAGATCGTTGCCGACCTGTTCCGTGAGAAGGGCTCTAACGCATGGTTTGATATGGAGCCGTCCGACATCCTGCCTGCGGACATCAAGTGCGAATGCGGCTGCGGCGATTTCGAGAAGGAAACCGACACCATGGACGTGTGGTTTGACTCGGGTTCCTCCTGGCGCGCAGTCATTGAAAACCGTGAAGGCCAAGCTACGCCGGTCGACGTTTACCTTGAGGGTAACGACCAGTACCGCGGCTGGTTCCAGTCGTCCATGCTGACCTCGATCGCGACGCAGGGCAAGGCGCCGTATAAGACGGTCATCACACACGGCATGATCGTAGACGAAGAGCGTCAGAAGATGTCCAAGTCTCGCGGCAACGGTATTTCGCCGGACGACATCCTGAACCAGTACGGTGCGGACGTGATGCGCCTGTGGGTTGCATCCTCGGATTACCGTCAGGATATGCGTATTTCCAAGGACATGCTCAAGCATCTGTCCCAGAACTATCTCAAGATCCGCAACACCGCGCGCTATATGCTCGGAAACCTGTTTGATTTTGACCCCAAGGCCGATCTGGTTGCTTATGCGGATATGCCGGAGCTGGATCAGTGGGCGCTGATGAAGCTCAACGACCTCGTCGCCAAGGTGCGCGAGGGCTATGAGACTTACGAGTTCCACACCGTGTTCCATGCGATCCACAATTTCTGCGTAGTTGATATGTCCAACTTCTATCTGGATGTGATCAAGGACCGTCTGTACTGCGATGATACCACCGGCCTGAGCCGCCGTTCGGCGCAGTCTGCGATGTATCAGATCCTGAGTGCGCTGGTACGCATGCTGTCCCCGATCCTATGCTTCACCGCAGACGAGATCTGGCAGGCAATGCCGCATGCGGCGGAGGACGATGTGCGCAACGTGGCTTATAACGAGATGCCCTCTGTCGACGAGGCGCTGTCCTTCGACGAGGCACAGCGTGAGAAGTGGGCGAAGCTCGCTGCATTCCGCGATGACGTAAACAAGGCGCTCGAGGGTGCGCGCAATGCAAAGACCATCGGCAAGCCGCTGGAAGCAAGCGTGACCGTTTATGCGGATGATTCTGCCGCTGCTTTCCTGAATGGCTGCGGGCAGGATCTGGCTGACCTGTGCATTGTTTCTGAACTGGAGGTTGTCTCCGGCGCAGGCGAGGGCATGGACAGCGAGTATTTCCCCGGCCTTAAGATTGCGGTTTCCCGCGCAGCCGGCGAGAAGTGCCTGCGCTGCTGGAAGCAGTCCAAGTCCGTGGGCGCGGATGCAAAGCATCCCGCACTTTGTGCCCGTTGTGCCAAGGTTGTTGGCTAAAAGAAAAAGGGAAGGGGAACAGAGCATTCTGTTCCCCTTTTTGAGCGATAGGAGTTTTTCGAAATATGCCGTTATATATCATTGCCGCGCTTGTGATGATTGTGCTCGACCAAGTGGTCAAATACTGGGCGCTCACCAGTTTACAGGCGCAGCATACCATTCCGCTGATTGAAAATGTATTCCATCTGACCTATGTCGAAAACCGCGGTGCAGCATTCAGCCTGCTCGCACAGTTCGACTCCCGTTGGATTTTCGTGGCGCTTGCCGTTATCATCACGATTGTTATTTTTATCGTCCTGCGGATAGATTATATTCAAACTGCTTTGGGGCGCTGGTCGCTCGTATTGGTTGCCGCAGGTGCGCTGGGGAATGCAATCGACCGTGTGATACATGGTTTTGTGGTTGACCTGTTTGACTTCCGTCTGATCCATTTCCCGGTATTCAATGTGGCGGATATTTTTATCTGCGTCGGTGGCGTGCTGTTTGTGATCTACTTTATGTTCCAGCATAAAGATAAGGTGCCTGAGAAAAAAGCATCTGCGGAACAGCCGGAAACGGAGCCGGAAAGCCATGAATGAGATTGTTTTAATGGCATCGCCCGATCAGGCGGGGAAACGGATCGACAGCTGGCTTTCTGAACAAATCGGCGGATTGACCCGCTCTGCTGCGCAGAATCTGCTGTCCGAAAAAGCCGTATCCTGCGATGGGCAACCACTGAAAAAAAACTATAAGCTCACAGGCGGTGAGGCAGTCACCGTACAGCTTCCGGAATTGCGCGAAGTTGATATCACGCCGGAAAATATTCCGCTGGATATCGTCTATGAGGACACAGATATTATTGTGGTCAACAAACCCCGCGGCATGGTTGTGCACCCGGCAGCCGGCAACTGGAGCGGTACGCTGGTCAACGCGCTGATGTACCACTGCGGCGACAGCCTTTCCGGCATCAACGGCGAACACCGACCGGGTATCGTGCACCGCATCGACAAGGATACCAGCGGGCTGTTGGTGGTTGCTAAAAATGATACGGCCCATCAGAGCCTTGCGGCGCAGATCGCCGCGCATACCGCCCATCGCGGATATGAAGCAATTGTTATCGGTTCACCGCGGCTGGATGAAGGGACGATCGATAAACCGATTGCGCGTCATAAAACCGACCGCAAGAAAATGGCGATTGTCGAAGGCGGACGCGAAGCGGTCACGCATTATACTGTGCTCAAACGCTACCGTGGCTATACCCATATGGCGTTCCGCCTGGAGACCGGACGGACCCATCAGATCCGTGTGCATATGGCCTCCATTGGCCATCCCATCATCGGCGACCCGGTTTATGGGCTGAAAAAAGACCGGTTTTCGGATATTGGCGGGCAATGCCTGCACGCCGCGAAGCTGACGCTGTGTCACCCGAAAACCGGTGACATCATGAACTTTTTTGCGCCGTTACCATCGTATTTTACCGATATACTCAACAAATTGGAGAAAATGCAATGAAAAAGTTTGAAGGTATGATGCTTGCCTGCGACATGGACGGCACGCTGCTTGATAGCAGCCGCCGTATTTCACGAAAAAACCAGCAGGCGCTGCGGTACTTCACGGAAGAGGGGGGACGGTTCACGCTGGCGACCGGCCGCGCACCGCACGCAATTGAAATATACGTCCCGCAGCTGCCGTTTAACGCGCCGTACAGCTTGCTGAACGGTTCGCTGATTTTGGATGAAAAGCACCATGTGCTGCATTGCGCAGGCATGCCGGAAAGCACGAAAGATCTGATCCAACTTACATTGTCAGAATTTTCACAATTAGGCTGCGAAATATTTGTCGGTGAAAAGGTATTCATCCGTCAAATGAGTTCTGTCACAGAAAACCACATGGATGTACTGGATTTGGAATACACCATGGTGTCGCAGGAAGAACTTGGTGATACCGCTGCATGGTGTAAAATCAACTTCACTGGCGAACCTGACCTGATGGAATCGGTCAAGCGTTTTCTTAAGCCATATGCCGATCAATTCTGCATGGCGTCCAGCATGCCGTCGTTCTGGGAAATCACCGCACTTGGCATAAATAAAGGAACTGCACTCAAACAGATCGCTGTGGACTGCGGTATTGCAGAAAACCGTACCTTTGCAATCGGCGACAGCTTCAACGACCAGGCGATGCTGGAAGCAGCACATATTGGCTTTGCGCCGGCAAATGCAGATAAAGAGATCCTGCAAACCGCAAATGTGGTTGTCGGCAGCAATGATGAGGATGCTGTGGCACAGGCAATCGAATATATGGAAGCGCATTTTTGCTGATGCGCTTTCTTATTTTCCTCCCCCCTCAATTATACAAAACTTTTCTTTTGTATAATTGTATATGCGAAATTTAGAGGGTGATAGCAACGTAAGCTGTGCCGTCACCCTCTTCATTACGACTTTTACTTTTCTTTGCACTTAATCCCGTAATTTCCCCGGCTTCCGGGCTCATAACCACGATATACTTCATATGGTTTATTATCTATGATAACTTCGTCATCCCCGGTAAATTCGTACGAATGTCCATTTTCCTCGCAGTATTTCACGATTGCCTGATGTGCTTTGGTGATAGTGGGATAAGTATCGCTCTCTTCATAAGGAACCCAAAAAGATTGTTTGAACATAAAATCAGCTCCTTCCAAGCGTTTACATTGACAAAACAAAACTCATTTCGGATTGCAGCTCTACTATTTGTATTCATTATATCACCAGGCAGCTTTGCTCCGCAACGAGCATGAATACTAAAGCGCGTCCTCTCCTGTTGTGGTAGCTGCACAAAAAAGACACAGGCGAAGGCACCTGTGTCTTTTTGTATCCATTAGTTAGCGCGCTGTCTGGTATGGATGGCTACCTGCTTGGACTTGATAAATGCGCTGAGATTTTTATATGCCAGCATGGTAATAACCGTCAGGATGGCGCCCTTGATCAGGTTGAACGGCAGTACACCAATCAAGAGATATGCGCCCATACCGTTGATCGACGGGTTGACCGCAGCGCAGGCCGCCAGAATCTGGTCAATCGGCATACCGACAGCCGAGTAAAACGGGATAATCAAAAAGTAGTTGGTCAGCATACCCATGCAAGCCATAGCAACCGAGCCGACAGCACAGCCGACCGCAGCCATCTTGCGGCTCTTGTGTGCACGATAAATCAGCACCGCGATAATCACGAGCGTGGAGAGCATCAGAAAATCTGCGAGCTCTCCCGATCCACCCGTCTGCGACTGCGTCAGGTGGATCAAATCTTTGATGCCAATCATCACGATAGCTGGACGGATGCCAAAGATAAACGCACCGATCAGCACGACAGCACCGGAAAGGTCGACTTTGAGGAAAGGCGGCATAAATGGCAGCGGAAACTCAAAATACATCAAAATGGTTGCAATTGCCGCAAATACAGCGGTATAGGTGATCTTGCTTGCTTTGGACATGGCTTATCGTCTCCTTTTTTTGAAATAAGGAGTTCTGTTTTTTGGCTACAAAAAAAGCCCCTGGAAACAGATCCAAGGGCGCGCAGACGTACCGAAATACACCTGTTTCTTCCATCCGGACTATAACCGTCGGTTGGGATTCACACCCATCATGCCTTGCGGCTCGCAGACTATCGGGATCAACGCCCCGTATACTGCCGGTGGAGACTTTCACTCCGCCCTGAAACAGAACTGATTTAATTTACAAGAATATTATAGGCCGGTGTGGTGCGCTTGTCAATCCCCTTTCGCAAATTGCTGCAATACATCCTCGATCTGCTCCCGTGTGCCAACCGCATTGATAAACTCCAAAAGCGCATTTGCCGTCATGCGGGCAGGCAGATCCAGCGCTTTGAGCACAGCTGCACGGCGCTGTGCACTGTCCGGCCTGCCGGACAACCCCCATTCGTAAAAATCCGCTTTAGTAATTGGTGCGGCAGTCTGTGCAGCGGAATTCCCATCCGCTTGCTCAAACGTCGCACCCGCACGGCGGAGCGCTTCCAAAATGGTCTCCGGGCGCATGCCTTCCACGCCCAGCTTCCCTTCCTTGGAGCCATGCCGTTTGCGGCGCTCCTTGCCGCGGACATCCGGGATATAGGCCTGTTTGATGCTTCCAGCCGGAAGCGCGCCTTTCAGATAATTCCGAATGACAAAACCGGCACCATCGCTGTCGGTCAGTACGATCAGGCCGCGTGTGACAGCAATGCGGCGCAGCAGCCCCAGCTGCTCCTTGTCATTGAAAATACGGAAGCCGCCGCTTTCCAAAACCACTGCGTCCACTACCTGGCGGACCGTATTGACGTCATACCGCCCTTCCACCAGGATCGCTTCCTTCACACGGATCATGCCTTTCCCCCTTTCAGTTCTGCCGCCATGGACAGCAGCGTCAGTTCGATCTGTTTCTGACGGTCTACCGCGCTGCCCTTGAGCGCGGAATCCGTCTTTGCGCAAAGCGACGCTGCCTTGCGCAGCCAGGACAGCGGCACACGGCGTGCAGCGTTTTGGATTTGCCGCGCATAATAAGGGGACTTGGAGCCGATCATCTCCATCAGCTGCTTCTCCCCCCCCCTCGCCTCTGCGCATAGCTTGGCCGCATACAGGCGCTGGATATGTCGCGTAATTGTGGTGAAGATCATGACCTCGTTGTTTTTCTGCGCAATCAAATCACCGACCAATGCGACTGCACGGTCAAATTTGCCTGCGGTAATCGCGTCGGTCAGGTCAAACACAACCGCATCCAGCACAGGTGAGCAGACCGCGTCGATGTTATATTTTTTTATCACGCCGGTCGTGGTGTGCGCCGCGGCTTTTTCCATCTCCCCGGCCAGATTGGTCATGGAATTGCCGCACAGGAAAATCATATAAGACGCATCCTCGGGCGCGATCGAGCAGCCCAGCGCACGGGCACGCCGCTCGAGCCACGCGACCAGTTCCGGCTCTTCCTGATGGGAAAACTCGGCAAAACAGGCGTTTTTTTCGAGTGTTTTGTAGAGCTTTGTGCGTTTATCCGGTTTACCTTCCAGCACGTCGTAATAAAAAACCAGGCAAACATAGTCCGGCAGGTCGCCCAGTATCTCCGGAAGCACCTCTGAAAAACCCGCCGGCGGCTTAAACAGGTCAAAATCCGACACGATAATCAGCTTTTTTTCCGACATCGCCGGGTAGCTATCGATCGCTTCAGTCAGCTGCTCGACGGTCAGCCCCTTGCCGTCAAATTCAATCAGGTTGAAGTCGGCAAAGGATGGGTCTACCACTTTTTCACGCAGCTGACGCAGATAGTATTCTTTCAGGTAGGTTTCCTCACCGGATATGATATAGAGCGGTGCAAACTCGCCGCTTTTCAGATCCCGGATCAGCTGTGCTTTTCCGTTTGATTTCGTTTTTGCAGCAGGCATGCTGTCACTCCCTTTCAAATTGCCGTGTGATCTCGCCAGTCCAATAAGGGCTTTCGACCGGACGGCCGGCATATTCCCATGTTATATCGCGGTACGCTGCCTGCACCACGATCCGTTCAGCTCCAAACGCATCCAAAGCCTGCCTAAGCAGAGCGGCATCTTCCAGGTTGTTTTCTGCGAGTACGATTTCAGGCGCAGTCGGTGGAACATCAGTATTTTCCAGATAAGCAGCCAACTGCTTCTGCGTCGGGCTGTGCAGGACTAAAATCTGGTCGGATATCTGTACACCCAGCTTACCCTCCGCGACAGGAAATATAGTTAGCGGCACGGAACCGGTATACAGCGTCTGCGCCGCATCGATTTCCTGCGCGGGCGCATTTTGCAAAAGAGACAGCAATTCCGTGTTGTACTTGGTCTCCTTGCAGCCGGACGGGATCAGGATCCGGCTCACTTCCGTCTTTTCCAGCAATGCCGGCAGGTCGCGCGCGTGGCCGCGGTCTACCGCGGTCAGGATCATGGTATCGATGCGTTTGTAGTTGTTCCAACGCATCCATTCGCGTACCAGTTCCGCAGCGTCGCGGTATCCACCATCCCCTGCGCAATCGATCAGCGTCATGCTGCCCGCATCAGCCACAATGACCGCCTGCCCGGAACCGCACGGCAGGTAAGTTACCCTGTATTGCTGCCGGTGATGGTATGCGCCTGCGCCGCTCAGTCCGGCCACTAAGATACAGACGCACGGCAATACGATCTTCCACTTGACGTGTTTCCCGGCGATCAGCCAGAGCAGCACCGCCGCAAACGACACGGCAAGCGCAGCCAGACCAAAGCTGTCCCGCCAATTGACCATTCCCAGCGGGATGTCTGCTACTCGGTTCGCAACCCACAGGATGTAATCCAGAAATGGCACAAGCATTCTGGCAATCACCGGCGCCAACGCAGGGATCATCGCCGCAGATACACACAGCAGGAATCCACCGATAAAGCAGATTGCCGTCACGCCCACGACCAGCAGGTTGCTGACAAGCGACAGCACGGATACATAGCCGAAGGAACTGAGCAGGATAGGTGTGGTGAAGATTGTAGCGCAGACCGTACATGACAGCGCGCCCGCTATTACTGAAATCAGATTTTTCACAGGTTTGGGAAGCTGCGCAAACGGCCGCATCAACCGGCTCTGCATCCGCCCGGAGAACAGGATAAGGCCAAGCGTCGCTGCAAAGGAAAGCTGCAAACTCAGGCTCGCAATGGAATATGGGTTGAAAAGCAGCAGCAAACCCAGCGCTGCAAAAAGGGAATTCAAGCTGTTCGCTTCACGGCGCGTGATAAATGCCCCGGCTGCAATCAGATACATGACCGCGGCGCGGATGACTGACGGCGTTCCCCCTGCAACCGGTACAAAAAGCAGGATCATCGGGATGGATACCCAGGTGCCGATGCGCCGCCCCAGCAGCAGGTAGCAGAACGCTACCAGAAATGCAATGTGCATGCCGGAGACTGCCACCATGTGGCTCAGCCCGGAAATGCGGAACGCAAGCGTGTCATCCTCCGGCAGGCTGTCCGTGTCCCCGATCAGCAGGCCGCTCAGCAAACCGGCTTCGCGCGCGGGCACATAGCCCCCTACTGCCTGTTTGCAAAACCGCGCGATCCGCTGCGGCAGCCAGCGCAGATGATCTCCCTCTGAGCTGGTAACGGCGAAGGAAACCGCCTGCCCTTCTTCCGTTTCTGTATAGGACGCTGCAATATAACACCGGTTAGAGGCTTGATAGGTCGCACGGTCAAATCCTTCTGTTTCAGCCGGCAGGTAGAACCTCACATTTGCCTTGATACGGTCTCCAGCGCGCAGCGGCTGGTCAGTCAACGGCAGATAGCAGAACATGCGGAATGATCCCGGCAGCACATCGTTATCGTCCACAGATAATTCAGCACGCTGGCTGTCGTCGTACACGTCGGCATCCTGCAATACCATGGCAGTAATCTCTGCATGCCGCCCTGCAAGCTCGCGGACCGGCTCAACCACAGCCAAATGAAACACTGAAAAAGCGGAAAAGGCGAGCGAAGCCGCTGCCAGCATACACAGCAACGTGAACACACGTTTGCGGTATACCAGGGCGCCCGCACCAAACAGGAATATAACTGATAAAAACAGGGAGAGATATCCATTCGGCACGATATCGAGACACACCGCACAATACAGTGCAGCAGCGGATACCGGAACCAGATATACGAGTGGCCGTTCCAACACAGCAGATCCCTCCCCCTCCATACAGCGTGGAGAAAAAAGAAGTGGCAAACGTGCCACTTCTTTCTATTATATCAGCCCGGCGGCCAGGTCATATCGCGGCCGGAAAGCACATGGAAGTGCAGGTGGAAAACACTCTGTCCCGCCTGCTCGCCAATATTGGAGACCACGCGGAAGCTTTCCATCCCCATGTCCTTTGCGATTTTGGCAATCACCTCAAAGCAGTGTGCGACAACCGCGCTGTTGGAGGCATCCACCGCAGCAACAGACTGGATGTGCTGCTTGGGGATGACCAGAAAATGCGTCGGCGCCTGCGGGTCGATGTCATAAAACGCATAGCACTGCTCATCTTCGTAGACCTTTTTCGAGGGGATGTCCCCTGCGACAATTTTACAAAACAGACAATCTTGCATGTTGGCCGCTCCTTTCTGATTACAGTATAGCGGTTTTACAGCATCGCGTCAACAATGTTATTGACCGCTTCGAGCGCTTCCTCGAGCTTGGCCGGGTTCTTGCCGCCCGCGGTCGCGCTGTCCGGACGGCCGCCGCCGCCGCCGCCAACGATCTTGGCGACTTCCTTGATGATCTTGCCCGCGTGCGCGCCCTTTTTCACCGCTTCTGCGCCGCAGACACAGAGCAGGTTGACCTTCTCACCATTCACAGAGGAGAGCACAGCGACCATATTAGGCGCCTTCTCCTTGATGCCGTCGCCCATAGTGCGCAGTACATCCGCCGTCGCGTCCTCCAGCTTGGTCGCTACAACATTGACACCCTTGACGTCACGCGATACATTAAACAGGTCGACCATCTGCATGGAAGCAATCTTGCCGTTGAGCTTTTCAACCTTCTTGGACATGGTGCGCAGGTCAGCCATGGTCTGCTCAACCTTCGCTGCCAGCTCGTTCGGGGAAGTCTTGAGCGCAGCCGCAGTCTCGTTCAGGATATGCTGACGTTCGTTGATGAAGTCCAGCACCGCCTTACCGGTAATCGCTTCAATACGGCGCACACCGGCGGCAACAGACGCCTCGCTGATGATCTTGAACATACCGGCCTTGGCGGTGTTATCCAGATGCGTGCCGCCGCAGAGCTCGACCGAGTCGCCCGCCTGCACCACGCGCACAACCGCGCCGTATTTTTCGCCGAACAGCGCCATTGCGCCCTTCTTCTTTGCCTCGTCGATGGACATTTCCTCGGTAATGACCGGGCGGCCCGCCAGAATCGCTTCGTTGACCAGATTTTCAACCTGTGTCAGCTCCTCGGGCGTGAGCGCTGCGAAGTGCGTAAAGTCGAAGCGGATATGGTCGTTTGCCGTATAGGAGCCTGCCTGCTCGACATGGTCGCCCAGTACCTTGCGCAGCGCCTTCTGCAACAGGTGGGTCGAGGTATGCGCACGGCAGATCGCCTGACGGTACTCTGCATCGACCTTGGCCTCGACCTCGTCTTCTACCGAGATCTCTCCCTCGGTGACAACGCCAATGTGCATATACTTGCCGTCCTTGGTCTTCTGCACGTCGGACACGGTCACAACGCCGTTCTTGCCGACCAGTACGCCGTGGTCACCGATCTGGCCGCCCATCTCCGCATAGAACGGGGTGTGGTCAAGCACAACGGTGATCTTTTCGCCCTTGGCCGCCGCGCCGGACGGCTCGCCCTCGTTGACGATCGCCAGCACCTTGGCGCTCTCGCCCAGCGTCTCATAGCCGTCAAAGCGGGTCTTGATCGACTTGTCCAGACCGAGATCCTCGCTCTGCCAGCCAAGATCGCCCATCTTCTTGCGGTCCTCGCGGGCGCGCTCGCGCTGTTCGTTCATCAGGCGGTCAAATTCCTCGCGGTTGGTGGTCATGCCCTGCTCCTCAAGGATCTCGAGCGTCAGGTCGATCGGGAAGCCGTAGGTATCGTACAGCTGGAATGCGTCTGCCGCAGGCAGCTCCTTGCCGTCTGCCGCCGCGATGCGCTCGTTCAGGATGGACAGGCCGCTGTCAATCGTCTTGTTGAAGCTGGCTTCCTCATTCTCGATTACCTTGTGGATATACTTCTGCTTCTCGACCAGTTCGGGATATGCGCCGCCGGATTCCTGGATGACCGTGGTCGCGACCTCGGACAGGAACGGGCGGTCAATGCCGAGCAGCTTGCCGTGGCGTGCCGCACGGCGCAGCAGGCGGCGCAGCACATAGCCGCGGCCCTCGTTGGACGGGATGACGCCGTCACAGATCATCATAACGGTCGAACGGATGTGGTCGGTGATGACACGGAGCGAAATATCGGTCTTTTCGCTGTCGCCGTAGTGCTTGCCCGCGATCTCGGAGACCTTGTTGGTGATGTTGCGCACGGTATCCACATCGAACAGCGAGCCTACGCCCTGTACCACGCATGCCAGACGCTCGAGGCCCATGCCGGTGTCGATGTTCTTCTGCTTGAGTTCCGTGTAGTTTCCGTGACCGTCATTGTCAAACTGGGAGAATACGTTGTTCCAGACCTCCATATAGCGGTCACAGTCGCAGCCGACTGTGCAGCCCGGCTTGCCGCAGCCGTACTCCGGACCGCGGTCGTAGTAGATCTCCGAACACGGGCCGCACGGACCCGAGCCGTGCTCCCAGAAGTTGTCC
>DXIC01000147.1 GCA_019113065.1 Candidatus Agathobaculum stercoravium
CAAGAGGGGGTCTTAACCCCCTCTTGTCAATCACCCCCGCCGGGGGATGTTTCCGGCTTCCCGCGACCGCAAACAAATTTGTCCACATACTGTGGAAAAATTTGATTTGCGATGACGTCGCGGTGGCCCAGCTTCGCGCCTGACCCGTGAGGCGGGAGTGCTGTCGATGCAAGGCTTGCGCTTGCCGTTTCCATGAAGGCAACGCTCCGGCCGTGTGCCGGTGTGCGGGCGCGGGGTGCGCGTCCCGACAAGTAGCCTATCATCCAGCCAAGAAAAGGCTTCGGAACGCCCTGCTCCGAAGCCTTTTCTCTCCTGTTTCACGCCGGGCGGAACCACGCGGGGACGGCGTCCGCCAGCAGGTCGAGGTCGCGGAAAATAGCCGCTGCGGCGCGCTCGTATTCGTCCGGGGTGCGCGATTTTTTGAGCGCTTTGCCGTACCTTCCGCTGTCCGCGAACAGGTTCAGGTGGTAAAACCAGATTTCCTTCATGCGCAGCATAGCGATGCGGCGGTCGCCGAAGGCTTCGCAGTAGCGTGCATACAGCGTGTTGTGGAACGCCTCGAGCGTGCGCTTGTCCGCCCGAGGGCCGCCGGTCAGCCGCGTGACGAGCGAAGGGTCGGCGATCAGCCCGCGGCCGATCATGACCGCCTGCACGGCGGGATAACGCTCCACGGCTGCCGTGGCGTCCGCTTCGCTGACCACATCGCCGTTGTAGCAGACCGGCATGCGGCAGCGCGGAAAGGCGGCGGCAAAATCCGCCTCGCGCACGTTGCCCTTGTAGAAATCCTGCCGTACGCGCGGGTGGATGGTCAGCTCGGCAACCGGATAGCGGTTGTAAATCCCGAGCAGGCGGTCAAATTCCGCCGGGTCGCGCAGCCCCAGCCGGGTTTTGACCGAAACCGCCCCCCTGCACGCGGAAAACACCGCGTCCAGAAAGCGGTCGAGCGCATCCGGGTCGCCCAGGAAGCCCGCGCCCTTGCCCTTGGCGGTCACCGTGCCGGACGGGCAGCCCAGGTTGAGGTTGACCTCGCAGTAACCCATATCAAACAGCGCGTTCGCCGCCCAGATGAAGTCCTCGGCGGACTTTGTCAGCAGCTGCGGCACCGCGGGCACGCCCGCATTGACTTCGGGCGCAACGTCGCGCTTCTGACGCGGGGTCAGGCGCCCGTTTGCGGTCGGCGTGATGAAGGGCATGAAGTATTTGTCTATCCCCGGGAAATAATCGTGATGGGTGCGGCGGTAGACCGCGCCGGTCACGCCCTCCATGGGGGCGAAATAATAACGCATGGAATGACCTCGTTTACATGGAATGTGTATCCATTATACCGGGATATGCCGCGCGGCGCAATAAAAAACCCGCGGGAGCGGACGCGTTGTCCGTCCCCGCGGGGCTGGCCGGGAGGTAACCGGCGGATTACATCATATCGAGCAGCTTATAGCAGCGCGCCTTGGTGTAGCTCTGGCGGAAGCTGTAAGACGCGAGCTGCGCCGCGGTCTCGTCCGTGACCTCGCTGGCCGCGTTCGCCGCGCCCGAGTCGCGCTCCTCGACCCACTGCTGGAAGCTGGCCTCCTCGGAGGCATACTGGTCGGCATTCAGGATGGTCGAGAGGTAGTCGTACATCTCCATGAGCAGCGCGTCCCACTGCTCGAACGAACCGGCGGTCAGCGCAAGCTCATCCTCTGCCGTGGCGGCGGAGGCGATTTGCAGGTCGCTCTGCTCGAGTTCATCGATCCGGTCTGCAAAGGTCTGCTTCTGCTCGGATTGCTGCTGCTGCGCTTCCTCCTGCCGCTGCGCGGATTCCTGCGCCTCGGTCAGCTGGCTGCGCAGGTCGGATACCTGCTGCTTCTGGTCGTCGGTCAGGGTGTCGTCCGCGTCGAGCGTGTCGAGCATGGCCGCGCACTGGTCATACTGGCTGTTTGCAAGATACTCCTGCGCGCGCGCAAAGTCTGCTGCGAACTCGCTGTCCGACTGGGCGGTCTGCGCCTGGCTCAGCAGGTCCTCGATCGCGGTATACAGCGCGGAGGACGGGTCGGTCACGCGGTTTTGCAGCTGCTTGAGCGCCGCGACCGCTTCGGTATACTGCCCGTTGTCCACATAGTCCTGCGCGGTCTGGAAGTCCTCGAGCAGCTGGATGGTCGCGTCGAGCGAGGACGGGTCGCTGGCCTCGGCCTGCGCCGCAAGGTAGTATTCGAGCGCCTTGTCAAAGTCGCCGCGGTTCATATACTGTTCCGCAAGGGTGAGGTTCTCGTCCGGCTGGCGGGACAGGAAAAACCAAACGCCGCCTGCGATGAGCGCGATAATGACAATGACCACGACCGCGATCACCGCGCCCTTTTTGCCCTTGGAGGGCTTGCGGTAGGGGCGGTCGTCCGGGTCGGGTTCGCCGAAGTAGGTGGTGCGGGGCGCCTCGGGCGTGCCGGATGCGCGCCGCACGGGCGGCACGTCGATGGGCGGCAGCTCGTCGGCTGCGGGGATGCGCGGGTCGGTTGCGGCAAGCGGGTCGCCGGTGGTCACGCCGTCCTGCGCGCCGCCGGCGGACGTGTGGCCCTCCTTCATGGCGGCGTCGAAGGCCGAAAGGTCGATCGGGCCGTTCAGTTCGTCCGGCAGCGAGGTGAAAACGGCGGTTTCGTCGTTGACGCCGGCCTGCTCGACAGTCGCGCCGCAGAATGGGCAGAATTTGCCCGCAATGGGCAGCTCCTTGCCGCAGTTCTTGCAAAGCATATAAGGGTTCCTCCTCTGAAAACGTACCAAATATGTACGGCCATAATAAGCCTATAATAGTATAACACGCGGCAAAGCGCTTGTAAACCTCTGCATCAGGGAACCAGAATATGCCGGAATCCGTTTCATATAGCAGAGGATATCGGGAAATAGGCGGGTGGCAGATTTTGTATCGAAACTGAAACCATGCCTGCGCTTGACAACCTGTGCCCGCAATCTTACAATAGAAAATAATGATGAGACAAGGGGGACTATTCCTTTGAAGAAACGTGTTTTAAGCGGCCTGCTGGCCGTTATGATGCTGCTGTCGACCGCGTTCGCCGCGGGCGAAGGCGCGGTTGCGGCGGAGGAAGATCCGTCCGCCGGCACAGTGCTGACGTTCACGGCTGCCGACCAGATGACGGACGACGCGGCTGAACAGGTGCGCACCGTGCTCGAGCACCGTCTGGACCAGCTGAACCTCGCCGGGGCGGCGGTTTCGTTCCAGGATGACCGGCAGACCGTCCTTGTGACCCTGCCCGCGGGCACGGACACCGACGGCGTGGCGGAGTTCCTCGCATGGGAGAACGAACTGGCGTTCACGGACGCGGACGGCAAGGTCTGGCTGACGGGCGCGGATGTGTCGGAAAGCTCGCTCGGGTTTGCCGACGACCAGACGCCCTATATCCAGGTCAGCTTCACCGAAGAGGGCGAAGAAACCTTTACGGAGGCGCTCGATACGGCCTCTGAACTCACCGTCACGATGGACGGCGAGGAAATCGCGCAGGTCACCGCGGATAACGCGGGCGAAAACGGCGGCTGCACGCTGACCGGCAGCTTTACCGAGGACGAGGCGCGCCTGTTTGTCGCGCGCATTGCCGCACACACGCTGCCCGTCACGCTGACGCCGGTTTCCTCCACCGAGGAGCAGCCCGCCGAGCCGGAACAGCCCACCACCCCGGCCTTCCCGGACATCGCGGGCCACTGGGCGGAGGATGCGCTGAACCGCGCGGTCTCGCTCGGCCTGCTCAACGGCGTGGACGGCAAGATGCTGCCGGATAACGCGGTCAAGCGCTCGGAAGCCATTGTCATTTTGAACCGCGCGCTGGGCGCGGATGTTGCGGACAACACCAGCGGCCTGACCGGCACCCCGCAGAACGCGTGGTATGTGAATGATCTGGGCAAGGCCATCCACCTCGGCCTGATCGACGCGAATGACGGCCGCAATTTCAACACCGCGTCCACCCGCGCGGAGGCGTTCGAGCTGCTCGCGCGCGCGTTCGCATATGACCGCGCAGAGGCCGCGGAGGACGAGCTGAGCGTGTTCACCGACACGAATAATATGACCGACGCACAGCGGCACGCGGCCGCGGCGCTGGTTGCGGCGGGTATCGTCAACGGCGAGACCGCGACCACGCTCAACCCGCAGGGCCAGCTGACCCGCGCGCAGTTTGTCACCATGCTGCTGCGCATCATCGGCACCTTCCCCGCCGACACCGCGGAAACCGCCCAGCCCGGCGGCACGCTGGTCACGGCGGCGGAAGCTACGCTCACCGATACGCAGAGTAACAGCGATTACATATTCGCCTGCGACACCACGGCGATCAAGATCGACGGCGCGACGCTCGGCGGCCGCGTGGTGCTCAAGGGCGGAGAGGCAGCCGAACTGACCGCCGGGAACAACAGCTCGATCGCGGTTCTGGCAGCGGACCCCGCCGGTACGGCGGACATTACACTGGACGACGATTCCAGCGTGGTCACGCTGGTGATCGCGGGCACGGGCGGCGCAGTCTCCTTTGACGGCGCGGCGACCAACATTGAAATCACCGCTTCGGGCCGCACGATCGACCTTTCCGGCATGGAAGCCGACACGCTGACCGTCACCGGCAGCGGCAACACCATCGTTGTGGACGACTCCATCCAGGCGGTCGCGGTCAACGGCGGCGCAAAGAACAATACGCTGACCCTCAACACCTCGGTCGACACCCTGCTGGTTGCGGGCGTGGGCACCAGGGTCGACGGCAGCGGCAAGGCGGATACGGTCGATATCCGCGCGATAAACTGCGAGGTCTCGATCGACTCCAACTCCACGACCGAGAACATCGACAAGGGCCTTGACGGCGTGTCCATCCAGATCGGCGTGCCGGAAAAGGTGCTGCCGGGCGGCTCGCTGCTGACCCAGGTCAGCTTTACGGGCGTGACCGAGGATAAGATCTGCTCCGCGCAGTGGTATCAGGACGGCGAGCCGATCGCAAACTACGGCAACGACCACTTCGAACTGACCGCGGGCAAGGTCTCGAACCACACGACCTACTTCACCTTCACCAAGGACATGAAGACCAGCGTCACGATGGGCTTCAAGCTGACCTACGACAACCCCTCGACCGGCGAGACCGAGGAAGTGTACGCCGAAAAGACCGTGCCGATCGAGAACTACTCGGACGAGTGGTACTATGAGCGCGACGTCAACCGCGTGCTGAACCTGGTCTCCTCCACCTATGCCGGCAACTACACCACGGCTTACGCGGTCAACGGCGACTATTCGCAGACCGAGAAGGAGATCTGGATCAACGCCAAGGGCTATTCGAGCAACACCCAGTACCTGCTGTGGATCAACCGTGCGTACCAGCACGTCAACGTGTTCCAGGGCTCCAAGGGCAACTGGAAGATGATCAAGTCCTTCCTCGTGGGCACGGGCGCAGCGGGCACCCCGACCCCGACCGGCCTGACCACGGTCTCCTACAAGTCCGCGGGCGGCTGGACGACCGGCACCTACACCGTGCGCCCGGTTGTCGGCTTCTATCCGGGCACGGGCTACGCGTTCCATTCACGCCTGTGCTACCCGGGCACGGACACCGAGTATGACTTCAGCGCAGGCTACCCGGTATCGCACGGCTGCGTGCGCATGTACAAGAGCGACATCCAGTGGATCTACAACAACATCCCGGTAGGGACGGCGGTCGTCATATTCTAAAGCATTCGTTTGAAGCGTACAGCTTCAAACGAGGGGCTTTGCCGGGCGTATGCCCGGACAAAGCTAAAGCGCGATATTTGCGCGCCGCTTGCGGCACACAAAATCGCTCCCCTGTATAAAAAGGCAGGCACATGTCCTGCCTTTTTATGATTTCCAGCCGGTTTCGGCTGGAAATTTTTTATGCGCGCCTTTTGCGCGGAACGCGGCGTGCAGGTGCGATGCCGCCCAAATATTCTTGCGCTCGGGGCGAAAACGGGGTATACTAACCATATCTGAATATCTGGAGGAATACAGGAATGCAGGATGGATTTGTCAAAATCGCCGCCGCAACGCCCGACCTGCGCGTCGCGGACTGCGCATATAATGCTTCCGAGATCATAAAACAGGCGAAGCAGGCCGCAGCCAAAGGCGCGCACCTGATCGTCTTTCCCGAGCTGTGCCTGACCGGGTACACCTGCGGCGACCTGTTTTTGCAGCAGACGCTGCTGGACGGCGCGCTTGCCGCACTCGAAACCGTGTGCCACGAGACGGCCGGGCTGAACGCCGCCGTGGTGGTCGGCCTGCCGCTCATGCAGCAGGGCAAGCTGTTCAACGTCGCGGCGGTGCTGTGCGGCGGGAAAATCGAGGGCATTGTGCCCAAGCAGTTCATCCCGAACTATTCCGAGTTTTATGAAGCGCGCCACTTTGTTTCGGGCGCGGGCGTGCCGTTCCAGACGGTCAGCCTGCTCGGGCAGGATACCCTGTTCGCAGGCGGCGAGCCGCTGGTGTTCCAGTGCAACGGCATGCCGGACTTTTCCTTCGGCGTGGAGATCTGCGAGGATCTGTGGGTCGCGGACCCGCCGTCCACGCGGCTTGCGCAGGCGGGCGCGACGGTCATCGTCAACCTGTCCGCATCGGACGAGATCATCGGCAAGGCGTCCTACCGCCGCGATCTGGTGCGTCAGCAGTCCGCGCGCCTGCTGTGCGCCTACCTTTACGCGGACGCGGGCTTCGGCGAGTCCACGCAGGACCTTGTGTTCGCGGGGCATGACCTGATCGCGGAAAACGGCGCGCTGCTCGCAGAGAGCCGGCTGTTTGACCGCGGCGTTATCTACGCGGATATCGACGTGCAGCGCCTGATGCACGAGCGCCGCCGCATGAACACCTTTATTACCGAACAGAACCCCATGGTCGCTGCGCTTGAGATACAGCCGGGCGCGAACGACCTGACCGACCGTTCCTTCCCGCGCACGCCCTTCGTGCCCGCAAACAAGGCGCTGCGCGACGAGCGCTGCGAAGAGATCCTGACCTTGCAGGCGACCGGCCTTGCCACCCGCCTGCGCCACACGCACGCCAGAACCGCGGTCGTTGGCCTGTCGGGCGGGCTGGATTCCACGCTCGCGCTGATCGTGCTGGTGCATGCGTTCGACATGCTGGGGCTGGACCGCAAGGGCATCCTCGCGGTGACCATGCCGTGCTTCGGCACGACCGCGCGCACAAAGGGCAACGCGGAAAAGCTCGCGGACGCCTACGGCGTGACGCTCCAGACTGTGGACATCAAGGCGGCGGTCGACCAGCATTTCAGCGACATCGGCCAGTCCAAGGACGACCTCTCTGTCACCTTCGAGAACGGGCAGGCGCGCATGCGGACGCTGGTGCTCATGAACCTTGCCAATAAGAACGGCGGCATGGTGGTCGGCACGGGCGACCTGTCCGAGCTGGCGCTCGGCTGGGCGACCTACAATGGCGACCACATGTCGATGTACGGCGTCAATGCTTCCATCCCCAAGACGCTGGTGCGCTATCTCGTGGCCTACGAGGCCGACCGCGCCATCGGCGAGCTGAGCGACGTGCTGTATGATGTGCTCGACACCCCGGTCTCGCCCGAGCTGCTGCCGCCCAAGGACGGCGAAATCAGCCAGAAGACCGAGGATCTGGTCGGCCCGTACGAGCTGCACGACTTTTTCCTGTATTATATGCTGCGCTTCGGTTATCCGCCGCGCAAGATCTACCACATCGCGCGCAAAACCTTTGCAGGCGCATATGACGACGCGACCATCAAAAAGTGGCTCGTGACCTTCATCCGCCGCTTCTTCACCCAGCAGTTCAAGCGCTCCTGCCTGCCGGACGGCCCCAAGGTCGGTACAGTCACCCTGTCCCCGCGCGGCGACTGGCGCATGCCGTCCGACGCGTGTGCGGCGCTGTGGCTTTCCGAGGCGGAAAACCTGTAAGAAATACACCCTGCGGGATGCGGGTGCGATGTAAATTCGCTCCGCAGAGGCGCGCAGTGCGCGCCCACAAGGCACCCGGCCGGAGCGTCGCCTTCACGCAAACGGAAGGCGCAGGCCTTGCATCGACAGCACCCCCGCCCCCGGGGTCAGGCGCAAGACCGAACTGCCGCGACGTTATCGCAAATCAAATTTTTCCACAGCATGTGGATAAAATTTGTTTGCGGTCGCGGGCAGCTGTGAACATCCCCCGGCGGGGGTGATTCGCAAGAGGGGGTTAGACCCCCTCTTGTGCGCAGTGTGGCCGCGCAGGCCACATTTCTGCCCGTGAAGCGCGGGCGCTGTCGTCTGTCTTTTCAGGCGAAATCCCCCCGGGCGCGCAATGCGCGCCCCTACGGCCTGTCCGCGGGCTTCCCCTCCGCCAAACAGGCGAAATCCCTCCACAAAGGAGAAAACCCCATTTGAAAACCTTTGTCCGCAGGCTGGCGGCAGTTTTGACCGCCGTCCTGCTCTGCTTTAACCTGTATTATGAACTGGCGCCCGGCTATATCGTGGGGCCGGAATGGAAAATCGCATTTGCCGCAGGCTTTGTCGTGCTGCTCGGCGTGTCGCTGTTTTACGGCGTGCCGAAAAGCGCGCGCGGCGCGCGGCGGCATGATTACATGATGCTGCTGCTCTGGTACTACTTATGGGTGCTGGCGAACGTACTGTTTTTCGACAACGCCTTCGGCCGCGGCTTCCACCTTGGCGTGGACTACGGCGCGGTCAACCTCGAGCCGCTGCGCACCATCAAAAATTACCTCATCGCCTATGGCTACGGCAATATCTCGCTGCGGCTGGTCATCCTCAACCTGCTGGGCAACCTCGTGGCATTCGCGCCGCTCGGCGTGCTGCTGCCCGCGCTGTTCCGCTGGCAGCGGAGCATCTTCTTTTTCACTGCAACCCTCACGCTCGGCATCACCGCGGTCGAGGTCGCGCAGGTGTACACCGGCGCAGGCTCGTGCGACGTGGACGACCTGATCCTGAACCTCGCCGGGGCGCTGATCGTGTTCGTGTTCTGCCGGATCACGCCGGTCTGGAAACATATCTGCCGGGTGAACCCCAGGCCCAAAAAGGGATAAACAAAGGCGGCTGGTTGATCCGGCCGCCTTTTGCGTTGACAAAAGCATATTCACGCGATAAAATCTAATCAAGTTAAATCGCAAAAGCAAGGGGGACAACCATGTTTGACACCGTACTCATTGCCGGCCTCGGCCTGATGGGCGGCTCGATGGCCAAGGCCATCAAGGCGCGCACGCTCAGCCGTGTGCTCGGCTGGAACCGCACCCGCGCGACCGCGGAGCAGGCGCTCTCGGACGGCGCGATCGACGCGATCGCAACCGAGGCGCTGTATAAGGAAGCAGACCTCGTCATCATCGGCCTGTATCCGCAGGCGACGGTCGACTGGCTGCTGGAGAACATGCCCAAAATGAAAAAGGGCTGCGTGGTGGTCGATATGGTCGGCGTCAAGCAGTTCATGATCGACCGGCTTGAGCAGGCCGCGCTCGACGCGGGCGTGCATTTCGTCGGCGGGCACCCGATGGCGGGGCGCGAGTTCTCCGGCCTGGACTTCTCCCTCCCTACCCTGTTCGACGGGGCGAGCATGATCTTCGTGCCGACCAGGAGCAGCACCGAGCGCGTGCTTGAGCAGCTGGAAGCCTACTTCATGTCGCTCGGCTTCGGCCAGACCGTGCGCTGCACGGCCGAACAGCACGATAAAATGATTGCATTCACCTCCCAGCTGGCGCACGTCGTGTCCTCGGCGTACATCAAAAGCCCGGAGGCGGACAAGCACAACGGCTACTCGGCGGGCAGCTACAAGGATCTGACCCGCGTGGCCAAACTGAACGAGACCATGTGGAGCGAGCTGTTCCTGTGCAACGCCGAGCCGCTGGCGCAGGAGATCGACGAGATCATCGGCCACCTGGACGAATACCGCCGCGCCATCCGCGCGGGCGACCGCGAAACGCTGACCGCGCTGCTGCGCGACGGCCGCGAGCGCAAGGAAAGGCTTGGATAAGGAAAAAACCGCCCATGGGGCGGTTTTTTGCGTCTCGTTTGAAACAGCGGGGCTGGTATCACCTGATGACTTCAATCAGATCTTCGATCCCGCAGTCGAGCGCGACGCACATTTTCAGCAGCAGCGCGCTGTCGTAGCGGATGACCTTGTTTTTGTAATAATTATCTATAATTTGATACCGGATGCCGGTGCGCTGGCTTAATTCGTAACGTGTAATGCCGCGCTGTTCCAATATCTCTTTTAGACATAGACGGATACTGCTCAAGGCGCTCACCTCATATATACTCTAATTTGTATATATCTGATTGACAATTCTCAAAATCAGAGATATCCTTTTATAAAGATATATGTAGATGAGGTGAATGATATGAACTTAACAGGAATATTTGAGCAAATCGCCCGCGAACACGGCACCACGCCGGAAGAAGTCCGGCGGGAGATCCAGAAATCCATCGACGCCGCCTTTGACCACCCCGCGGATGACCTTGCCGCCTACCGTCTCCGCCAGATCCCCTGCAAGGGCGCGCGCCCCACGCCCGAAGAGTTCATTGCCTATGCTGCCCAGCGCGCCATGAATGAAATTTAACAGAATATATGAACAGCCGCCGGAACCCGAGCCCCGGCGGCTGTTTGTTTTTCTGATCCCTGTTTTATTTGGAAGCGCCCTGCGCCAGATGGCGGGAGAACGACGTGCTGTCGAGCGCCTTTTTGAGCGCGGGCAGGAGCGCCATCGCCACAACCACCGCAATAATGGTATTCGGAGGCGAGGTCAGCAGTTTGGGGATGTTGCTGACAAACGCGGGCGCGAGCGCGCTGCCGCCGATCATCAGCTCAACAATGCCCTTGACCATATAAAATACGGACGAGAATACCGCCGCCACAATGCAGGCGATCAGGTTGCGCGAAAACTTTTTCGCCGCCGCATGGCCCGCGTAGGCGATTACGCCGCACAGCCACGCCATCAGGAAAAAGCGGATGAACGTGATCCATGCCTCGGGCGCATATTCCGGCGTCATCAGGTCGAACAGCATCGACCCGAACCCGGCCGCCAACCCGCCGCGCACAGGCCCGAGCAGCAGGCCGCACAGCAGCACAAAGGCGTTGGCGAGCTTGATCATGGTCGTGCCCGTGGGCGTCGGGATGCGGATGGACAAAAACATGGTGACAACAAATACAACCGCCGCCATCAGGCCGACCGCGACAATATCATATAATGTGATTTTTTTCTTACTCTTCTCCATGGTGGATGTCCCCTTTGCCTGTGTTTCTGGTAAAAAGGATACTGCATTTTTGACCTGTTTGAAATAACCAAATCCGGTTTATTTTATAATGCCAGATGGATAAAACCCCGTTTGGTGCGCAAAATAGCACAAACAGGGGAGAAACCTCCCGGAGAGGAGAAAAAACGCATGAAGCTGGATAAACAGAAGTATCAGCAGATGCTCGAGCAGAAAAGCCCGGATTCGCCGCTGTGGAAGGACTGCCTGAAAGCCTTCCTGTTCGGCGGGGCGATCTGCACGGTGGGCGAAGCGGTGAGCAACTTCTGGCAGTGGCGCGGGCTGGAAACCACGGACGCGGCCGCCGCGACCTCGATCACAATGGTGTTCCTCGGCGCGCTGCTGACCTGCCTGCACCTGTACGAAAAACTCGCCAAGCACGCGGGCGCGGGCACGATCGTGCCGATCACCGGGTTCGCCAACTCGATCGTGTCGCCCGCCATGGAGTTCAAAAGCGAAGGGCTGGTGCTCGGCATGGCGGCGAAGATGTTCGTCATCGCCGGGCCGGTGCTGGTGTACGGCATTGCCGCCAGTGTGGTTTACGGGCTGGTGCTGGTCTTGCTGGGAGGGGGCGGCGCAGGATGATCAAACGCATCGGGCAGCGCACATTGCAGTTGGAAAACCGGCCGTTCCTGCTCGCGCACGCGGCGGCGGTCGGCAAAAAAGAGGGCGAAGGCCCGCTGGGCGCGCAGTTCGACTTCGTAACCCGGGACGACCGCATGGGGCAGAAATCGTGGGAGCTGGCCGAAAGCGAGCTGCAAAAGACCGCGATCGAGACCGCGCTCAAAAAAGCCGGGCTGCAAAAAAGCGGCCTTGATATGATCCTGGCGGGCGACCTGCTCAACCAGTGCATCGGCTCGTTCCTCGCGTCCATGCAGTCGGACGTGCCGTACCTCGGGCAGTACGGCGCGTGCTCAACCATGGCGCAGGGGCTGGCGCTCGGCGCGTGCCTGGTGGAGGGCGGCGCGGCGCGCCGCCTGGTCGCGGCCGCGTCCTCGCATTTCTGCTCGGCGGAGCGGCAGTACCGCTTCCCGCTCGCCTACGGCGGCCAGCGCACCCCGACCGCGCAATGGACGGCTACCGCGGCAGGCGCAGCCGTGCTGGGGGAGCAGGGAAGCGGGCACATCCGCATCACACATGCGCTGTTCGGCAAGATGGTCGAGATGGGCGTCAAGGACGCGAACAACATGGGGGCGGCGATGGCGCCGGAAGACGTTAATTTAGACCCATACATAAACGGCGCGCCAAAAGCCGTGTTTTGCAGCAGGAAAGCGGTTTTTCCAAACTTTTGGGAAGGCCGCTTCCCTTTTTTGCGCGGGCGGGGGGTCAGGCTTCGGCGCCCTGCCGGAGGAGTGACTCCAGCAGGGAGAGGAACTGCCGCAGGACAGGGTGCGCCGCGCCGGACAGATAGGCCGCGCCGAAGGAGAGCGGCTCGAATTCCGGCAGGGGGATATATTTCAGCCCGGGCTGGCGCACCTGCGGGCAGTCCGCCACCACGGCAAACCCGAAGCCGGCCGAAACCAGTGTATGCAGGACTTCCAGATTGTCGCAGAACAGCATCTGGTCCGGCATGCGGCCGGAGATGATCTGGCTCTGGATGTGGAAGAGCGCGGGCGGGAACACCGAGGGGCGGAAGGTTGCGATCCGCCCGGCGTTTCTCAGATCCTGCAGGGTGAGCTGTTCATGTGCGGCCAGGGGGTCGTCCTGCGCGCACATACAGGCGATGGGCAACCGGCCAAGCTCGCGGTAGGCGGCTTTTCTGGGCACGGCCTCCTGATAGCAGAACATCATCTGGATCTCGCCGTCCTCGAGCAGGTTTTCGAGGGAATCAAACGGGATCAGGCGGAGGATCGGGAGCAGGTTCGGCTCCTGCTGCCGGAAGCGTTTGAGCGCCTTCTGCACCAGCTGGAGCTTGGATGCGCTGCGGCAGCCGATACCCAGGTGCAGCGGCTGCGCCTGCTGCGCCTCGCGCAGGCGCGCTTTGGACAGGTTGGACAGCTTGAGGATCTCCCCGGCGTACTGCGTGAACAGGTAGCCTTCCTGCGTCAGGCGGACGCTTTTGCTGGTGCGGTGGAACAGGCGCACGCCCATTTCGTCCTCCAGCGCGCTGATCTGGTGGCTGACCGCCGGCTGGGTCAGGCGCAGCGACTCCGCCGCGCGGGAGAAGTTCAGGAAATTGGCAACCGCCATGAAGCATTCCAGCTGTGTGGTATTCATACAAAACACCTCGGATTTCTTCGCATACATTTGTGCAATACATAAATACTATAAAAGCCTTTTATAGATGATAGCATATTTGAATTTCACATACAAGAATATTTGTGCTATAAAAAAGTAAGGAACGAAATTGTTCATATGCTGAACGATTGGAAGGAGGGGAATCAGGCATGGCATTGGATATAGGTACGCTGGCGCGCAACAACCGGCAGATCGGCATTCAGCTGGAGCTGTGGGCAAACCGGGTGATGGACAAGGAGCAGATCACGGGCTGCCAGTCACAGGTGCTGCTGTACATCCTGCGGCACGCGCAAGAGGGCGCTTCGCTGACCGCCATCCACCATGCGTACGGGTATTCCAAAGCGACCCTGTCCGGGCTGATCAAGCAGCTGCGGGAGAAAGGGTATGTACGGGTCGAGCACTGCACGGGCGACGACCGCCGCAAGCTGTTGTATGCAACAGACAGGGGCAAGCAGATCATGGAGGCCCTGTCTGAATACAACCGGCAGGCGCAGGGCTGGCTGGACCGGAATTTTACGCCCGAGGAGCTGGGCGCGATCGAGCGGCTCCAGGGCAAAATGTTACAAAAACTGATAGCAGCGAACGAATGTAAACAGAAGGAGGCATCGGAGCATGAGAAAAGTGATAAGCCAGCTCAGGCAATATAAAAAGGACACTTTCCTTTGCATCGGATTGACCGCGTTTGAGGTGGTTATGGAAATCCTGCTGCCGTTTATCACAGCAAAAATCATTGACGAAGGCTTGCAGGCCGGCAACATGCCGGCAATTTACCGCTACGGCGCCCTGATGATCGTCATGGCGTTTTTCAGCCTGTTTTTCGGCGCAACAGCGGGCAAGTTTGCCGCCAGCGCATCTTCCGGCCTGTCCGCGAACCTGCGTGAGGCCATTTACGCCAACATCCAGACCTTTTCCTTTTCCAACATTGACAAATTCAGCGTGCCGGGCCTTGTCACCCGCATGACGACCGATATCACAAACGTGCAGAACGCGTTTATGATGGTCATCCGCGTGGCGGTGCGCGCGCCGCTCAACCTGATCTTCAGCTTCCTGATGTGCCTGCTGATTAATATACATCTGAGCATGATGTTTCTGATTGCGGTCGTGTTCCTGGTCATCGTGCTCGGCACGATCATGACGGTCACCATGAAGATCTTCAACCAGGTGTTCACGAAATACGACGACCTGAACGCCAGCGTGCAGGAAAACATCTCCGCGATCCGCGTAGTCAAGGCGTTTGTGCGCGAGGGCTATGAAAACACCAAGTTCTCCAAGGCGTCAGGCAACCTGTACCGTCTGTCGGTCAAGGCCGAGGGCCTGCTCGCCTTTAACAACCCGGCCATGATGATCGCCGTGTATTTCTGCATCATCTCGGTATCGTGGCTCGGCGCGCAGTTCATCGTGGGCGGCAGCCTGACCACCGGCGACCTGACCAGCCTGTTCAGCTACATCATGAGCCTGCTGATGAGCCTGATGATGCTGTCCATGGTCGTGGTCATGATCAGCATGTCCATGGCGAGCATCCGCCGTATCAGCGAAGTGCTCGACGAGACCCCCGACCTGCACGACCCGGAACAGCCGGTCATGGAGGTGGCGGACGGCAGCATCGACTTCAACCACGTCAACTTCTCCTACAAGCACGGCAGCGGCAAAAACGCCCTGTCCGATATCGACCTGCACATCAGGTCCGGCGAGACCATCGGCGTCATCGGCGGCACCGGCTCGGGCAAGAGCAGTCTGGTCAACCTGATCTGCCGCCTGTACGATGTGGACGACGGCTCGGTCTGCGTCGGCGGCACGGATGTGCGCCGGTACGATATGGAAGCCCTGCGCAATCAGGTTTCCGTGGTGCTCCAGAAGAACACGCTGTTTTCCGGCACGATCCTGGATAACCTGCGCTGGGGCAATCCGGACGCGACCGAGGAGGAATGCATCGAGGCGTGCAGGGCCGCCTGTGCGGACGAATTCATCGACCGCATGCCGGACGGCTACCACACCCGCATTGAGCGCGGCGGCGCGAACGTATCCGGCGGCCAGAAGCAGCGCCTTTGCATTGCGCGCGCGCTGCTGAAAAAGCCCAAGGTGCTTATTCTGGACGACTCGACCAGCGCGGTCGATACCGCGACCGACGCCAAGATCCGCGCGGCGTTTGCCGAGCGCATCCCGGGCACAACCAAGATCATCATTGCGCAGCGCATTTCGAGCGTCGAGGGCGCCGACCGCATCCTTGTGCTGGACGAAGGCCGCATCAACGGCTTTGACACGCATGAAAACCTGCTGAGGACCAACGCCATTTATCAGGAGATCTATGAATCCCAGGTCAAGGGCGGCGGCGACTTCGACCAGCCGGCGTGAAAGGAGGAAAGCAAAGTATGAAACAAAGAGGACTCAAGCAGCGTTCGGTAGCCGTGCTCAAACGCGTCATCGGCTATATGCTGCATTACTATAAAATCCTGTTTGCACTGGTCATCCTCTGCATCCTGGTCAACGCGGTGTGCACGGTCGTGGGCGCGACCTTCCCGCAGACGCTGGTGGATGACTACATCGTGCCGATGCTGAACACCGGCTCGAACGATTTCAGCGCGCTGGCGTCCGACCTGGTGCGGCTGGCCTGCATCATGGCCTGCGGCGTTGTGGCGGCGTTCCTGTATAACCGCATCATGGTAAACGTCAGCCAGGGCACCATGCGCCACCTGCGTGACGACCTGTTCAGCAAGATGGAATCCCTGCCCATCAAGTATTTCGACACCCATGCGCATG
>DXIC01000148.1 GCA_019113065.1 Candidatus Agathobaculum stercoravium
TTGAACTCATTTGCTTTCTGAATGAAAAAAGTGGCCGGGCGGGCATATAAGCCTACCTGGTTTGTAACCTGTACCTCTTTCGAATACATAATTTGCATCGCTCCTATTTTTTCAAATCCGATATATTCCGATATATATAGTCTAACCCCTTTCCCCGATTTCGTCAAGGTTATTTTGCATTCCTTCCATCTGTGTTTTTGATGAAAATTTTCCTGCATTTTTTCGAACAATCAGGCAATTTGCCCTGCACCTTGGTTTGGAATCGGCAAAAAGGTGGGTTTTTCAGCGCAGTTCTACAACCGTGACGCCCTGCTCGCCTTCGCCGTAAACGCCGCTGCGCACGCTCTTGACGCGCTTGTTCGACCGCAGGTGCTGCTGCACCGCATTCCGGAGCACGCCCGTGCCCTTGCCGTGGATGACCGTGACCGACGGCAGGCCCGCCATAATCGCGCGGGACAGGAAGTTATCCACCTCAAACAGGGCTTCTTCCGCGCTCATGCCGCGCACATCGACCTCGCTCTCCGCCGAGCGGATGTTGAGCTCGCGTTTCGGCGCATCCCGGCGCGGCTGCGGTGCGGTTTTTTTCGCAGGTTTGGTCTCCTCCACGACGCGCAGCTCGTTCTCCTTGACTGTCATCTTCATCGGCCCGGCCTGTACCTGCACGTTGCCGTCCTTATCCGCGGGCGCGAGCACGTTCGCCAGCACGCCGCCGACGTTCAGCAGGCGCACGCGGTCGCCCTTTTTCACCGGGCGCACCTCATCCGCCTCGACCACGCGCTTCTGGATGCCGCGGCGCTGCTCGTTCTCGGTCTGCGTGATGACGCCGCGCAGCGCGGCCTTGGCCGCGGCGAGGTTCTGGTCCGCGTTTTTCTTCTGCGCCTTCTTTTTCATGTCCTCGAGCTCGTCGAACACGGTCTCGGCAGTCATGCGCGCGTCCTTGAGGATGCGGTCCGCCTGGCTGCGCGCACTTTCGAGCAGTTTGTCCGCGCGCTCCTCGGCCGCGTCGCGCTCGGCGCGCATCTTGTCCCGCTCGGACTGCGCCGCGGAGCGCATTTTCTGCGCCTCTTCCTTCATCTGCTCGATGCGGCGGCGCTCGCGTTCGAGCTCAGCCAGCACGTCCTCAAACCGCGCGTCCTCGGTCGAGACCTGCTCCCTCGCGCACTCGATGATGGTGGGCTGGAGCCCCAGCCGCGCCGCAATGGCGAAGGCGTTGGACTTGCCCGGGATGCCGGTCAGCAGGCGGTAGGTCGGCTGGAGCGACTGCACGTTGAACTCGCACGAGGCGTTCTCCACCCCATCGGTGGTCAGCGCGAAGGTTTTGAGCTCCGCATAATGCGTGGTCGCCGCGACACACGCCCCCATCTGGCGCGCATAGCCGATCACTGCGACCGCGAGCGCCGCGCCCTCCACCGGGTCGGTGCCCGCGCCCAGCTCGTCGAACAGCACAAGGTCGCCCTGCCCGCAGCAGTCCATAATGGACACGATGGTCTTCATGTGCGCGGAGAAGGTGGAGAGCGACTGCTCGATGCTCTGCTCGTCGCCGATATCCGCGTAAACATGCTCGAACAGGCCGATCTCCGACTGCTCGTTCGCCGGGATATGCAGGCCGGAGGCCGCCATCAGGCTCAAAAGCCCCAGCGTCTTGAGCGACACGGTCTTGCCGCCCGTGTTTGGGCCGGTGATGACCAGCGTGTCGTAGTCGTCGCCGATGGCGATGTCGATCGGCACCGCCTTGTCCTTGTCGAGCAGCGGGTGCCGCGCGCGCAGCAGGCGGCAGCGGCTCGCGCCCTCCACGAGCACCGGCGGCGCGGCGTTCATCTCAAACGACAGCCTGGCGCGCGCGAAGATGAAGTCTAGTGAGACGAGCGCGTCATAGTCCTGCTCGATTGCATTTTTATACAGCGCGACCTCGTTCGACAGCTCGGCCAGAATGCGCTCGATCTCGGCCTCCTCGCGGCCCTCGAGCACCTTGATCTGGTTGTTGATTTCCACGACCGCCGCGGGCTCGACAAACACGGTCGCGCCGGTGGACGAGGTATCGTGCACGAGGCCCGGGATGTCGCCGCGGTGCTCTGCCTTGACCGGCACAACATAGCGCCCGTTTCGCTGGGTGACGATGGTTTCCTGCAAATACTTGGACCGCTCGCCCGAGATCAGGCGGTTCAAGGTCTCGCGCACCTTGCCCGAAATGCGCCGCAGCTCGCGGCGGATGGACAGCAGCTCGGGGCTTGCGCCGTCCGCGATCTCCTCCTCGGAGACGATTGCGGTCGTGATGGCCTCTTCGAGCGTCCGGTTGCCGGAAAGCAGGCCGAAAATCGGCGTGAGCGTGGTCTTTTCCTCGTGCTCCGCGTCGTACACCAGCGCGCGGCGCGCGGTTTGCAGCAGGCTCGCCACGTCGAGCAGCTCGCGCGGGTTCAGCGTGCCGCCGCGCGCGGCGCGCACCAGCGTCGCACCCACCTCGCGGATGCCGCCGAAGCCCGGGCTGCCCTGCCGGATCATCAGGTTCTTCGCGTCGGTCGTCTGATCCATCCAGACCTGCGCCTGCTCATGGTCGTCCAGCGGCCGCAGGGCGCGGCATTTTTCCTTCGCCGCCTCGGACGCGGCCTGCGCCGCAAGGCGGTCGAGGATCTCGTAATATTCCAGTGTTTTTAAGGATTTTTCCCCTAATCTGTTCATATTTTACTCCTGAAGTGTATTATAAGGCAACGGCAAGCAAATATACAGCCACATAAATAACCAGCATCGAACCCGCGCACATACCGATGATTCCCAGCCACAGGCGCAGGACTGCGCGGCCGGTTTCACCGGCCATGACCCTCAGCTGCCTGTATTGCAGCAGCGTCCAAAGCCAGCGATTTCCATACGGAAAATACCGTGCGGCAAGGCGCTGGTATTCCTCATCCGGCAAAAACTGTTTCAAAGTACCGAGCAGATTATGTCCGCAAGCAAACACATTGCCAAGCGAAAGCAGCAGAAGCAGCGCTATCCACGGGAACTGCACAGTTCCCCTGTGCCAGCTCAGTGCGATCACGAGCAAAGCCGCAGCGTCCACAGCCAATTGCACATATACATTATACCGTAGTGCGGTCTGTCTGATCACGGGTTTCATGGCATTTCCCCCTTTTACAGCGCAACCGAGTGGTAAAACTGCAAACTGTCAAACCCTCGCCCGAGGTGGTACTGTACATAGTCCTCCGCCATGCGGCAGAACTGCTCGCGCGCCGGGCCGGTCAGCACAAAGGCGTACACCTTGCCCGTCTCGCACGTCAGCACATGCACGAGCGCGCGCAGCGTGGAGTCCGCGAGCTTTTGATACCCGCCGACGCGCCGGGCGCACCGCTCGTCCGCCGCCGTGCCCGCGCGCACGGAAAAGTATACCGGCGGCTGCTCGATCACATTCCCGCACACGCCGCAATCCGACAGGTCGGGCGCGTAGCCGCTCTCCGCCATCACACGCCACTCAAACGCCGCCTTGATGAGCGCGGGCTCGCGCTTTTTGCCCTCCAGCGCGTACAGCGCGTGCAGCAGCAGGCGGCAGATGGCCGGGCTGTCCTCGTCCGGCGTGGTGAGCGCCGCGGCAACTTCGGCCAGATAGCACGCGAGCGCGTACCGCTCGATGTCCTGCGAGAGCGGGAAAAACGAGTGGACAAAGTCTGCATCGCGCAGAGTGTACCGCCCGCGCCGCTCGGACAGGATGAATTCGGAATAACAAAACTGCCGCGCGGCAGGGTTCTGCTTTTTGCCCCGCCGCGCGTTTTTGCATAAAATTTCAACCTTGCGGCCGTCCTCGGTCAGCACGGTCAGGTAGCGGTCAAAGTCGCCGAAATCCACCTCGCGCAGGCCGAGTGCGCGCAGCTTGACCTCGGCCATTTACTGATCCTCGTAGCCGAAGTTGCGCATCTGGTACTGGTTGTTGCGCCAGCCCTCCTTGACCTTGACCCACAGCTCGAGGAACACCTTCGCGTCCAGCATGCGCTCGATGTCCGCGCGCGCCTGCCGGCCGATCTCCTTGAGCATGGCGCCCTGCTTGCCGATGATAATGCCCTTGTGGCTGTTTTTCTCGCAGTAGATGACCGCGTTGATCTCAATGAGACCGTCCTCGCGCTCGTTCCAGCGCTCGATGCCGACCGCAACGCCGTGCGGCACCTCGCGGTCTAAAAGGCGCAGCATCTTCTCGCGGATGATCTCGGCCACGAGCTGCCGCTCAGGCTGGTCGGAGACCATATCGTCCGGGAACAGCTGCGGGCCTTCGATGGCGTACTTGTCCACTTCCGAGAGGAAGTCGTTTAAGCCCTCGCCCGTGCGCGCAGAGACCGGCACGACCGCGTCGAACTCGTGCGCCGCGGCATAGGCAGCGATGACCGCAAGCAGCTCCTCTTTTTTCACCGTGTCGATCTTGTTGATGACCAGGATGGACGGCATGCGGTGCTGCCTGATCTGGTCGATCAGGCTCTGCTCGGCCGGGCCGATGTTGGCGATCGGCTCGACGACAAGCGCCGCCACGTCCACCTCGGAGACCGTGTCGGTCACGACCTTGCACATATAGTCGCCCAGGCGGGAGCGCGGCTTGTGCAGGCCGGGCGTGTCCAGAAAGACGTACTGCGTCTCGCCCTTATTGAGCACGCCCGTGATGCGCGTGCGCGTGGTCTGGGGCTTGCTCGACACAATGGCGACCTTCTGCCCGACCAGCTTGTTTGTCATTGTGGACTTGCCGACATTCGGCCGTCCGACCACGGAAACGACCGCGGTTTTGGTAATCTTACTCATTGTATTCTCCCATAATAAAAAATAAACCACAGCGCGACGGGTACCGTGACCACCAGCACCATCGCGATCCACAGGTGCGCAAAAATGTACTGCAGCGCCGTCAGCAGCACGCCGCCGGCAAGGAAAACGCACACACCCACCGCAACGCACGCCGCCGCGCACACGAATACGCCCGCGGCCGCGATGTCCTTCGCGTTGCGGACAAAGCCGTCATACCCGCTCGCCTGCCGGTCGCACAGACGCTCGATCGCGGTGTTCATCAGCTCCGCGCCCATGGTCAGGCCGAAGCAGATGCACAGCAGCGCGGCCTGCTCCGCGGATGCCCGCCCGAGCAGCGCGAACACGGTGACGTAGAACGCCGCCACCATGTGCACGCGGAAGTTACGCTCCCCGTGGATGCACAGTCCCAGCCCGCGGAACGCGTGAAGAAAGCTCTCATGCAGTTTTCGGATGTTTTTCTTCATGTCTCTGTGTCTCTTGTCAGGCCGAGGAAGGAAAGGTTGTCCTCTTCCTTCCCGCGCATCAGGCGGGTGTCCGCATCATTCCGCTCATGGTCATAGCCCAGCAGATGCAGCACGGAATGCGTGGTCAGGTAGCCGCACTCGCGCGCAGGCGAGTGGCCGAACTGGGCCGCCTGCTCGCAGGCGCGCGTATAGCAGAGGATCATATCCCCCAGCATAACGCAGCCCGAGTCCGGCTCACGCTCGAGCTCTTCCTGCGGCTCGCCGTTTAGAAATTCGTACATCGGGAAGGAAAGCACATCGGTCACCGTGTCCTTATCGCGGTACTCGGCGTTCATCTCGCGGATCGTATCCGCGTCCACGACGGTCACGTCGATCTCCGCGTCAAACGGCACCTTTTCGCTCTCGAGCACGCGCAGCGCACAGGTACGGATCAGCTCGCGGACCGACTGCTCGTCCTCCACCCCGGTTTCAAACCCGATATTGATCTGGTGGTTCATCGTTTTTCCCCTTTTCGGCGGAAGGCCGGATGTTTGTTATCCGGCGCCCTGCCCTTGCCCTTTTTGCTCTCGTAATCCGCATACGCCTTGACGATGCGCTGCACCAGCTCATGGCGCACGACGTCCTTTTCGGTCAGGTAGCACTGGGCGATGCCCTCCACGCCGTCCAGTACGCGCAGCGCCTCCTTGAGGCCGGACTGTTTGCCGTCCGGCAGGTCGACCTGCGTGATGTCGCCCGTGATGACCGCCTGCGAGCCGAAGCCCAGGCGGGTGAGGAACATCTTCATCTGCTCGGGCGTGGTGTTCTGCGCCTCGTCGAGAATGATGAAGCTGTCGTCCAGCGTGCGGCCGCGCATATAGGCGAGCGGCGCAACCTCGATCGAGCCGCGCTCCTGATATTTCGTAAAGTTTTCCGCGCCGAGCATGTCGAACAGGCCGTCATACAGCGGGCGCAGATAGGGGTCGACCTTGCTTTGCAGGTCGCCGGGCAGGAAGCCCAGCTTTTCGCCCGCCTCGACCGCCGGGCGCGTCAGGATGATGCGGGAGACCTGCTTGTCCCGGAAGGCCGCGACCGCAGCGGCAACGGCAAGGTAAGTCTTGCCCGTGCCCGCCGGGCCGACGCCCATGACGATCGTATTTTTGCGGATGGCCTCCATATAGCGTTTCTGGCCGAGCGTCTTGGCCTTGACCGGCTTGCCCTTGGCCGTGATGCAGAGCACATCGCGGCTCATGGTATGCACCTCGGCCTCGCGGCCGTCGCGTGCAAGGCCGATGACGTACTGCACGGTCTGCGTGCTGATCGCCTCGCCGCGCCCCGCCATTGCGGCCAGCGCGCCGATCGTGCGCGCGGCAACGTCCACCTCCGCGTCTTCGCCGGAAATTTTCAGTTCGGTCCCGCGGCTGACGACCGACACGCCGAGCTCGCGCTCGATCAGTTTGATATTTTCGTCAAATGCACCGAAAACCGCCATGAGCAGTTCGGTCTGTTCCACCTGGATTGTCTGTTCTATGGTTTGCACCTTGCTTTCGTTTTGATGTCGTCCGAAACGGTTGTTTCGGACGAAGGGACGCACCGCGGCTGCGCCGCAGATGCGTCCTATGCAGAGAAAAGTTCCACAAAAACTTTTTCCTGTTCCTGTATAAAAACCGTGATGCACGGCCCAGGCCGCTCTCTCTTGACGCTTCGCGTCAATTCATCTTGTGCTCCCGGTTTTTATGAACATTACGGCACACCGCAATGTTCTGTTTGCATGCGCGCTGCGGCGCGGGGGATCGGTGCCCACCCGGTTCAGGTCTGCGGCGCGGCTCCCTCCTCCGGCTCCGGCGCCGGGATCTTGCTGTCGTCCAGCGCCTCCGCGCCGATCTGCTCGACCGCGTGCACCGACATGCGCAATACCGCCGCGCCGTTCTCCTCGGCAACCGTCTCGCTGTGCCCGGTCACCGTGCCGTCCATGTCCGCGGCGACGCCCCCGAGCGCACGGGAGAACATATCCACCCGCACGTCGTCCACGCTTTGCTCCACCGGCTCCCGCTCGTAAAATACATAGGTCTGCACGACGAGCGACACCGGGAACACCACGCTGTCCGACAGGCGCAGCGTCTTTGTCTCCATTATTTTATCACAGGTCCCCCCTGTAATTCCACTCCCAATATATAAATTTAACCGTCTATTTCCCAAAATGAGCGCGTACTGCCGCCGCACCTTGCCGGTGTAATGCTTTTCCTCCACAGTCAGGGCGCGCGCCGCCTGCGCCGTGCGCAGGGTATAGGCCTCGACCTCGCCGCGCGCATGGGTCAGGTGGTATTCCCCTTCCTCGCGGGTCGGCGGCACCAGCCCGCTGATCAGCGTATCCCCCGCCTGCACTGCATCCCCCGCCTGGACGACCGCCTGCCCGTCCAGCGCTAGCACGCTCTTGATCACGCCGTCCCGCTCGGCCACCACTTTGACCACTGCGTCCTGGTCGAGCATTGCGCCGGGCGGCTGCGCGCCGTCCGCCTGTATGGTCACGCTGTTGCCGCGGATGTTGAGCGCGAAAAACGTCATATTGGGCTGCAATTGCAGGATCTTCCACCGGATGCTTCGGGTGTTGATCGAACCGATGCGCGCGCCGATATGTACACCGAGGTCATCCAGCTGCTGCATCACCTCGGCCTCGTCGAGCGCGGGGCTGATGTCGGTCTCGATCGACCAGATGCGGGTGCACAGCATAAAGCACACCAGCACGAGCAGCAAAAAGCCGCCCCACAGCGCATACCTCGGCCGCAGCCGCGCCGCAGTGAAGGGCGCGCCCCGCCGCCGCACGATATGCACGCGGCAGCCCGTGCGCCCCATGTACCGCCGCAGCGCGCGGAAATCCGCCACCGACATGGTTGCGTACATCTCGTCCCACGCGGTGCGCTTCATATGCCGCAGCGTCAGGCTGTGGAACGCGCACAGGTTGAGGAAGCGCGGCAGGCTCGCGCCCGTCACACGCACGCGCACCTGCCCGCGCGCCAGCAGCAAAAGCCGTCCGAGCATCCGCTCCCCCTCCCTTCCGTGTGCTATTCCGCTGTTGTGTATTCAACCGACACGATCGTCCCGGTCACCGCCAGCTCATCGAGCGAGAGCGCGGTCAGCGCCAGCCCCGTCCCGGTGATGCGCACCTCACAGCCGCTGCACCTGACGCGCAGCACGCCGTCGTCGTATTCCTGTATGCCGCGGTGGTTCTCCACCACAACGCGGCTGTTGCCGATGATCTCCACGCGCGGCCGCGCGCCGTGCAGGTCGTCAAACAGCGCCGCGCCAAACCCCTCGTGCGCCATGCGTTCCCTCCTCCGTCCGGGCTATTGTATGCGGCGGCGGCATCAAACTTGCCTGCCCGGCATAACCTGAACAATCGAAAGGATTGAGGTGCTTCCATGAAGCTGTTCTTATCTCTTGCGCTGTTTGCTGCGTTCCTGCTCTGCCCCGCCGCCAGTGCGGAAGGGGTGCGCGAAGGGCTTTCCCTCGCCGCGCGCGAGGCGCTGCCCGCGCTCTTCCCCTTTTTCCTTGCGGGCGCGCTGCTCGTGCGCACCGGCTTTGCGGAGGCGCTCGGCCGCCTGCTTGCGCGGCCGCTCGCCCGGCTGTACCATCTGCCGCCCGCGGCGGCAGGCGCGGTCGTCCTCGGGCTGACAGGCGGGTACCCGGTCGGCGCGGCGACCGCTGCCGGGCTGCTCGGGCAGGGCGCGCTGTCCCGGGCGGATGCGGCGCGCGTCAACTCGTTCTGCAACTGCGCAAGCCCCGGCTTCTGCATCGGTCTGGTCGGGCTGGGCGTGTTCGGCAGCGCGCGCACGGGCGCGGTGCTGTACGGCATCCATGTGCTGTCCGCCCTGCTCGCCGGGCTGCTGACCGCGCGGGACGGGGACGCGCCTGCTCCCCCTCTGGAAAACGCCCCCCGGCCTGCCGCGCCGCGGGAAGGCTTTGCAGCGGCATTCTGCGCGGCAGTCCAGCAGGCTGCTGCGACCGCCTTGACCGTGACCGCCTTCCTGACCGTGTTCTCCATCCTGCTGCGGCTGCTCGCGCCCGTGCTCGCACGCATCCCGTACGGCGCGGCGCTGACCGGCCTTATCGAACTGACCAACGGGTTGGACGGCCTTGCGCAGCTGCCCCTGTCCGCCGGCGGGCGGCTCACGCTCGCGTCCTTCCTGCTCGGCTTCGGCGGACTTGCCGTGCAGTTCCAGGTACGCGCGCTCGCCGCGCCGCAGGACCTGCCGATGGCAGGATTTACCGCGGCCAAGCTGCTGCACGGCGCACTGGCTGCGCTGCTGACCGCGCTGGCGTTCCGCTTTTCCCCTTCCGCGCTCACGGTTTTCGCTCCGGCTGCACCCGCGCCGCTGCCATACCATGCCGCGGCGGCGGCTTTGGTGGCGCTTGCGGTTTTGTTTGTAATTGGGGGTGGAAAAAAGGCGAAAAATAAGATATAATGGGTCACAGAATACGGGGCCGCGCTGCGGCGCCCGCCCCTTTGATTGGAGTGACCACCCGCATGAGGCTGAAAAAGCTGCTGCGAAAAAATATCGAGCCGCGCTGCACCTATTGTGCGCACGGCGCCCCCATGGCGGACGGCGAGCGCATCCTCTGCCGCCGCCGCGGCGTTGTGGACGGCACGGACCACTGCCGTGCGTTCCGCTACGACCCCCTGCGCCGTATCCCGCCGAGGCCTGCCGCGCTGCGCGGGCATTTCACGGACGCAGACTTTTCACTGGGGGATAACGATGAAAAATAAGACCAAATCAAATTGCAGCCGCTTTGCAGCGCTGCTTCTGTGCCTTGCGCTGCTGTTTGCAGCCGCCCCCCTGCCGCAGGCGCTCGCCGCCCCGGAGGATGAAACCAGTTCCGAGGACACCGGCTACACCGAGGGCACCGGGGATTCCGAAGGGGACGGAACCACAACGGACTCCACCCAGCCGGGCGCGACCAACACCACGAATGTCATCGCTGCCGCAGCGAATGCCCCGGCGACCAACGCCGAGGCCGCGCTGCTGATCAGCCCTGACTCCGGCATGGTGCTGTATGAGAAAAACGCGGACGAGCGCCGTTACCCGGCGTCCACCACCAAGATCATGACCGCGCTGCTTGTGCTGGAAAACGTGGAGGACCTGAGCGAGACCGTAACCGCCCAGGCGTCCGACTTTGAAACCCTCGAGGCGGACAGCTCGAGCGCCGGTATTAAAGAGGGCGAGACCGTCACGGTCGAGGATCTGCTCTACGGCCTCATGCTGCCCTCGGGCAATGAAGCCGCTTACATGCTCGCGCGGCACGTTGCAGGCAGCTACGAAGCCTTTGTGGACATGATGAACCAGCGCGCTGAGGAGCTCGGCTGCACGGGCACGCACTTTGTAAACCCCTGCGGCCTGCATGACGATAACCACTATACCACCGCGCGCGACCTGTACAAAATCGCCTATGCCGCCATGCAGGACGAGACCTTTGCAAATATTGTCGATACCGTGCAGCACCGCATGGCCAAAACCAATCTGCAGGATGAGCGCATCATCCTGACCACCAACCAGCTGATCTTCAGCTCCTATCAGCCGTGGGCATACGCATACTGCAAGGGCATCAAGACCGGCAACACTTCGCAGGCGGGCAACTGCTTTGTCGGCTATGCAGAATACGGCGACGCCAAGCTGTACTCAGTCGTCATGGGCTGTGACAGCAGTTCGCTGGAATACAGCAATGTTGCCGCCAGCTTCACGGATACCAAAGCACTGTTCGAGTGGGGCTTTGAGTCCTTCACTTCCAAAACGCTGGCCCGGCAGGGCGACACGATCGACTATGTCCATGTCCGGTTGTCCACCGACACCGACCAGCTCGTGCTGACCGCAAAAAGCGATCTGGTTTCGCTGCTCCCCAGCGATCTGGAGGTTGAAGATCTGGGCGAGCCGCAAATCACCGCCCCCGACAGCGTGGACGCGCCCATCAAGGCGGGCGACGTGATCGGAAGCGCGACTTATTCCTACAACGGCGTCACCTACGGTACGGTCGAGCTGGTCGCACTGAGCGACGTGGAGCGGAGCACCGTGCTGTATTACGCCGACCTGCTCAGCAACTTTTTCCAGAGCACGGTGTTCAAGGTGATCCTGATCGTGCTCGCGGTATTTATTGTGCTGTACATCCTGTTCAACCTGACGTTCGGCGGCATGCGCCGCCGCCAGCAGCGCAAAAACATGCGCTCGCGTTACCGCAACACCAATTACCAGCGCCGCCGCCGCAGATAAAACAGCAGGCATGACAAAAGCCGCCCAACCGGGCGGCTTTTACTGTATCTTCTTAAATCTGCTCCATCTGCGCGTTTACCGTGTCCTCTGTGGCGCGCATCGCGTCCAGCGTCTGCTGCATCAGCCCCTCGAGCGTCAGCCCGCACAGCTCCGCGCCCTTGACGATCACGTCGCGCGAGCAGCCGGCGGCGAACTTCTTGTCCTTGAACTTTTTCTTCAGGCTCTTGAGCTCCATGTCCTGCACGCTTTTCGACGGCCGCATGAGCGACGCCGACCAGATCAGGCCGGTCAGCTCGTCCGCAGCGAACAGCAGCTTCTCCAGCTCGTGCGTGGGCTCCACGTCCGAGCACGCGCCCCAGCCGTGGCTGCACACCGCATGGATGGTCGCCTCGTCCGCACCGCCCTCGCGCAGCAGCTCAGGCGCCTTCTGACAGTGCTCCTCGGGCCACATCTCAAAGTCGATATCGTGCAGCAGGCCGGCCACGCCCCAGAAATCCGCGTCCTCGCCGCGCTGCTCCGCAAAGTACCGCATCACGCCTTCGACCGTCAGCGCGTGGCGCAGGTGGAACGGCTCCTTGTTGTACTTGCAAAGAAGCTCCCAGGCCTTGTTTCTGTCCATGATCTCGACTTCCTTTCCATATTCTTTGCCCGTTAGCGGCGTAAATGCCCGCAGCACATCCTAAGCCAGTGCTGCCGCGCGTCCCGCGCGGTATTGACAGGAAACCGCTACGCGGTTTCCATGAAATGGCCGGGCTTCGCCCGGTCATTTCATACCCCGACCCAGCCGCCCCGGGCGGCGTCCAAGGGGTATCGAGGGGCGGTTTCTTCGGAACCGCCCTCGTATAATAGGGGGGGATCGGATCCCCCCTATACTGCTGTTATTGCAGCCACGACGGCTTCTCCCGCATGCGCACGCCCGCCACAATGCCGAGCGCGGCGTACATCGTCAGCACCGAGGTGCCGCCGTAGGAGAAAAACGGCAGCGTCAGGCCCATGACCGGCAGCAGGCCGATATTCATGAAGATATTCATAAACACCTGGAACATGAACATGCCGCCCACGCCCACCGCGAGCAGCGAGGAAAACGTCGTCGAGGCGCGGTAGGAAACGTAAAAGATACGTGCAATCAGCAGCACCAGCAGGCCGATGATCAGCATGCACCCGATAAAGCCCAGCTCCTCGCCCGCGACCGAGAAAATATAGTCGGTGTGGTTCTCCGGCACAAGCTGCATCTGCGTCATCGTGCCGTGGGTCAATCCCTGCCCGTCCATCTGCCCTGAGCCGATGGCGATTTTGCCATAGGTCGCCTGACGGGAGGTTTCCGGGTCGATCGAGGGATCGAACAGCACGAGGATACGGGTTTTCTGGTAATCATCCAGAATGAAATTCCACAGGATCGGGATGCTCACCACTGCCAGCCCGCAGCCTACGCCCAGCCACTTGAGCGACAGCCCGGCCGCAAACAGCATGATCAGCGCGATCATGAAATACTGGATCGCCATGCCGGTATCGCCCGAGCTGATCACGACCGCGCCCATCATAATGAGCGTGTGCAGCGCAATGACGAACAGGCCGCGCCATTCGCTGATGTGCTCCTTGATCTCGGAAATGTGCGCGGCAAGCGTGAAAATGAAGATCAGCTTGCCCAGCTCGCCGGGCTGCAAACTGGTGGGGCCAAGATCGAGCCATGCGCGCTGGCCGTTGACCTCCTCACCGAGCGGGGTGAACAGCAGCATCTGCAATCCGATGTTGATGAGGACAAATATCTTCCACCAGCCGCTCATGGTCTCGAGGTCGATCAGGCTCATGATGATGAACGCGCCCAGGCCGATCAGGATTGCTGCACCCTGGATGAACAGGTTGCGCGTGCTGCCGTCGAGCGCGCTTGACGGGTTGAGCGTTGCCGAATAGATGAGCACCATGCCGTACGCTGAGCACAGCAGGGCGAGTATCACCAGATAGAGGTCGGTATTTTTGATGTAATGCGTGATTTTTTTGAAAATGTCCACGCCGGCCCTCCTTTGGAACGAGTTTTTGATGCCGCTTTATATCATACCACAATAGGGCGGCTTTTTTAAGTCACAATTTCGGCAAATTTTTCGCCGCTGCCGCTGGAAAACTGTGCAGAACATTGTTATAATATTGTCACTGTGTACTACAACGGGGAGGAAAATGTTATGTTATCCGATATCGAAATCGCCCAGGGCTGCAAGATGCGCCCGATCGTTGATGTCGCCGCGGACATCGGCCTGGACGCGGACGACCTCGAGCTCTACGGCAAATATAAGGCCAAGCTGTCCGCAGACGTGTGGAAAAAGCTGGGCGGCAGAAAAAACGGCAAGCTGGTGCTCGTCACCGCCATCAACCCCACCCCCGCGGGCGAGGGCAAGACCACCACGACCGTCGGCCTCGGCCAGGCGATGGCAAAGCTCGGCAAAAAAGCCATGATCGCCCTTCGCGAGCCTTCGCTCGGCCCGGTGTTCGGCATCAAGGGCGGCGCCGCGGGCGGCGGTTATGCGCAGGTCGTGCCGATGGAGGACATCAACCTGCACTTTACCGGCGATATGCACGCGATCACCGCGGCAAACAACCTGCTCTGCGCCATGCTGGACAACCATATGCAGCAGGGCAACGCGCTCGGCATCGACCCGCGCCGCGTGATCTTCACCCGCGTGATGGACATGAACGATCGCGCGCTGCGCAACATCACCATCGGCCTTGGCGGCAAGGTCAACGGCGTGCCGCGCGAGGACCACTTCATGATCACGGTTGCATCCGAGGTCATGGCGATCCTGTGCCTGGCCTCCGACCTTGAGGACCTGAAAAAGCGCTTTGGCGACATTCTGGTCGCTTACTCCTACGACGGCAAGCCGGTCTACGCGCGCGACCTGCATGCCGAGGGCGCGATGGCGGCGCTGATGAAGGACGCGATCAAGCCCAACCTCGTGCAGACGCTCGAGGGCACCCCCTGCCTGATGCACGGCGGCCCGTTCGCCAACATCGCGCACGGCTGCAACAGTGTGCAGGCGACAAAGCTGGCGCTCGGCCTGGCGGACATCGCCATCACTGAGGCGGGCTTCGGCGCAGACCTCGGCGCGGAGAAGTTCATGGACATCAAATGCCGCAAGGCCGGCCTTGCGCCCGACTGCATCGTGCTGGTGGCGACCGTGCGTGCGCTCAAGTACAACGGCGGCGTTGCCAAGGCCGATCTGAACACGCCCAACCTTGCCGCGCTCGAGCACGGCATCTGCAATCTGGACGCGCACCTCGACAACATGGAGAAGTTCGGCGTGCCGGTTGTCGTGGCGATCAACGCGTTCCCGACCGACACGGAGGAAGAGGTCGCGTTCATCCGCGAGCACTGCGCAAAGCGCGGTGTGCGCGTGGCGCTCAGCGAGGTGTTCGCCAAGGGCGGCGAGGGCGGCAAGGCGCTCGCAAGCGAAGTGCTCGCCGTGCTGGACGAGGGCAAGGCGGACTTCCACATGCTCTACGAAGATGCGCTCCCGCTCGAGGACAAGATCCGCAAGATCGCCAAGGAGATCTACGGCGCGCTCGGCGTGACCATCGCCCCGGCGGCGCACAAGGAGCTCCAGAACATCACTGAGATGGGCTACGGCCACCTGCCGGTGTGCGTGGCAAAGACCCAGTATTCGCTGTCCGACGACCCGGCGCTGCTCGGCCGCCCGACCGAGTTTGTCGTCAACGTCCGCACGGCGCGCCTCGCCGCGGGCGCAGGCTTTGTCGTTGTCGAGACCGGCGCAATCATGACCATGCCCGGCCTGCCCAAGGTGCCGGCCGCGGAGAAGATCGACGTGGATAAGGACGGCAGGATCACCGGCCTGTTCTGATTTTTCATAGGATGCAGCGAAAAGCCGCCCGGAGGGGCGGCTTTTTCGTTTGCGTTATTCGGCAATGGGAACGGTCACGCCGCCAATGATGAGGGACTGGACGTCGTCAATGCCGATATGCCCCATGCCGCGGTTGAAATCCTCAAAGTAACAGGTGATGCCATCATCACTGCCGCCATTGAGCCAAGCGGCCAGGCGCTCGCCGTTTTTCAGTAGCAGGTAGATTTCCGGATATATCCGGTCATTTTCAGTCATGATCCGATAGTCCAGGCAGACGTCCAGCGGCTCAAAGTATAATGCTTCGAGATAGACCACCTTCCCATCTTCCAGCGTGACCTCCTGCCCCAGCGGCAAAATCTCGTCCACAGGTTCCCATTCGACCGGGAACGTAAACGTCCAATCGCCGTAGAACAGCTGCATCCGGTTCAGATCGGTATCCACATAGGAGATCCGCTCAAAAGCGATCGTGTATTCCTCCGGCCATTCTTCGAAGTACATATGGTAGATAAATTCCACCTTGTTGTCATTCCGGTCGGTATCCGGAAGCACATGCGGTCCCGAAGCACCGCCGCCGCAGTCTGTATCATTGGCTTCTATCATAGCCCGGTCATCCGTCACTAAATTCATCCGGGTGCGCGCCGCTTCCATGTCCAGACCGTCCACCTGCTCCGCCCTGAGCGGCTTGCCATCGTCCCGCGACACCGTTCCCTTGAGATAGGCGGCGCGGGAACCGCCGTAAATCTCGTCCAGCGTGATGGTATAGCCGTCAAAAGACTGGCTGAGCCCCAGCGGCGTGCTGTTATGCTCCTGTTCCCAGTCGTCCATGGTCTGGCGCGCAAGGTCGTGGTACAGCGCAGCGCCAACGCAGCCGGAAATGAGCAGCAGTGCCGCCGTCATGACAAGGATCGCCTTTCTCTTTGCCTTCATCATATTTCGCCCCTTTCTATGGGCCGCCGCTTGCAGGATGCGCGCCCTGGACGCCTCCGGCAGCGCCGCGCCCGCCATCCGGCGGTCGATCGCGCGTTTCAGCTTGTCATCCATCGTCGTCCCATCCTTTCAGCGTTTGTTTCAGCTGCGCCCGTGCGCGGCGCAGGCGGGTGGAGACCGTATTTTCCTTTTCGTTCAGCAGCGCCGCGATCTCCGGCACGGTCAGCTCCTGCCAGTAGTAGAGCAGCACCGGCTCGCGGTACCTGGGCGCGAGGGCGAGCACCTGCCGCAGGATCTCATCGTCCTGCGGCTCCGCATCGGGCGGCGCGGGGATCTGCTCGAGCAGCGCTTCGCCGTCCAGCCGCTTGTGGTACCAGTACAGGCGGCGGTAGTCCCGGCAGACGTTGACCGCGATCGCCGTCAGCCAGGTTTTTTCGCTTGCGCGCTGCTCAAACCGCTCCAGCCCGCGCCACGCCTTGAGCATGGTGTCCTGCACCGCGTCCTCCGCCAGATGCGGGTCGCGCAGGAGCAGCAGGCACAGGCGGTACAGCCGGTCGCCGTGCTCCTCCATCAGCCGCGCAAGCGTCTCCTTCCTGCCGTTTTCCATCTCCCTCGCCCCCTTTCACCCCATTAGACGGATGCATCGCACATTTCCATTCAGTTTTGGAAAAAACTTTTTCCCGGCTGCAAACCATGCTATACTGAATGTATCACAGCGAACCCAATGAGACAAGGATGTGATCCTGATGGAAAGCTTTACTTTATCGAACGGCGTGGAAATCCCCGCCGTCGGCTACGGCACCTACCTGACCAGCGAAAAAGACGACGGCACGGTCGCCGCTGCGCTCGCCGCCGGTTACCGGCATTTTGACACCGCCTCATTCTACGGCACCGAGCAGGCGCTCGGCGACGCGCTGAAGGCCGCAGGCGTGCCGCGCAGCGAACTGTTCCTCACCAGCAAGTTATGGAAGGACGAAATGGGCTACGAAAACGCGCTTGCGGCGTTCGAGCGCTCGCTGCAAAAGCTGGGCACAGACTACCTCGACCTCTATCTCATCCACTGGCCGCGGCCGGACGACCTCTCTGCCGAGTGGCGGCAGCTCGACCGCGACACCTGGCGCGCGCTGGAGGAGCTGTACCGCGCGGGGCGCGTGCGCGCGATCGGCGTAAGCAACTTCCTGCCGCACCACCTGCGCAGCCTGATGGAAACCGCAGAGGTCATGCCCATGGTCAACCAGATCGAGTTCCACCCCGGCTACCCACAAACCTATAACGTCGAGTTCTGCAAGGCGCACGGCATCCTGCCCGAAGCATGGAGCCCACTCGGCCGCACACGGGTTTTACAGGACGAGCGGCTCGCCGGCGTCGCTGCGAAATACGGCAAAACAGTCGCGCAGCTGTGCGTACGGTTTGCTTTGCAGCGCGGGGTCGTACCGCTGCCCAAGTCATCCTCACCCGTGCGCATGGCGGCTAACCTCGATGTGTTTGACTTTGTCATCTCGGACGAGGACATGGACCGCATCCTCACCCTGCCGCAGTTCGGCTGGTCGGGGCTGCACCCAGATTATCCACGCGAAGTCACTGATTGAACGCAAAACGCAAAAAGACGGCTTTCCGATTGGAAAGCCGTCTTTTGTGTATGCCGGGCAGCCTTTATGCGGTAAACAGCTGCGCCCAGTATGCGGTGCCGTTGATCACCGTGTAACCCACGCCGATGGTGGTGAAGTCCTCGTTCAGGATGTTCGCACGGTGGCCGGACGAATTCATCCATGCGTTCATGACCTGCTGCGGGGTGCGCTGGCCGTACGCGATGTTTTCACCCGCGCGGCGGTAGGACACGCCTGCCTCGGTCAGCGCGGTGGAGAAGGACGAGCCGTTCGGACGCGTATGCGAGAACGACTGCGCGGACTCCTTCGCGCGCACCAGCGCCGCCTGCTGCACCTTGGCGTCAACCGTCAGCGCGGACAGGCCATACTTTGCGCGCTCAGCATTGACCAGCTCGACAACCTGAGAGGCAAAGTCGCCCTGCGAAGTGCCGTTGTCGTCCTCTTCCGGGGTCTGCTCCGTGCCGTTATCCGGGGTCTCCTCGGGGATGCTGTCATCCGGCAGCTGGGGCGTGTTGTCCGGGGTCTCGTCCGGCTGCTCGTCCGGGGTCTCGTCCGGCTGCTCCTCCGGGGTCTCCTCCGGGGTCTCCTCCGGCTGTTCGTCCGGGGTCTCCTCCGGCAGGGACGGGATATCCCAATCCGGGAAGCATGCAGAGAAGTCATACTTCTCCATCAGCTTGTTGATCAGCTCCTGCTTCGCCTGCGAGACGACCGAATCCGGGATATTGATTTTTGCCGTATGGATCTCTGCCGCACCGGCGGAAGCGGTGGCTGCCATGGTCATTGCCAGCGCCAGCGGCACAATTTTCCTGATCTGCATAAATTTTTTCCTCCTTGGTTTTGGTGGATGCAAATGGTTTGTTTTCCCCACGACCCAGAGTATAGCCGACTTTGTAACCGTTTTGCAATGGAAATGCCTGCCACCCATGCCAACGTCAAGCAAAAACCGGCTGGAAAAGGAATTTTCCGGCCGGTTTTCCCGATTTTTTATGCGTATTTTTCGATATCATACAGGTTGTTCAGCACAAGCCAGAGCTGCGGGAAATACCGCATGATGTTCCAGATGCTCACGCCGTGCAGCTGGAACTCACCGGCGAGCGCGAGCTTTGCACGGATCGAGCGCGCGTCCTCAAACCACACCTCATGTTCGGCGCGGTCACGCCAGTAGTTGTAATGCGGCGACTGCGCAGTCTCGTCATACTGGATCGGCGCGCCCACCTGTACTGCCTGCTCGACTGCCTGCACATTGCCGATCGTCCGTGCGCGCGACTGCCCGCGGATAAACGGGAGCGTCCAGTCATAACCATAGTTGGGGATGCCCAGGAAGATTTTGTCCGGCGGGATGGCCGAAACCGCAAAGCGCACGACCTGCTCCACCTTGTCGATCGGCGCCACCGCCATCGGCTCGGAGAGCGCGTAGCCCCATTCATAAGGCTTTGGAGGATACAGATAAGCGAAAGCCCCGACCTTCCGGCCGGGGCAACTCATATTAAACAACTTCCTACTATCGTTCGCTGCGATTATTGAATCCCAACAGTTGCAATCTCTTGCCGAATATTTTCAATCATCTTTTTCTCAACTTTTGGTCTCTTTTTACTATTTCTATTCGGGAAAAAAACTGCTAATCGTACTGGCAATAAAGAAATAAACATCTTAATTTTAATTCTCCAAAACAGTGCAGGGCGCTTAATCCTACTTAATTTCATCACAATGAGAGTATTTAGTTCTACCATTTTACGCAAATGATGTGGGCAAGATAAAAATTCTTCTGCAAACCGATCAACATTCAAACCAGGCATAGCTTTTTTTTGTATTACTATTCCTTTACAATCAAGATCAGCGTGGCCAAGTATTTTTTCAAAAGTTTGAGTTGTATGATTCAAAACTTTATCTATGTTAGGATATTTACTCAAACCTTCATTCACTGTAAACTTAATATATAATAATTGTATTTTTGCCATCAAATTAATGATCTTGGAATACTCTACCTGTTTTTTTATTTTACGACGTAAAACAAAATAATTGATTGTAATGATTGCAATTGACATGGCACAAAACGCACTTAATAGGATAATTATCATTTTATAAGTCAATTGTATCACCTTCTCATCTTATCTTTTATGATTGTTTGTTACTTGAAGCTTTTTTAACCGCCGCCAGTTCCTTAGACAATATTTTAATTGTCTCATTTTGTGCTTTCATGCTTTCAATATACGCTTCTTTAATGGCATTTACACTTTTATCAAATATTTTTTCGCCATGTTTGTTCATTAATATGAAAAAACCTGTCAGAATAATAATAAACATTATCGCAATTAAAACGACAGGTAAATAACTGGTTGGAGCTACATCCAAAACAGCCGTTGCAGCACCTTTAGCTACATCTTCTAGCATATTCATACCTCTCTTTATCTATGTATGTACATTCTATACCCAGATGCATAATTTTGTCAATATTATGCGCTATGGTGCTGACGGGAACTAAGCAACGACTCAAAAGCTTCTACAACATATTTTGTTTATAATAATTGCCCTCCACCTACATAGGCAGAGGGCTTTTCCCGTGTCCAATTCGAACACCGTTATTTATTCCCCGCCGCGCGGTATGCGACGATCGCTGCCTGCAGCGCCTCGTGGCGCATACCGATGTCATCCGGATCACCAGCCGTGCCGCCGTTGATCGCGCCGCATTCGAGCATTTCACGCACCTCCGGCTGCCAGTACGGCGGCACGTCGCTGATGGTCTTGTACAGCGGGTTCACCTTGTTATACATCGCCTCAAATTCTTTCTGGGTCATGATATCATCCTCCTTATCATCCAGCACACTCTTACCGAAGCCCTCCGCCACGCCGTCCGCGATCGCGCGGGCGACAGCGTCAAACTTCCTGCCGTACAGGTCCATATCATCCCGATCATCAATAAAGCAGGTCTCCACCAGCGCATGGCTCACGCCGCGCTTGAACACATGCTTGAGCACGGCCAGCCCCGAGCTGCGCTTGACTCCCCTGTTTTTGAAGCCTAATGCACATACCCGCCGCAGGATCGCCTGCTCGACGGTCACGCCCTGCTCGTTCGTGTGCACGAAGGTCTCCGTGCCGGTCGTGCGGCCGTTGCCCTTGGGATCATTCGCCGCAGAATTGAGATGAAACTCGAGCACATAGGAGACGCCGGAGAGCGGCAGGTTGCCGCCCTGCGTTACCACCTTATACGCATCCTTGCTCTGGTCGTACAGCGCGACCTCGAAGCCGTACGCCCGCAGCAGCGGTGCGACCGCGTTCGCCATGCGTCGCGTCTCGACCGCTTCCGTGTAGCCGCAGCCTACCGCGCCCGGGTCATACGGCGTGCCGCCGTGGCCTGCAATCAGTAAAATCTTCATTTTCGCTCCTTTCCGGGGCAAACAAAAATGCCCCGCCTTGACTTTGGCGGAGCGCATGGTATAATATAAACACAAAGGGGCGCTGTCGGCAGACGGCTGACCCGAGGTAATTGCTACAAAGTAGCCGCTAACTCTTGGTCGGAGGGGCGGCTACTTTGCATATGTAACAAAAATGTGTAACAAGATTGCTGCACATATTGAAATCCTTATGAATTTCATGTTCATACGCACCACCCCTTTCGCAAGGAGTGGACAGCCGCCCGCCGCTGGGAACGACAGCGCCCGACCTATTATACCATCGCGCGCCGCCCTTTGTCTACATTTGCCGCCCTCGGGCGGCTTTTGTTATTTCTGCAAGGGACTCTCATAGGTTTTCGCGCGGTCGCTGTCCGTCAGTCCGCTGGTGGTCGGGTCGTTGAGCGCGCTCCAGATGTTAGACGCGATCAGGAACAGGCAGTACGGGTTGCTCACCGTGCCGCGGATGATCTCCCACACGCCCGCCCAAGTCGTCATGTCTGCCGCCGTCAAGCCTGCATAGGCCAGCGCGGTCGCGAATGCGCCGACAATGATCTGCAACCAGAACACCGGATTCTTGATTCTTACTTTCCAATTCATACTATGTACGCTCCTCTCTCCACTTCACAGATTTTTAAGGTCGCGGATATCGTGCTGCACCTCGAGCATCTGGCCCTCCAGCTTGTAGGTGCGCTCGACCACCTTGTTGTGCTCCGCGACCTTTTTCTCCAGCTGCTCGATGCGGTAGTTGGTCAGGTTGGAGGAGATCAGGATGCCGCCGAACGTGCCCGCCAGCGTGCCCAGCAGGCTCATGCCTGCAACGATTACTTCAATTGGCATAGATCGGTGGGGCGGTTCGACCCGCCCCGGTCACCTCCTTCGCTTACAGGCCGAGCAGCTGCTTGTCCGCGGGACGCAGCAGCTCCGGCACGCCGGTCACGGTCGCGCGCCAGTGGCGGTACTGTGCGCGGGCAAGGTCGTTGCGCGCGAGACCGTGCTTCGCGTCGTACTTATCCAGGCATACGCCGATGTCGCCGCCCATTGCCGCTACTTCCGCATGGTTGTCGATGTAGATATTGTTCTTGTACATATTCAAACTTCCTTTCCGGCCTTTTGGCCTGTCCGTATATGATAGGGGTTTCCACCCCTGTTTCTTGCCGTCAATCGGTCATCTGCCCATAGG
>DXIC01000149.1 GCA_019113065.1 Candidatus Agathobaculum stercoravium
GGTACAGGTCCTCGCCCTCGATCTTGTACATCATGTTCTCCATTTCCTTGAAGGACATAACGCCCTTTACCACGTCGCCGTGGATCATGAACGGCGGGATATAATAGGTGAAGCCGCGGTCGATCATGAAGTCGCGTGCATAGGACAGGATGGACGAGTGCAGGCGCGCAATGTCGCCCTTCAGGTAATAGAAGCCGTTGCCCGAGGTGCGGCGCGCCGCATCCAGGTCGATGCCGTCAAAGGACTCCATGATGTCCACATGGTACGGGATCTCATAATCCGGCACAACTGGATCACCAAATTTTTCCAGCTCTACATTTTCCGAATCGTCCTTGCCGATCGGGACAGAGGGATCGATGATGTTCGGAATGACCATCATGCGGCTGCGTACTTCTTCCTGATAGGTCTTTTCGTCTGCTTCCAGCTTCTCCATCTCATCGGCCATGGCCTTGACTTCCGCCTTGACCTTTTCAGCCTCGTCCTTCTGGCCCTTGGCCATCAGGCCGCCAATCTCCTTGGACTTCTTGTTGCGCTGGGCGCGCAGCTCGTCGCAGCGGGTCTTGGCCGCGCGGAACTTGGCGTCAAAGTCGATGACCTCGTCCACCAGCGGCAGCTTTTCGTCCTGGAATTTCTTCTTGATGTTTTCCTTGACTGCGTCCGGGTTCTGGCGGACAAATTTGATATCCAGCATGGTTTTGATTTCTCCTTTTATTCTATTTTTCCTTTATTCATCTGTCTCTGCGGAGCCATACTGCGGCTCGATCGCCTCAACCTGCTCCTTTGCAGCGGTGAACAGTATATTGATATCCGAGCCAAAGGAGTCCTCCTGTGCGTTGCCCAGCAGGCGCTCCTCGCCGTATTCGCTTACGAGCGTGTCATACTCGGCCTTTGCGTCCGAATTGTTTCCTGCAAGAAGCTGCGCGTTGATGCGGGCCAGGATGGCGTACACATCGCGCTCTTCTTCCATCTGTGTTACGGCTCCAACGATATCAGTCTGCGCTTCATCTGTACCGATCAGTGTCCGCAGCTCTTCCACCACTTTTGTCAGCTGGTCGTACTGTATCTGCAATTCTTCCACTTTCTGGGTAGCCCCCTGCGCGACCGTCTGCTGCTCCGTGAGCTGGTCGGTCAGCGTATCAACCTGACGGTCTGCACGCGCCTGCGCAACGTAGCTGATTAAAATTAACGCAATTGCAACCGAAAACAGGCCCACGATATAAAAGGTAAGCGTGGTGCGGCTGAGCTTTTTCTCCGGTTTGGACTGCTCAGGCTTGTTATTTTGCTCGTCCATGGCTACCTCCTTATACGCGCAGGCTGCGCAGTGCTTCGATCAGGCGTTCCAGATCGTCTGCGCCGTAGTATTCCAGCGACAGCTGGCCGCTGTTTTTGCCCTGCTGGATGCTGATTTTGCGTCCCAGCACGCTTTCCAGTTCTTTTTCCACATCCGCAACGTAATCCACGGAAAACCCTTCCGGCTGCGGCTTCTGGGCGGGCTTTTTGTTCATCCGCTTGGCAAGTGACTCCGCCTGACGGACGCTCATGCCGACCATCTGTTTTGCTGCCTCGACGCGTTTGCCCTCGTCCGCGACTGCGAGCACAGCGCGCGCATGGCCGCCGGACAGCTTGCCTTCGGCTACCATGGAGCGTACCTCGTCCGGCAGGCCGAGCAGGCGCAGTGCATTTGCGACCGCGGAACGCGACTTGACCACCCGGTGCGCGACGTCCTCCTGTGTCAGCCCAAACTGGCGCATGAGCAGGTCGTAGCCTTCGGCTTCTTCGATCGGGTTGAGATCCTGACGCTGCAAATTCTCGATCAGCGCAAGCTCCATGACTTCGCTTTCCCCGGCCTCGAGCACCATCGCCGGGATTTCTTTCAATCCTGCGAGCCGTGCGGCGCGCCAGCGGCGCTCGCCCGCGATGATCTGGTAATATCCCTCTTTTTCACTGTGCCGCACGGTGATCGGTGTGATCACCCCGTGCAGACGGATGCTTTCCGCCAGCTCCTCCAGCGCCTGCTGGTCAAACACCTTACGCGGCTGGTTGGGATTTGGTTCAATTTTGGTCAGGGAGAGCTGCGACACACTGTCGGTTGCACCCGCGGCGCTCAGATCCGCCACATCGCCGCCGAACAGATTGGACAGGCCGCCGCCCAGCCCCTTTTTGCCTGACGCCATCAGCCCCTCCCCTTTCTGGCGTTCTTCTTTAATATTTCATCCGCAAGCGCCAAATATGCTTCTGCGCCGCGGCACATCCGGTCGTAATCCGTGATCGGCTTGCCGTGGCTCGGCGCTTCGCTCAGACGCACGTTGCGCGGCACGACAGACGAGAAAACCTCGCCCGGGAAGTGTTTTTTGACCTCCTCGACCACCTGTATGGACAGGTTGGTGCGGCCGTCGAACATGGTGAGCAGCACGCCCTCCAGCGCAAGCGCAGGATTCATGGATTTTTTGACCATGCGCACGGTCGTCATCAGCTGGCTCAGGCCCTCGAGCGCGTAATACTCGCACTGGAGCGGCACCAGGAAGCTGTCCGCAGCGCACAGGCAGTTGAGCGTCAACAGGCCGAGCGACGGCGGGCAGTCGATGAAAATGTAGTCATAGTCCCCGCGCACATGCGCCAGCACTTTTTTCAGGCGGCTTTCGCGGTCTTCCATGCCGATCAGGTCAAGTTCTGCACCCGCCAGATTGACGTTTGCTCCGATCAGGTCAACCCACTTGGTCGAAACGATTGCGGACTTGACATCCGGCTCGTCCGCTACAATCAAGTCGTAGATGGAGGTCTCCAGTGACCGCGGGTCTACGCCAAAGCCCGAGGTTGCATTGCCCTGCGGGTCAAAGTCGCACAGCAGGACGCGTTTTCCGCGTTCAAACAGTGCGGCCGCGAGGTTGATGGCGGTTGTTGTCTTTCCCACGCCGCCTTTTTGGTTGGCGAACGCGATTATTTTGCCCATAATGGTTCCCTCTTGTCCTTGGTGAAATTTCCTACCGGGATTCATTATAGCACACCCATCACAGATAAGCAAAGTAATTTACGAAATTTTCGCAATGTTTCACGTGAAACATCATTTTCTCCTGTCTTCTTCCTTTTGTTTCACGTGAAACAAAGAGGGAGCCATCCGTGGACAGCTCCCCTTCCCATATGCAATTGTTTCACGTGAAACACTACGCCCGCGCGCGCGGGATGTTGATGGTCAGCGTCAGGCCATCATCGTTCTCCTGCTGCTCGACCGTCGCGCCGATGCCGGAATCCACCATCACGCCAACCGCCCGGTTGAGCGTATTGAGGAAAAACCGGACATCTTTGATCAGGCGCACGACCTTGCGCTCCTGTCCGGGCTTAACCTCCTTCTCCTTCAGAAGCTCGTCAATATACTGCTCCGAACGGCTGACATTCAGGTCGTGCTCGATGATGTACTTGGTTGCATTGATGCGGTCCTCCTCGCTTTCAAGCCGCAGCAGGCAGCGTGCATGCCGCTCGGTCAGATTCGCGCTGCGAATCAGTTCCATGTTCTGCTGGGACAACCGCAGCAGGCGCAGCTTATTGGCAACCGCCGACTGCGTCTTGCCAACCTTGCGCGCGGCTTCCTCCTGCGTCAGGCCGTACTGGTCGATCAGGCGCTTGAAGCCGTACGCTTCTTCAAAGAAATCCAGATCACGCCGCTGCAAGTTCTCGACCAGCGCAATGGCGGACGAGTCCTGATTATCCGCGGCGATCACCAGACAGGGCACATCATTCAGCCCTGCCACGCGCGCCGCGCGCAGACGCCGCTCCCCTGCCACAAGTTCATAGCCGCCGCCCGGCGCGCGGCGAACGGTCAGCGGGTTAAGTACGCCATACTGCCGGATGCTCTCCGCGAGCTGGGCAATTGCCTCCGGATCAAAATACTTGCGCGGCTGGTTCGGGTTGCGCGCAATCTCACTCACCCGGATGCGCCGCAGCGTGCGGTCCTCTCTACCGGAAACCAAAGTCAAAACCGACATCATACATCTTCCTCCTCTTGTCGCCGGCGCTGCCGGAAATCATTTGACCATGTCCTTCGGTAATAGATTACCATATTATTACATTTTGGCAAGCAAAATCGACCGCAAAACCTGCCTGATTCGACTGAAATCTGTCATTTCCAACGGCAAAATACACATTTTCGCCTATTTTCGGACAAAAAATAACCCTCTGTAATTTCCATACAGAGGGTTACAAATTGTTATTAAAGCGGCGCAGACTGGATCTTCTTGAACCGCCGCGGGTACTGCGGCGGGGTGACTGCCGTCTTTTGCAGGCGGACAATCACACGCTCTACCCCGTCGTGCGGCACAGTATAGTGCAGCACCGTGGGCGGCGCCGCGCCCAAAACCGAAAACGCATTCGCCGCCGCCGCAACCTCGTCGCCGCAGTCCGCGGCCTTCATCGCAAAGAACATACCGCCCACCTTGACCATCGGCAGCGCAAGCTCACACAACGTGCGCAGATCGGCCACTGCGCGCGAAGTCACTGCGTCAAAGCATTCGCGGTAGTCGGCCGCGTACTCCTCCGCGCGGGCATGGATCGCCGTGCAGTTGGTCAGCCGCAGCGTATCAATCACGTCGTTCAGGAAATCCACACGCTTGCGCAATGCATCCAGCAGGATAAACTCGGTCTGCGGGCAGAGGATCGCAAGCGGCATGCCCGGGAAGCCTGCGCCCGTGCCCACGTCCACCACGCGCCCGCCCTTCGGCATGAGCGGCGCGAGCGCGGCACAGTCCAGAAAATGGCGCATAACGACCTCGGTCGGGTCGGTGACTGCGGTCAGGTTCATAACCTTGTTCTTCTCGAGCAGCATTGCGGAAAATTCCATCAAATTATCCACAGCCTGTGGAGGAAACCCCGGCGCCGCCACTTGCAGGCCGGATTCCAGCAGTTGATAATCGGTCATCCCTGTCCCCCCTTCCAGCGCGTTTCCATATAAATCATCAATGCCGTGATATCCGCGGGCGACACGCCCGAAATCCGTGCCGCCTGCCCGAAGTTCAGCGGCTTGACCGCATTCAGCTTCTGCCGCGCTTCCAGACGGATGGAATCGATCGCGCTGTAATCCAGATCGGCCGGCAGCGGCCGGCTCTGCAATTTGCGGTATTGCTCAACGTCCTTTTCCTGCCGGCTGATATAGCCAGCGTACTTGACGCGGATCTCGACCTGTTCGCGGATAACCGCAGGCAGCGCCGGGCGTTCCGGGTCGAACCGCGCAAGGTCGGCATAGCTGAGTTCGGGACGGCGCAGCAGGTCGATCAGCTTGCAGCCCGCCTTGACCGGCGCGCTGTTTTTGCCCGCAAGGAACCCATTGAGCGCGTCCGACGGCGCAACGCCAACCAAAGCCACGCGGTCGATCTCCTGCTGCACGGCCTCGTACTTGCGGCGCACCTTTTCCCCGCGCTCAGGCGGGTTGAGGCCGATGCGCACGCCGATCGGCACCAGTCGCTCGTCCGCATTGTCCTGCCGCAGCAGCAGGCGGTATTCCGAACGCGAAGTCATCATGCGATACGGCTCGTTCGTGCCGCGCGTGACCAGATCGTCGATCAGCGTGCCGATATAGCCGTCCGCGCGGTCGAGGATAAGCGGCTCCTCCCCCTTGAGCTGCAAGGCCGCGTTGACGCCCGCAACCAACCCCTGCGCCGCGGCTTCCTCATAGCCGGACGAGCCGCAGAACTGCCCTGCGCCGTACAGCCCTTTGACCTTTTTGGTCTCGAGCGTGGGACGCAGCTCAAGCGGATCGACGCAGTCGTACTCAATGGCATACGCCGGGCGCATGACCTCGGCGTGCTCCAGCCCCTTGACCGTGTGCAGCATTTCCAGCTGCACGTCAAACGGCATGGAGGACGAAAAGCCCTGCACATAGATTTCCTCGGTGTCCAGCCCCATAGGCTCAAGGAACAGCTGGTGCCGCGGCTTGTCCGCAAAGCGGACGACCTTGTCCTCGATGGAGGGGCAGTAGCGCGGCCCGATGCCCTCGATCTTGCCGCCGTACAGCGGCGAGCGGCCGAGGTTGGCGCGGATGACCTCATGGGTTTTATCGGTCGTGTAGGTCAGGTAGCAGACCGCCTGGTTGCAGGGCGGGTGGTCGGTCTCAAAGGAAAACGGGATGATCTCCTCTTCCCCATACTGCACCTCGAGGCCGGAAAAGTCGATCGAGCGGCGGTGGATGCGCGGCGGCGTGCCGGTTTTAAAACGCTGAAGCCGCAGGCCCAGCCCGCGCAGCGATTCGGTGAGCGGCTTTGCCGCGAACATGCCGTCCGGCCCGCAGTCGCGCGCATAGTCGCCAATGATGATGCGCCCGCCAAGGAAGGTGCCGGACGCGACAATCACCGCTTTAGCAGGATGGCGCGCGCCGATTGCGGTCACAACCGCGCTGACAGCGCCCCCCTCGGTCTCGATCGAAACGATCTCGTCCTGCATCAGCCGCAGGTTTTCCTGCCGCTCGAGCGCGTGCTTCATATAGGTGCGGTATTTGACGCGGTCAGCCTGCGCGCGCAGGGAGTGCACCGCCGGGCCTTTGCCACGGTTGAGCATGCGGTACTGGATGCAGGCCGCGTCGGCCGCACGCGCCATCTCACCGCCCAGCGCGTCGATCTCGCGCACCAGATGCCCCTTCGCCGTGCCGCCGATCGCCGGATTGCACGGCATGTTGCCGACCGCATCCAGATTGATCGTAAAGCAGGCCGTATGCATCCCGAGCCGCGCCGCGGCGAGCGCAGCTTCAATGCCCGCGTGCCCTGCGCCGATTACAACGACGTCAAACGCTTCCGCCGGAAAGCCGGTCATGCGCATCCCTCCTTCTCAGAAATTTCACGGCTTGATATTCCATAAATAAACAGCTTGACTTGTGAATGATTGTGCATACCTGTTGATAACTCTGTGTAAACTTTGGATAACTTGACTTTTCCGTTGATAATTTAATTACTATATGTAATATGCATATCAATATATTTCAATATGTATATTACAAAAGGGCCGCTGCGCGCGGCAGGCGGCCCTTTATCCTCTTTTACTTCCCGACACAGAAATCCGAGAAGATCCGCGAAACAACAGCCTCGGTGACGGTCTCGCCGGTGATTTCGCCGAGCGCGGCAATCGCGCCTTCGGCATCCATCACGACCGCATCCGGGGTCATGCCGGACTGCGCCGCATACAGCGCGGCTTCACACCGCTCGGCGGCACGCGCCAGCGCCGCAGCCTGACGGGCATTGGTGATCAGCGCGCCGTCAAACGCGCCGTCCCCCAGCCCTACCGTGCGCGGGATAAGCGAAAGCAGCTTGTCCATGCCCTCTCCGGTCCTGGCCGACAGCGGCACGATATGCAGGAAGTGCTTTTTGAGCAGCTTCTCATCGATCTGCTGCGGCAGGTCTACCTTGTTGACGACCGCAATCGCACGGTGGCCTGCCGAGCGCGCCAACACCAGCATGTCCTCATCCCCGATCGGCTTCGAGCCATCGAACACCGCGAGGATGAGCGAGGAAGCCGAAGCCTCCGCCATCGCGCGGTCGATGCCCGCCTGCTCAATGGGGTCGGTGGTGTCCCGCAGGCCGGCCGTATCGGTCACGCGCAGCAGCAGCTGCCCGACTTTGACGTTCTCCTCGATCAGGTCGCGCGTCGTGCCCGGGAT
>DXIC01000150.1 GCA_019113065.1 Candidatus Agathobaculum stercoravium
GAAAACGGCGCGGGCAAGACCACAACGATCAAGTCTATTCTGAACCTGATCCACCGCGACGCGGGCGCGATCCGCGTGCTCGGGCTGGACAACATTAAAGACGAGCGCGCGGTCAAGGAGCGCATCGGCGTGGTGCTCGAGGACGGCTGCTTCCTCAACACCCTGAACGCCCGCCAGGTGGATACCCTGATGGGTAAGGCATATAAAAACTGGAAATCTGAGCAGTTTTTCGGCTACATGAAGCGTTTCGGCATCGACGAGCGCAAAAAGATCAAGGATTATTCCAAGGGCATGCGGATGAAGCTGTCCATTGCGGCGGCGCTGTCGCACGGCGCGGAGCTGCTCATCATGGACGAACCGACAAGCGGCCTTGACCCGGTGGTACGCGACGAGGTGCTCGACCTGTTTTACGACTTCATGCAGGACGAGGGACACGCAATCCTGCTGTCCAGCCATATCACGAGCGACCTTGACAAGATCGCGGACTATATCACCTTTATCCACGGCGGATGCATCGTGCTCTCCGAGCCGCGCGATGAGCTGCTCGACACCTACGGCGTGCTGCACTGCACGGCCGACCAGCTCGCGGCTCTCGACCCGGCGGCGGTGCGCGCAAAGCGCGTGGGCGCGTTCGGCTGCGAAGCGCTCGTGCGGCGCGGCGGCGTACCGGAGAACTGGGCGGTCGAGCCGGTCAACATCGAACAGATCATGCTGTTTTTGACGAGAGGGGAGAATGAGCGATGAAAGCCATGCTGTATGCGGACTGGATGAATTTCCGCCAGTCGATCCGTTCGATCCTGTTCGTACTGGTCGTATTCGCTTTGTCGGCGTTTGCGTTCAGCGGACCGATGTTTTTCAACTTTACCGTGGTGTTCCTGAGCATCATGGTGCCGACCACGCTGTTTGCCGCCGACCAGGCCTATGGCTGGAACCGGCTGAGCCTGTCCATGCCCATCCTGCGGCGGGACGTGGTCGGGAGCAAATTCGTCATAGGTGCGCTGGTCAATGTGGTACTGCTGTCGGTCAGCACGGTCCTGACCGTGGTTTACGTTCTGGCCGGCGCGACGGGCAACCCGTCGGCTGAATTGATGGAAAACCTGGCAGGCATCCTGGCCTGCGAGGCGATCGCGTTTCTGATGATGGGCATTTTGATGGCGCTCTCGTTCAAGTTCGGCATCGAAAAGGGACGCTATATCATCATGGCGTGCGTATGGGTGCCGGTGCTCGGCGTATTCCTGCTGGAGCGGCTGCCGTGGTTTGAAACTGCGCTGCAGGCGGCGGGGAACTGGCTGAACGCGGCAGGGGAGACGCAAATCAGCCTGCTGCTGGCGGCGGCGCTCGCGGCCGGTCTGGCTGTATATGCGGTCTGTTATTTCATCAGCGTGCGGATTTATCAGAAAAAGGAGCTGTGAGGGGAGTGCAGACGGTATGCGTGAAATGCTGTATATTGAATGGGACACTGCGCGGGTTCCGATTAGCCGGATGCTGCTCCGTGCCGGTGCATTTGCCGCAGTGGGTCTGCTGATCGGCGGGCCGGAGATGCTGTGCTTTCTTGTCATCATGCCGTCGGTTCTGCTCCCGCGAATCCTGTGTGCATCAGATGCGTCCGAGCAGTGGGCGGCATACCGCATGACCCTCCCCGGGGGACGCACGAGCGCGGTAGCGGCCAGATTCCTGTTGGCGCTGGCCTGCAATGCAGTGCTGGCGCTGGCCTGTGCAGCGGGTATGCTGGTTTGCTGCCTCGTGCTTGGTACGATGCATGCAATGCCGCGCTATAGTGTAATCCTGTTGCTCTGCGAAGCGTGGGCGCTGGGGTTCAGCGGGATCATGCTTGCGGTATCCTATCGCTGGAACATAGACAAGGCGAATTATATTGTGAACGGCCTGATTGCACTGGGCTGGGTTTGCGTGGCTGCCGGGAGCAGGATAGAGAGGATACATACCGCATGGCAGGCGGTTGACGCAGGTCTGTCTGCATGGCTCGCAGGAAATGGGCTTGCAACAGCATTCCTGCTGGTTGGCTGCGCATCCATTGTTTTTGGGCTTTGTTATTACTTGAGTGTGTGTTTTTATCAGAAGAAGGAGCTGTGACCATGAAATACTGTGAAAAATGCGGCCGCAAGGTGGATACCGATGCGGACACCTGTCCGTACTGCGGCGCGCCGTTGCGCGAGATGCAGGACGGCGAGCTGAGCGAGGAAGAACTGCTGCTGCTCGGCCTGCTGTAAGGAGGTCTCCGGGATGAAAAACACAGGCAAGTGCCCCAAGTGCGGCAGTGCAAACATCATCCGCGTACCGGACAATACGCGCCGCTATGGGAGCGGGAACAATATTTATACCTCCAAAGTTACGTTATTCGGCAAGATCCCGGTGATCCGCTATGTCTGCTATGATTGCGGCTATGTGGAGAACTGGGTAGAAAACCACGAGGAGCGCAGCCAGCTCCTGCGCGCCTTCGGCAGCCATACATAAAAACCGCGCAGGCGCCATATCCTGAACCAAAAGGGAGGGGTATGTTTGCGAAAGGCATGGATTATCTGCCTGATGATCCCGCTGGCGGTCGGCGGGCTGGCCGCTTGGCTGACCATGGGCAGCATGGAGCAGTTTGCCTCGTTGGCACAGCCGCCGTTGTCCCCGCCGGGATGGGTATTCCCCGTGGCGTGGACCGTCCTGTATCTGCTGATGGGGGCTGCAAGCTGCCTGATTTGGCAGTCGGATGCATTGCAGCCGGAGAAAAAAGGCGCGCTGACATGGTATGCTTTGCAGCTTGCGGTCAATTTCGTATGGCCGCTGCTGTTTTTTGGAGCAGGGGAATATGGCATTGCACTGCTTTGGCTTTTGCTGCTGATCATACTGGTGCTCATGACCATTGCAGCCTTTGGGCATACCAGCAGAACCGCCGCGTGGCTGCTGGTGCCATATCTTCTCTGGCTTCTGTTTGCAGCCTACCTGAATGCAGGCGTGTGGGCGCTCAACCGGTGAAAGGAAAATAAAACGGGCAGGTTTTCCTGCCCGTTTTCTGTTTTTCAGCACTGCTCACACAGCCAGCGGAACAACGGCAGGTGGTTTTCACCCGTCACGTCTTCGCAGAGCGGCGGCGCCATGCGCTCGGGATGCCACTGTATGCCGAGGATTGGGGCGCTGCCGTGCATCACCGCCTCAACCGTACCGTCATCCGCCCAGGCGGCCGCATGTAAACTGGGGGCGATGGCGTCCACCGCCTGATGATGATAGCTGTTGACCGTGGGTGCGACACCTACGAGCGCCGCAAGCCGTGGGACACAGCGCACCCTGTGGCAGCAGCCGCTGTGCCCTTCGATGTGCTGCCGGAGTGTGCCGCCCAGAAAGACGTTGATTGCCTGCGCCCCGCGGCAGATGCCGAGGATCGGTTTGCTGCGGGCGGAAAACGCCTCAAACAGTTCGTGCTCCTCCTCATCCCGCACAGGGTCGATAGACAGACGGCCGTTTTGTACAGCCTGCCCGAAGCGCGCGGGATGGATGTCGCCGCCGCCGGACAGCAGCAGGCCGTCGCAGCGTGCCGCGAGCAGGCCGGCATCGCCGCCGCTGTAAAGTATGCCGAGGCCGCCGGTTGACAGTAAGCATGCCCCGTACAGGGCGGACTGCTGCCGCTGCATGGACAGACTGCCCATTGTACGCCTGCTGGAAATCAGAATCATAGGAGATTTCACAGAATTACCCTCCATTTCAGATTTGTCGTTGACAGCGGAAAGTGGAAACAGTATACTAAAAAATGTATGGGTTGTGTAAAGGAAAAGTAAAAGAAGCGTGAAACGGAGGAAACGCATGGAATTCAATGTGCTGTCCGTTGTGCAGCTGGTAGGCGGCCTGGCGCTGTTTATCTACGGCATGACGACAATGGGGAAAGGCCTGGAGCGCGCAGCAGGCTCAAAACTTGAAAAAACCTTGGAAAAAATGACCGGCAATGTCTTTACGGCACTGCTGATGGGTCTTGTAGTCACTATGGTCATCCAGTCGTCCTCGGCGACGACGGTTATGGTGGTCGGTTTTGTAAACGCCGGCATCATGTCGCTGCGCCAGTCGGTCGGCGTTATTCTGGGCGCCAATATCGGTACCACGATCACCGCGCAGATCCTGCGTCTGGACAGCGGCGGCGCAACGGATAATCTGGTGATGAGTATGCTCAAGCCCAGCAATCTGGCATATATTGTTGTGCTGGCGGGCGTTATCATCATGATGCTTGCGAAAAAGCGCCGTACGCGCGATATCGCGGACATATTCACCGGCTTTGGTATCCTGTTCATCGGCATGTCGGTGATGGAAAGCTCGGTGGCGCCGCTGGCGGACCTGCCGCAGTTTGCCGAACTTTTTGCCGCAATCTCCAATCCGCTGCTTGGCGTACTGGTCGGCACTGGCGTAACTGCAATTATCCAGTCGTCTTCGGCGTCGGTCGGTATTTTGCAGGCGCTGTCCACGACGGGCGCAATCACATGGTCGGCGGCAGTCCCGATCATTCTGGGCCAGAATATCGGCACCTGCATCACGGCGTTCCTGTCATCGCTCGGCGGCTCGAAGAATGCGCGCCGCACTGCGATGGTGCACTTCTATTTCAACCTGATCGGCTCGATCCTCTTCCTGATCGGCATTTATGCTATCCAGTATACGGTCGGCTTCCCGTTCTGGGATGCACCAATCGACAAGGGCGGTATTGCAAACTTCCACACGCTCTTCAACGTGACCAATACGATCATCTTCCTGCCCTTTACCGGCCTGCTGGTCAAGCTCGCAACCTGGAGCGTGCCTTCGGGCGAGGTACAGGAGGACCCGCTCGCCAAGCTGGAGCCGCGCTTCCTGACCACCCCGTCGCTGGCGCTTGAGCAGGCGCAGCGCTGCATTGCGGAGATGGGCGACACCGCCAAGCAGAACTTCAAGCTGGCGACCGAGCCGCTCTTCACCGATGTTGCGCCGAACGAGGATGCGTTCCGCGAACATGAGAGCTTCCTTGACCGTGCGGAGGTCGAAATCGGCCGCTATCTGACCAATATCCACAATATCCGTTCGGTGGATCAGCGCCGCCAGACTGCGGAAATGATGCATTCGCTATCGGATTTTGAGAAGATCGGCGACTATGCGCAGAACATCTTCGGGCGTATGGATGAGTTCCGGCAGACGGAGCTGTCCTTCTCCCCGGCGGCTGCGCAGGAGCTGCGCACCATGTGCGCCGCGGTCAGCGAAGTGCTTGACCTGACCGTAGAGGGCTATGTGACGCGTTCGGTATCCGTCTCGCGTATGGTCGAGCCGCTCGAAGAGGTTGTCGATACGCTGAAAGAGCGCCTGAAGAGCCGCCATATCGACCGCCTGAGCAGCAATGAATGCACGATGCAGACCGGCATCCCGTTCCTGGATATTGTGCATGACCTTGAGAAGATCAGCGACCACTGCTCGAATATTGCGATCTATACCATCCAGCTTGGCGAAGGTGCGGAGGAGTTTGACACCCACGCATATGCCAAGGAGGAATACAAGGCAACATCGCAGTTTGCGGAAAAACTGCGCTACTACCAGCAGAAGTACCTGACCCAGATCGACGCGCTGGAGAGCGCATAA
>DXIC01000151.1 GCA_019113065.1 Candidatus Agathobaculum stercoravium
GAGCTGACCGCCCTGCTCAAGGGCATGAAGGACGTTGCGCCCGAGGAGCGCCCGGCCGTCGGCCAGATGATCAACGACGTGCGCGCCGAGATTGAGTCCATCATCGAAAAGCGGAAGGAGGCCATCGCTGAGGCCGCCCTCGCGCAAAAGCTCGAGGCGGAGACCATCGACGTCACCCTGCCGGGCGAGGAAGTCGTCATCGGCAAGGAGCACCCGCTGAACATCGTGCTCGACGAGCTCAAGGAGATCTTCATCGGCCTCGGCTTCTCGATCGCGGAAGGCCCGGAGGTCGAGCTCGACCACTATAACTTCGAAGCGCTCAACATCCCGAAGGACCACCCCGCGCGCGACACGCAGGACACCTTCTATATTTCGGATAACGTGGTGCTCCGCACGCAGACCTCGGGCATGCAGGTACGCGTCATGGAGCAGAAAAAGCCGCCGATCCGCATTATTGCGCCCGGCCGTGTGTACCGCTCGGACGCGGTCGACGCGACCCACTCCCCGCTGTTCCACCAGATCGAGGGCCTTGTCGTCGACAAGGGTATCCGCATGTCCGACCTCAAGGGCATCCTTGAGCTGTTCGCCAAAAAGCTCTACGGCGAGGACACGGTCGTCCGCTTCCGCCCGCACCATTTCCCGTTCACCGAGCCTTCGGCGGAAATGGATATCCAGTGCTACCGCTGCCACGGCGCGGGCTGCCCGCTCTGCAAGGGCGAGGGCTGGATCGAGATCCTCGGCTGCGGCATGGTGCACCCCAAGGTGCTCGAGACCAGCGGCATCGACCCGGAGGAGTACTCGGGCTATGCGTTTGGCATCGGCCTGGAGCGCACGGTCATGGGCCGGTTCAAGATCGACGATATCCGCCTGTTCTATGAGAACGACGTGCGGTTTTTGCACCAGTTTTAAAGCGCTTACGCGCTTATAGGGGACTTCGTAAGTCCCCTATATACGAAAACCGGTTCCGGAGAAACCGGTTTTCGATACCCGAACGACGCCGCCCAGGGCGGCTGAGTCGGGGTGTAAAAAGCCACGCACATGTCGCGGCTTTTGACGGGAATTGCATAGCAATTCCCCATTTATGCGCGCCTGAGGGCGCGGACGCGCTGCAAAAAAGGCGCGGTATCCTTACTTTGAAATAAAGGAGCGCTAATCCATTATGAAACTGCCGCTTTCCTGGCTTTCGGATTATACCGATATTTCCGGCGTCACACCCAAGGAGTATGACGCACGGCTTACCATGTCCGGCTCCAAGGTCGAGGAGGTATACTACCTCGGCGCGGAGATCGAAAACGTCGTGACCGGCAAGGTCCTGTCCGTCGTCGACCATCCGGATTCTGACCATCTCAAAATCTGCCAGCTCGACGTGGGCAAGGGCGAACCCGTCCAGATCGTCACCGGCGCGCCCAACGTGACGCCCGAATCGGTCGGCGAGATCTGCCCGGTCGCGCTGCACAAGTCCACCCTGCCCGGCGGGGTCAAGATCACCCGTGGCAAGCTGCGCGGCGAGGTATCGAACGGCATGATGTGCTCGTTCCAGGAGCTCGGCCTGACGCACGGCTGCGTGCCCTATGCATGCGAGAACGGCATCCTGTTCCTGCCCGAAGGCACCCCGGTGGGCGAGGACATCAGGAAGGTGCTCGGTCTGGACGACTATGTCGCAGACTTCGAGATCACCTCCAACCGCCCGGACTGCCTGAGCGTCATCGGCCTTGCGCGCGAGACCGCCGCGACCTTTGACCGTCCGTTCCATGTGAACACCCCGGCTGTCAAGGGTGTGGGCGACGACATCAACAAGTATATGTCGGTCGAGGTCAAGGATCCCGACCTGTGCCCGCGCTACACTGCGCGTCTGGTGCGCAACATCAAGATCGAGCCGTCGCCCGCGTGGATGCGCGAGCGCCTGCATGCAAGCGGGGTGCGCCCGATCAACAACATCGTCGATATTACCAACTATGTCATGCTTGAATACGGCCAGCCCATGCACGCGTTCGACTACTCCTGCCTGTCGGACGGCAAGATCGTCGTGCGCCGCGCGCGGGACGGCGAGTCCATCCAGACGCTGGACGGCCAGGACCACGACCTGACCGGCAAGATGCTCGCCATCTGTGACAACGACAAGCCGGTAGCGGTCGCAGGCGTGATGGGCGGCGCGAACTCCGAGATCGAGGACGACACCCGGACCGTCGTATTCGAGTCCGCGTGCTTCCACGGCGCGACCGTCCGCGTGACCGCCAAGGCGCTCGGCATGCGCACCGAGGCCTCCGGCCGCTTTGAAAAGGGCCTTGACCCCCGCATGACGCTCGACGCGGTCAACCGCGCGTGCGAGCTGGTTGAGCAGCTCGGCGCAGGCGAGGTCATTGACGGCATCATCGACGTGGACAACTCCGACCCCAACCCCAGGCGCCTGCCCTTTGAGCCGGGCAAGATGAACGGCCTGCTCGGCCTGTCCCTGTCCAACGCAGAGCAGCAGGCTTACCTCGAGAAGCTGGGCTTTACGGTCGAAAACGGCGAGGTCATCGTGCCGAGCTTCCGCACGGACATCGCGCGCATGTGCGACCTTGCAGAGGAAGTCGCGCGCATGTACGGCTATGACAAGATCCCGACCACGCTGTATGCGGGCGAGATGGTGCAGGGCGAATACACGCCCAAGCAGCAGGCGGAGCGTGCCGCGTCGCTGGTCTGCCGCGAGGCGGGCTTTGACGAGTCCATGACCCACTCGTTCATCTCCCCCAAGTTCTACGACATGATCGGCTGGGCCGAGGACGACCCGCGCCGCATCTCCACCACGATTTTGAACCCGCTCGGCGAGGATTTCAGCATCATGCGCACGACCGTGCTGCCGTCCATGCTGGAGTCGCTCGCGCACAACCATGCGCACCGCAACCCGACCGCGTCGCTCTATGAGCTGGGCACGATCTACACCCCGGCAGTCAAGGACGGCAAGGCCGACCCGGACGTGCTCCCGCACGAGGAAAAGGTGCTCACCCTCGGCTCGTACGGCCGCCTGTCCTTCTTCCAGTTCAAGGGCGTTGTCGAGGCGATCTGCCGCGAGCTGAATATCAAGGACGTGCAGTTCATGCCGGAAAAGGCCAACCCGTCCTACCACCCGGGCCGCTGCGCGAACGTACTGATCGGCGGCGAGCAGGCCGGCGTGTTCGGCACCGTGCATCCGACCGTTGCCGCGCGCTACGGCCTGTCCGGCGAGGTGCTGGCGGCTGAGCTGCGCATGGATGCGCTGTTCGCGGCCATCGACCCGGTCAAGCTCTACCACCCGCTGCCCAAGTTCCCGGCTTCCACCCGCGATATCGCGGTGCTGGTGGATGACGCTGTCCCGGCGGCCTCCATGCAGGCGTCGATCGAAAAGGCGGCCGGCGCGATCCTGGAGTCGGTCAAGCTGTTCGACGTATACAAGGGCAAGGGCATCCCGGAGGGCAAGAAGTCGGTCGCGTACTCGCTGTCCATGCGCGCGCCCGACCGTACGCTGACCGATGAGGAGTGCGACAAGGCGATGAAGAACGCGCTGACGGCGCTTGAAAAGGATTTCGGCGCAGCGCTGCGCAGCTGATTGCAAAGCGGCCGCGCGCCACATCCCTGTAAATGACCATCACGGCCTGCATGTTGCAACATGCAGGCCGTGATTGCCTTCCCGTTGGCAGGAGCGCCCCTCTCTTCCAGCTTTGGCAAAAGATTTCGCCCTGTTTTTCTGCGGATAATGCTTTACTTTTCGCCGAATTTGTATTATGCTGTTTATGACAAATCACCAAACCGGTAGGATCGGAAAGGAGACAGACATGCTCGACGGCACAAGAAAATTCAGCCTTGTAGACGAGTCCAACAAGGAGATGAAGCGGACGCTGACCGCGGTATATGATGCGCTTAAGGAGAAAGGGTATAACCCGATCAATCAGATCGTAGGCTATCTCCTCTCCGAGGACCCGACGTACATCACCAACCACAACAACGCACGCAGCCTGATCTGCAAGATCGACCGCGACGAGCTGATGCAGGAGCTGGTGCAGTTCTACCTCGATAACTGAGGCATGGGCTTGACAAACGGAGCAAATCCGTTATAATGAAAGTAGAAAAGGGCAGTCCGGCAAAGACGGTTGACCCGAGTTTTACGCTATTTCTAAAAAGATAACCGCAAACCTTGGTCGGGGGCGGTTATTTTTTTATGGTCTTGATGATTTCAAGAAGGATAAGTAGCAAAATGATCTGCCACACAATCTCCATAAAAACCACCTCCCTTGCAGGAGCATGGCCAACCGCCTTTTGAGTCTTGTCGGACTGCTTATTTCCATGATATACGTATTTTCACGCTTTGTAAAGCGAAAGGGGATTTATGAACGGTTTTCTCCCGATTTCCAAACAGGATATGCTCTCTCGCGGCTGGTATTACTGCGATTTCCTGCTCGTGACCGGCGACGCGTATGTCGACCATCCCTCGTTCGGCACCGCGATCATCTCGCGCGTTCTGGAGGACGCGGGCTACAAGGTCGCCATCCTCAGCCAGCCGGATTTCCACGATGAGCGCGACTTTTCCGCCATGGGCCGCCCGCGCTATGCGGTGCTCATCAACGGCGGCAACATCGACTCCATGGTCGCGCACTACACGGCCGCCAAAAAGCGCCGCTCGGACGACGCCTACACCCCCGGCGGCAAAGCGGGCAAGCGCCCCGACCGCGCGGTAACGGTCTACTCCATGCTCGCGCGGCGTGCGTTCCCGGATGTGCCGATCTACCTCGGCGGCATCGAAGCCAGCCTGCGCCGCTTTGCGCACTACGACTACTGGGCCGACCGCGTCATGCCCTCCATTTTGGAATCCACCGGCGCGGATGGGCTGATGTATGGCATGAGCGAGCGCTCGGTGCTCGAGCTGGCAGACAACTTGAAGCACGGCAAAAAAGGCGCGGAGGCGTGCGTGGGCGTGCGTGGCACGGCATACATGGCGCACGACGCGGTCGGGCTGGCGTTCGACGCCGTCGAGTGCCCGTCCTATGAGGATGTCTGCGCCGATAAGTCCGACTACGCCCGCTCGGTCAAGCTGCAATACGACGAGCAGGACCATGTCCGCGGCAAGGCGCTCTTACAGCGCCACGGCAGGCGCGTGATGATCCAGAACCCGCCCGCGAAGCCCCTGACCACCGAAGAAATGGATCACGTCTACGCCCTGTCCTACATGCGCACCTACCACCCGTCCTACGAGGCGCTGGGCGGCGTGCCCGCGATCCAGGAGGTGCAGTTCTCCATCATCCACAACCGCGGCTGCTTCGGCGCGTGCAATTTCTGCGCGCTCGCCTTCCATCAGGGGCGCTACATTCAGGCGCGCAGCCACGAAAGCGTGATCGCGGAGGCCAAACAGATCGTGCAGATGCCCGGCTTCAAGGGCTACATCCACGACGTCGGCGGCCCGACCGCGAACTTCCGCTTCCCCGCCTGCAAGCAGCAGGAGGAACACGGCCTGTGCAAAAACAAGCGCTGCCTGTTCCCCTCGGCGTGCAAGAACCTCGAGGCCGACCACACGGATTACCTCAACCTGCTGCGCGAGCTGCGGCAGATCGAGGGCATCAAAAAGGTGTTCGTGCGCTCGGGCCTGCGCTACGACTACATGATGGCCGACCACAACGATGCGTTCTTCCGCGAGCTGGTCGAGCACCATATCTCGGGCCAGCTCAAGGTCGCGCCCGAGCACATGAGCGATAACGCACTGTATTATATGGGTAAACCATCATTTTCTGTATATGAGCAGTTCCGCGAGCGCTACGCCCGCATCAACCAGAAGCTGGGCCGCAAGCAGTATCTCGTACCCTACCTGATGTCCTCCCACCCGGGCGCGACGCTGGACGACGCGATCCTGCTCGCGGAGTACCTGAACAAGGTCGGCTACATGCCTGAGCAGGTGCAGGACTTCTACCCCACCCCGGGCACGCTCTCGACCGCGATGTATTACACCGGGATCGACCCACGCACGATGAAGCCGGTCTATGTGGCCAAAACGCCCGAGGAAAAGGCCATGCAGCGCGCGCTGCTGCAATGGCGGCGGCCGGACAAGCGGCCGATCGTGCTCGCGGCGCTCAAAAAGGCCGGGCGCGAGGATCTGATCGGCTTCGGGAAAGAATGCCTGATCCGCCCGAATCGCGGCGAAAAACCGCCTGCGAAAAAAGCAGCGCGCACCGCAAAGCCCGCCGCGCACCGCGCGCCGAAAAAGAAGGGCTGGGCCAAGGCAAAGCCCAGGCGCAAGCGGTGATCTTTCGGCGGCTCGCTTTCCCTTATTTGACAAATTCCGTATCACAGTTTATAATAATAACCGAACAAAGGAGTTCACTTACCCTGGGGGTAGTGGACTCCTTTTTATTTTTTCATAAGGAGTGCCTTTGACCTATGGACGAAATCGACCTGAAACTGCTGCGCCTGTTGCAGCAAAACTCCCGTACCCCAGTCAAGACCCTGGCAGGCGAAGTCAAGCTGTCTTCGCCCGCGGTCTCCGCACGCATCGACCGGCTGGAAAAGCAGGGCGTGATCCGTGGCTACACGCTCGACATTGACCCCTTGCAGCTCGGCCAGCACATCCTTGCGTACATCCGGCTGGACATGCAGCCCACCCAGAAAGAGGAGTTCTACCCGTTTATCGCGGCCTGCCCCAACGTGCTGGAGTGCAACTGCGTAACCGGCAACTACTCCATGCTGATCAAGGTGGCGCACCCTTCCACACAGGAGCTGGACAGCTTCATCGGCCGCTTGCAGCAGTTCGGCAAAACCGAAACGCAGATCGTGTTTTCTTCGCCCGTTCCGCCGCGCTCGGTGCAGGTCTGAGCCGGTTGACTTGCCCTCCGTTTCCCGGTATAATCAGCGTAACAGGAGATGCGCCCCGTATACGGGGATCGGTTCCGGTTTGAGAGGAGGCCACGGACATGAGCCTGATCCATGCGTTTACCCACCGCCGCGTGTTTTCCACCTTTTCTGCCGTGGAGGCGCACCGCGCCGAGCAGCTGCTTGCCGCGCAGGGCATCCCCTGCCTGGTGGAAAAGCATTCGTCCACCCAGTCGGTCACCGCGTTCGGCACGCTGCCGGAATATGAAATCGCCTACGATATTGCCGTGCCGAACGAGTATTATGAACAGGCGTCCGCCCTGCTGCCGTAAGCCGCGGCGGATACGCTATCCACAAGATGAAAAGATGCGCTTTCCGGCGCATCTTTTGCTGTTTTATACGAAAAACCTTGGCCGGGCAGTGTTCTTTTTTGATTGCGCGGCCTGCCGTTTGGTGTTAGAATAGAAGCTGATATATTGTCTAATTTCAACACCGGAACGGAGAATGTGTTTTATGTGGATCGCGGACAACTGGAAGGACTATGCCGTGCTTGACTGCGGCGGCGGCGAGAAAGTCGAGCGCTGGGGCAATCAGGTGCTGGTGCGCCCGGACCCGCAGGCCATCTGGCCGCGCGCCGAGGGCTGCCGCGCATGGGACAGGCCGAACGCCATCTACCACCGCTCGAACGCGGGCGGCGGCAAATGGGAGATCCGCCGTCTGCCCGAGCAGTGGGCGATCCATTACGGCGAGCTTACCTTCCAGCTCAAGCCCATGAGCTTCAAGCATACCGGCCTGTTCCCCGAGCAGGCGGCCAACTGGGATTTCATCGACCGCATGATCCGCGGCGCGGGCCGTCCCATCAATGTGCTCAACCTGTTCGCCTACACCGGCGGCGCGACGCTCGCTGCGGCAAACGCGGGCGCATCGGTCTGCCATGTGGACGCATCCAAGGGCATGGTGCAGTGGGCAAAGGAAAACGCCGCCTCCAGCGGCCTTGCCGACCGCCCGATCCGCTGGATCGTGGACGACTGCAAGAAGTTCGTGCAGCGCGAGATCCGGCGCGGCCGCAAGTACGACGCGATCATCATGGACCCGCCCTCCTACGGGCGCGGCCCCTCGGGCGAGACCTGGAAGATCGAGGAGGACGTGGCCGGTTTTGTCGAGCTGACCATGGGCGTGCTGTCGGACAAACCGCTGTTCGTGCTGATTTCCAGCTACTCGACCGGGCTTGCGCCGTCGGTCATGAGCTACCTGCTGGGCATCACCGCGGGCAGGCGCGCCGCGGGCCGCATCGAGGCGCAGGAGCTTGGCCTGCCGGTCGAGTCGACCGGGCTGGTGCTCCCCTGCGGGTCGAGCGCAAGGTTTATCGCGGAGGAATAAGCCCGGGCGCGCACGGCGCGCCCCTGCGATATTGTATCGAAGGAAAAGACAGGGGGCTTTAACCCTGACCTTTTCACCCCATCTGATTTAAGGACGAATGATTAATGAGTGAAATCATCAAAACCGAAAACCTGCAATACGCCTATCCGGTCGAGGAAGGCCAGCTTGCCGTGCCCGTGCTCAAGGGCGTGAACCTGTCCATCAAACGCGGCGAGTTCATCGCCGTGCTGGGGCACAACGGCTCGGGCAAGAGTACGCTCGCGGGCTGCTTCAACGCGATCCGCCTGCCAACCGGCGGCGTGTGCTATGTCGATATGATGGACACGCGCGATGAGAACAACACCTACGAGGTGCGCAAGACCGTGTCCATGGTGTTCCAGAACCCGGATAACCAGCTGGTCGCCACGGTCGTCGAAGAGGACGTGGCGTTTGCGCTCGAGAACATGGGCGTGCCGCCCGCGGAGATCCGAAAGCGCGTGGACGACGCGCTCAAAGCGGTCGGTATGTACGAATACCGGGGGCAGGCGCCGCACCGCCTGTCCGGCGGCCAGAAGCAGCGCGTGGCCATCGCGGGCGTGATCGCCATGATGCCGCGCTGCGTGGTACTCGACGAGCCGACCGCCATGCTCGACCCACAGGGGCGGCGCGAGGTCATGGCCGTTGTGCGCGAGCTGAATAAGCAGTACGGCATCACGGTCATCCTCATCACCCACCACATGGATGAGGCCGTGCAGGCGCAGCGCGTGGTGGTCATGCATCAGGGCAACGTGCTCATGGACGGCACGCCGCGCGAGATCTTCACGCAGGTGGACACGCTGCGCGCCGCGTCCCTGACCGTGCCGCAGACCATCGAGGTGCTGTACGACCTCGACCGAGAGGACGGCGAAACGCTGCCCATCGACGCGCTTTCGATCACCGAATGCGCGGATATTCTGGAGCAATATCTGGCATAGCCTCCAGGGGGTACCCAGTACCCCCTGGATACGTCACATGGTTCCGCAGAAACCATGTGACGATACCCCCGGACGCCGCCCAAAGCGGCTGAGCCGAGGTCAAAAAACCGAGATACATGCTCCCGGTTTTT
>DXIC01000152.1 GCA_019113065.1 Candidatus Agathobaculum stercoravium
GGCCAAGAAGTCCGTCTGGATCTTCGGCGGCGACGGCTGGGCTTACGATATCGGCTTCGGCGGTCTGGATCACGTCCTTGCTTCCGGCCAGGATGTAAACGTCATGGTATTTGATACCGAGGTTTACTCCAACACCGGCGGTCAGGCTTCCAAGGCGACCAATATCGGTGCGGTTGCCCAGTTTGCGGCTTCCGGTAAGACGACCAAGAAGAAGAGCCTTGCTGAGATCGCAATGAGCTACGGCTATGTATATGTTGCCCAGATCGCAATGGGTGCGAACATGAACCAGACCCTCAAGGCGATCGCGGAAGCGGAAGCTTATCCGGGTCCGTCCCTCATCATCGGCTATGCGCCCTGCGAGATGCACTCCATCAAGGGCGGCATGACCAACTGCCAGGCCGAGATGAAGAAGGCTGTCGACTGCGGCTACTGGAACCTGTTCCGCTTCAACCCGCAGCTGGCTGAGGAAGGCAAGAATCCGTTCATTCTGGAGTCCAAGGAGCCCAAGACCGAGGATTACCGCAAGTTCATGATGAACGAGGCGCGCTTCTCTGCGCTGACCCGTTCGTTCCCGGACCGTGCGGAAAACCTGTTCGAGCGTTCCGAGGTCGAGTCCACCAAGCGTTACGCGCACCTCAAGCGCCTGCAGGATCTGTACGCGCCGGAGGCGTAAACAGACTCCGCTGCTTGGAAAAAACAGCATAATAAATCCCCGCAGAGGTTTCTCTGCGGGGATTTTTGTGTTATGATGTTGGGAAAGGGAGGGATTGGGATGGGGAAAACGATTTTGGGACGTCTGGCAAGGCTTGCGCTGATCGCGTTTGTGCTGTACGGCGCGACGTTTGGCGCGCTGTTCCTGCGGGGGATGTATTATGTGCAGCCAACTGCGGACAACTGGCGGCTGCTGCCGTATATTGTCCCGGCGGCAAGCTATGAGCAGTGCATCCATAGCATCCAATGGCAGGGCAGCATGCAGCGGCTTACTGTCTCTATCAGCTGCAAGGACGCGCAGGGGCGGGAGATACGCGGCATAGTACTGCACAAAGACAGCCTGCTGCCATACTATACGGATATCTCGTATGACGGGAACACGCAAACCGTCCGGAATAGGGAATGGCGGTTTTATTCTGTCGATCGCGTGACGACAGATGAACTGGGGCGGGACATCCGCTATGATTACGATGACGGCGGCTATGCCGTCATGGAGTATGGGGGGGACAGCGGGGAATACAGCCTTTCCCTCAGCTACGACGCACAGGGGACCCTGACCGGTCGGCATATCCGTACCCGGGACGGCAATACCGGGTATATCCTGCATGAGGACGGCGCCGGCAATCCCCAATACGAGGTCCTGTATACGCTGGATGGGCGGGGGAATATACTTTCCGCGCAGTCAACCAGCTGGAGAGAAGGCGCGCCGGAGACGGATACAGAGCAGTACATATGGGAGTATGACGATGCAGAGGGAACGGAAACCTGCATCTCCGAGGGCGGCCAGACCGACCGCATATGGTATGACGAACAGGGACGCCCCATCCGGCAGGAGACCACGCTGGGCGACGGCATCCGCCATCTGAGCACCATTGTTTACACCGACATCACGCGGCGGTAACGCCCGTATGCAAGACGCAAAGGAGGATGGGAACATGAAAAAATGGATCGCAGCAATGCTGGCGGTATGCCTGCTGGCCGTCCCGGCCGGGGCGGCGGACGAGCCGAGCGGCTGGGCGCAGGAGGCGGTGCAGACCGCACGCGAAGCCGGGCTGGTGCCGGAGGAGCTGGACAGCGCCTATGACCAGCCGGTCACCCGCGCGGAGTTCTGCGCGCTGGCCGCGGCAGTGTACCACGCCTGGGAGGAGCAGGGGCTGTTGGGCGAAATAGAGAAAAATACCGTGCTGTTTACCGACTGTACGGACGGCGATGTGCTGCTGTGCGCCTCGCTGGGCATTGTCAACGGCGTGGGCGGCGGCCGGTTTGCGCCGGACGACCTGATCCAGCGGCAGCAGGCGGCGTCCATGCTGCATCGGCTGGGCGCGCTGCGCGCGGATTATGACGGCAGCGTGCAGGGACGCCTGCCGCATGTTTTCTCGGATGGCGCCGATCTCTCCGCTTGGGCGCGGAATGACGTAAACTGGGTCTACCGCCACGGTATTATGACCGGCACAGGAGAGAATGCCTTCGAGCCGGCGGGCGAGTATACCCGCGAGCAGTCGATTGCGACCATGCTGCGGCTGTACGATGCGCAGTATGCGGTGACAGTGCCGGAGGAAGCCGGGGAGCCGTACCGGGTCGTGGTCGATTACTCGGGTGCAGGCGTGGGCCGCGTACATATCGAGGATACGGATGGCAACCGTCTGCTGACCGATTTCGAGGATATGGACGGATATTTCTATCATGTTACGCTGTTCGGCGACTGGGCGAGCCTGCACTGGCAGCCGGATGCGGAAAGCGGCTTTGTCTGCGCGCTGTACAATCTGGAAACCGGCGCAACCCTGCCGGATTACCACTGCGACAGCGAGGATACCCAGTCCGGGACCGCATGGGCATATCCGATGGGCGAAGGGACGGAGAACAGCCGCATCCTGTACGCGGACGGCACATACAGCGCGGAAACCTACCAGCCGGTCACAGACTGGGCAGGCGGCAGGGCAATCGTCCGCGAGGACGATGCCGTGCGTGCAATCGACCGTGACGGTAGTACGCTTTGGCGCATGAATATCTCGCTCGATCAGGTCGAGGTATACAGCGGTATGGGCGACCGCATGGTGATCGAGCGCGATGGGGCGTATTGCCTGATTGCGGACGGGAAGATGGGTACGGTGAGCGTAAATCCGATGACGCTCAACCGCTGGAGCGATACCTGTATAGGGCAGGACAGCGTCCACTACGCGCTGTACGACCTTTCCGGCAAACAGCTGACCCAGGTTTATCCCAACGCGATGGACGAGGTCGGGCAGGATATTTATTCCTGCTGGCTGTCGGATACCGAATATGCCTATATCCGCTGCACGGCGGACGGCAGGCCGGAAACGCTGTTCACGGTCACGGTCAGCCAGCGGCCGGGGCCGTTGCCGACCGACGGCGCGGGCGTATACGCCTTGCAGACCGGCAGCCGGACGGTCACCTGCTTTGACCGCTTCGGCGATACGCTCGGCACGATCGAGGTACCGTTTGCCATTGCAGGCGAAATCACATTCGAAAACGGCTGCGTCCTTGTCCAAGGGGAGGCCGGAAACGGCGTCCAGCCGTCCGCGCGCTTCCTCCCGACCGGGGAGCAGATCGAATAAGGCAAAAGAAAGAAAACAGGGGCAGCCTATGCTGCTCCTGTTTTGCATTTTACCGCACGCCGGTCAGGTCTTTGATGCACTCCCCGGCGAGGATCATGCCCGCCACCGGCGGCACGAACGACACGCTGCCCGGCACGGCGCGGCCTGCCGTGCCCTTCTGCTCGTCCGAGGGCAGGGGCGTGCGCGGCTCCTCCCTGGAGTAGACCACCTTGAGGCGCTTGATGCGGCGCTTTTTGCATTCCAGACGGATGACGCGCGCGAGCGGGCAGACCGAGGTCTTGTAGATATCCGCGACCTCGAAGCGCGTCGGATCGAGCTTGTTGCCCGTGCCCATCGAGCAGATGAGCGGCACGCCCAGCCGGTCGCATTCGGTGATCAGGTGCAGCTTGGCGGTGACGGTGTCGATCGCATCGATCACATAGTCGAACTGCGACAGGTCGAGCATGGAGTCGGGCGTGTAAAACGTCTGAAGCGCGTGCACGGTGCAGCGCGGGTTGATATCCGCGATGCGGCTGCGCATGACCTCGACCTTGGGCTGGCCGGTGGTGGAGGCGAGCGCGATCAGCTGGCGGTTGCGGTTGGTGAGCGCGACCTCGTCGTTGTCGACCAGCGTCAGAGCACCGACGCCCGCGCGCGCGAGCGCTTCGCACGTAAACGAGCCGACCCCGCCGACGCCGAATACGGCAACGTGCGACGCGGCGAGCTTTTGGATGGCGTCTGCGCCGAGCAGCAGCTCCGCGCGGGAAAATTCATGCAGCATGAAGATACCTCACAGTTTGGATGATAGCAACAGTATAGCACGGAAGCGGGGAGCGGGACAAGCGGGCAATTTTGCAAAAAGCGGGAACAAACGCATGGGCGGAGGCGTCTTACTGGTATGGAATGGAATCAGAGTAAGCGTCAGCAAAGGAGGCGGGCGGTATGGTACTGCGGAAAAAACGGATGGTTATCATAACCATTGTTGTGATCGTTTTGCTCCTGTGCGGGTTTTATTATCAGGTCAACCGGTTCAAGCTCGCGCCCTCGCTCTATGAGGCGGCAGAGGCCGTGCAGGGCGTGACGGTGCAGGCCGAGGCCGACCCCGCCAACAACCGGATCTCGTATGTGTTGGAAAACCACACAGCGCAAGCGTTTGATTATGATAACCTCCCTGCGCTCGAGTATCACGACGGGCAGGCGTGGCAGGAGGTGCTGACCAAGCGGGGAAACCGCAGGTTTGACGGTGGACGAAATCTGATCGGATATTCCCTGGCGCCTGCCGGTGAAGCGGGGGATAGCGTGCGCGGCGATGTGGATCTGGCAAGCTGGCCGCGCCTGAAAGACGGTGATTACCGTCTGGTGTTCCTGGCATCCGGGCAGGAAAATGCCGTTGTGTGCAGCGAGCCGTTTGTATGGCGCGCGGCCTGAATGGGCGCGGAAGGGGGGCGCCGCCGGACAGCCCCAAAACCTCAAAACAGCCTTTGCGGATATCCGCAAAGGCTGTTTTTATGCTTGCCAAAGGGAAAAGTCAGGTTTCGAGGAAATCCGACAGGTTTTCCTGCGTGACCTGCCGGTAGGGGAGCCAGACATAGTGCCCGTCCTCAAGGCTGACGGCGTCCGCGGGGTCTTCCCCCGACCAGAGGGCAAGCGACAGGTCGACCATGGCCTGTGCCATGCCGTCGGCGTCGTTGAGCACGGTGCCGTACAGCTCGCCCGCGGCGATGGATTCGAGCGCGGGGGCGGTGGCGTCCACCCCGACGACCAGCGGGAGCTGCCCGGCGCCCGCCGCCTTGAACGCATCGATCGCACCGAGCGCCATATCGTCGTTATTGGAGAAAATGACCTCGATCTGGTCGCCGAATTCCTCCAGCCAGAGGGCGACCCGGGAGCTGGCCTGCCCACGGTTCCAGTTGGCGGTGGCGCTGGCCAGCTTTTCCACTTCCACCCCTGCGTCGGTCAGCGCCTTGACGGAATATTCCGTGCGCAGCAGCGCGTCCTGATGGCCGGGCTCGCCCTCGAGCATGGCGTATTGCAGCACGCCGTCCCCGTTGCGGTCAACGGCGGACGGGTCCTGCTCCCATGCATCCAGCACCAGCCTGCCTTGCAGGGTGCCGTTGCCCTGCGCGTCCACGCCGATGTAATAGACCTGCTCGCTGCGCCGGATATCCTCGTCCACCGGCTGGCGGTTGAAGAAAATGAGCGGCACGCCTGCTTCCTGCGCCTTGTCGACGACCACGGCCGCCGCTGTGCGGTCCACGATGTTGACGCACAGCACGTCATAGCCGCGGGCAAGGAAGCGGTCGACCTGTTCGAGCTGGGTGGTCTGGTTGTTGCGGCCGTCGACAACAGACAGGTTGAATTTGATCCCGGCATCGGTTTCGGTTTCCTGGGCGGTGCGCTCCATGTTCTGCACGACCGATGCAATAAAGGTATCGTCCTGCGTATACAGCGCAACGCCTACGCGCACCGTGTCGCGAGGCTCCGGCCCGCCGCCGCAGCCAGCAAGCGGTAAAAGGCAGAGTGCGGCCGCCAGCATGCTAGGAAGCAACCGGGAAAAGCAGTTTTTGATTGTTTGGCTCATAAATATCCTCCCCTCGCAGGATGGAGAAAGGGAGCGGCGTGGAGGTGCACCCCTCCCCGCGGGCGGCCTTTACCGCCTGCTCCACGGCAAGGTACCCGGCGGCGTAATCGCTCCAGGTGGCAACCGCGGCAATGGTTCCCTGCTCAAGGTCCGTGAGGATGCCGACCGTGCTCCCCACGCCGTACAGCGGGACGGAGAGCTGCGCCAGCTTTTTCCCCTCGGCGGTCCGCAGGGTGGCGGAGGGGTCGAAGGCCATTACCCATTGGCTGCCGGTCTGGGCCAGCATGGCGCGCAGCCCGCCGGCCAGTTCGTCGCCGGTACAGGTGTGGGTGGACACGGGCACCCCCGCGTCCAGCAGGGCCTCGTGTGCGGCTTCCAGCCGCGCGGTGATGCCGGCGTTGGCCCCGCCGCTGGTATCGACAAGCAGGACCGGCCCGGCGGTCCAGTCCTGCAAAAGGGCTGCGGCCAGTACGCGGCCCAGCTGTGCGGAGTCGGGGGCAATGGTTACGGACGCCCCCTCCAGCGGGGATTCCATGGAGACTATCGGGCAGGCCGGGGCGTATTTCGTCAGCGCGGCGGCCAGTACGTCTGCATCGGCGGGCACGGCGACGATTGCGTCCGCGCCGCCTTCGATCTCCCGCAGAAGCAGCTCCTCCTGCTCGGCGGCGTCGTTCGGCGCCGAGAGGGTCAGGAAGCGCAGTTCTGCGCCGAGTTCATCCGCGGCCTGCTCCATGCCCGAGCGGGTATTGGTCCAGAGCGAGCTGTCCGTGTCCCGGATCAGGATGGAGACGGACAGGATCTGCGGCTCGCTATGCTGCTGGATGACGGGGGGCAGTACTGTGGAGAGGATGACCGCCGCGCCCAGCGCGACCAGGACCGCGAGCTGGATCAGGCCGTTCTTTCGTCTTTTCATGGCGTCCCCTCCTGCTGATAACGGCCGGCTTCCTCCCCGGTAAGTGCGGGCAGACGGATGCGGACCAGCGTGCCCTCGTCCGGTTCACTGAAGATGGTCAGCCCGTATGCAGGGCCAAACGTGAGCCGGATCCGCTGGTGGACGTTGCGCACGCCGATGCCGGAGCCGCTGGTGCGCACGTCCGGGCGGTTTTCGTCCAGCAGGGAAGCGGCGACCTCGGGCCGCATGCCGAGCCCGTTGTCCGCGACGTCGATAACCAGGTCGTCCCCTTCGCGGCAGGCATTGACCGAAATGAGGCCGTCGTCCTCCGCAGAGGCCATGCCGTGGTAAATGGCGTTTTCCAGGATGGGCTGGACAATGAGCTTGAGGGTATACAGCCCCTCTGTGCCGGGCTGGGCGGTGATTTTGGTTTCGAACTTGTTTTTGAAGCGGATCTGCTGGATGGTCATGTAGTGCCGGGCGTGCTCCAGCTCGTCGGCGAGCGGGATGATGCTGTTGCCGCGGCTCAGGGCGATGCGGAACAGGCGCGCCAGCGAGGTGACCATCTGGATGGCCTCCTCCTGCCGCCCGGACTCGGTCATCCAGATGACCGAATCGAGCGTATTGTAGAGAAAGTGCGGGTTGATCTGGGACTGGAGCACCTCAAGCTCGCTGCGCCGCTTCTGTCCCTCCTGCTCGATGATGTCATCCATCAGATGGCGCATGGTGGATACCATGGAGCGGACCGCGTGGCTCAGGCGCTGGACTTCGTAGCAGCCCGCCTCTTCGATCTCCACGTTTTCCCGCCCGCGCTCAAGTTCCTTGACGGACTGCTCGAGGCGGCGGATGGGGTCGGAGATATAGGCGGAAATACGGAAGTTGAGGAAGGCCATCAGGAAGAAGAAAAAGAGGAACAGCGACAGGCCGAACAGGAACATCTCAGGCAGGTCGGAGCCTTGGGCAGGCGACACGCCCACCAGCTTCCAGCCGGTATAGCCCACGGTTTTGACCGTGATCTGCCGCCGCTGCCCCTCGAATGCCTCGACATGGCTGCCGTCCGGATAGGCTGCCGCAGCCAGGTTGTTTTCCTCCAGCAGCCCGGCATAGATCAGCTGCTGACGGGGGTGGTAGATGATCTCGCCGTCCCCGTCGATCAGGTACAGGTAGCCGCCGTTTGCCAGCTCTACATCCCGGCACACCTGTTCGATGCCCGCAAAGCCCATGTCCACGAGGAGCACGCCGTTTTCCGTGTCCCCGTCGCGGTTGAGCTGGATATGGCGGCTGAGCGATACCACCCAGCGGTAGGGATTGTCCGGGTCGCTGAACAGGTCCTGCACATGCGGGGTGGAGAAATGCAGATTTTCCATGTTCCACATGGCGGACTGGAACCACGGGCTCTGCGCCGGCCGGCTGTCCGCCTTGAGCGTGGACAGCGGCACCGAGGCCACCAGCGCGCCGGTGCTGTCAAAGGCGGCGATCGAGACCAGCTCGTCCCGATTTTCCTCATACAGCAGGTTCATCGCGCCTGTGAGGCTCTCCTCCGCAAGGTCGATGTTTTTGACAGCGCCGTAGTATACCGCGTCCGAAATGCGCATCATCCGGCGCAGGTAGCTGTCCAGATTGAGGTTGGCCTGCGCCAGCACACGCTGGCTGTTTTCTTCCACAAGCTGCTGGCTGGTCGAGGAGAAGCGCCAGAACAGGCTGCATCCCATCAGCAGGATACCGGCCACGGCAACCGCGGTAAAAGAGAGCGAAAGCACCATCTGGATACTCATTTTGCGGTAGCGCGCAGCCATGCGGCTGGCGAATCTGCGGAAGATGGACATGTCTCGCTCCTTTCCCGGGGAAACCCCTTGTGATGGCGGCGCGCCGCTCCGGTTTACTGCGGCCTCAGCGGCCCTGCCCGGAACGGAATTTGGAGGGCGAGAGGCCGAAGTGGCGCTTGAATACATAACTGAAATAGTTGGGGTCGGCGTAGCCGGTCTGCTCGGCGATGCGGTAGGTTTTTTCATCTGTGTTTTGCAGCAGCTGCGCGGCCCGCTCCATGCGCACCTGCGTGACATAGGCGGTGAAGCTCATGCCCACCTCGCGCTTGAACAGGGTGGAGAAGTAGGTGGGCGAGAGGTGCAGGTGGGAGCAAAGGGTCTCCACGCTCAGCTGGGTGTCGGTATAGTGCCCGGCGATAAAGGCCTTGGCGCGTTCGATCAGCTGGCCGGTGGAGTTTAAGCGCTGGCGGCCCAGCAGGTCGTGCAGCTTGAGGCAGTGCGTTTCCAGCCAGAGGCAGAGCTCGTCCAGGCTGGAAAAGCCCGATATGGGTACGACGCCGGTGAACCCCTCGCCGAAGACCTCCTCAACTGCGACGCTGCCCGCGCGGGCCAGCCGCACCAGACAGGCGACCAGCTCGAGCAGGAACAGGTCGCAGCGCGACGAGGACAGCCCCGCCTGACGCAGCCGTTCGGTCAGGGCGCGGACGACCTGCTTTACCTGGTCGGGCGTGCCCAGCTTGACGGCGTTTGCCAGCGCGCGCTGATCCTCCTCCTCGAAGGAGAGCGCGGCGGAGGACTGCGGCTCCAGGTCGCCGATGTAGATGATGCGGCTGCCGCCGCCCAGCACACGGTAGTCCAGTGCGGCGCGTGCGCCGTCCGTGCTGTGGTGCAGGTCCTCCAGATTGCGGCAGAGGCACCCAACCCCGGCGGTCAGGGAAAGCCCCAAATAGCTTTGCGACAGGCGGGAGAGCCGGTCGAGCTCCTTCAAAAGCGGATACAGGCAGGTTTCATCCCGCAGCTGGATCAGCAGCGCCACAATATCCCCGTAGAGCACCGCGCAGGCCGAACAGCCTTCCAGGGAGAAATGCTCCTCCAGAAACGCGCGCACGGACAGCAGAAGCAGCTCATCGCGTGCGGCCGTTTCATCCAAGGTGCCGCCGCCCGGATAGGCCAGCGCCACGGTCCATGGGCCGGGGCCGAGCGTGATCTCGTACCGGGCGGCGCGCAGTGTGATCTGGCCGGGCGAAAGGTGTCCGTCGAGCAGGCGGGTATAAAACAGCTCGCGCAGCACGGGCAGGCTCTCGTCATACCGGCGGCGCAGGGTCTCCATATCGCGCCGCTCCATGCGCTGCTGGTCGAGCTGGCCGCGCAGCTTGTCCAGCACTGCGGTCAGCTCCGGGGCGTTGATGGGCTTGAGGATGTATTCGGACACCCCCATGCTGACCGCCTGGCGGGCGTACTCAAAGTCGTCAAAGCCGGAGAAAACCACGAGTTTGGCTGCCGGGAGGAACTGCTTGAGCCGCCGGCACAGCTCCAGCCCATCCATGAAAGGCATTTTGATATCGGTGAGCACGACGTCGGGGTTTAACTGCTCGGCGAGCTCAAGGGCCACTTCTCCGTTGTCCGCTTCACCGACAAGGGTAAAGCCGAGGCTTTCCCAGTCGATCTTCCGGCTGATACCGGCGCGGATCTCCTCCTCGTCGTCGGCCAGCAGGACACGATAGCGGTCCATAGTATCCCTCCTTCCGGGTAAAATCAAGTATAACATAACAGCGTCTGTTTGAAAATAGAAAGGGCGTCCGCCCGCTGTGTGACGGACGGACGCCATGCCAGCTGTGGCTGGCGGATGGGTTTACTTTTTCACCAGATACTTGCGCATATCGAGCGCGCAGGCGAACAGGATGATGCCGCCCTTGACCAGATAGATCAGGTCCTGCGGTACGGAGGCCATGTTCAGGCCGACGAAGATCAGGCGCAGCAGCAGCACGCCGATGATAATGCCGCGGATCTTGCCGATGCCGCCGACAAACGAGACGCCGCCGATAACGCAGGCCGCGATGGCGTCAAGCTCGTAGTTGAAGCCGGTGTTGGCGGTGTTGGAGCCGATACGGGCGCCTTCCACGAAGCCGGTCCAGCCGTACATTGCGCCGGCGAGGGCGAATACCAGGATGGTGGTCGCAAATACGTTGACGCCGGAAACACGGGCCGCTTCCTCGTTGGAGCCGAGGGCGAACATGTTCTTGCCGAAGGTGGTCTTATTCCAGATAAACCACATCAGGGCGGCCAGCGCGATCGCAAACCAGACATAGTTCGGGATCGGGGTGCTGGTGCCGTTGCCGGTGGGCACGCTGATGATCGAGCCCTTGATGAAGTCGGTGTAGCTGGCATCCAGGCTGGAGATCGCCATGCCGCCGTTGTTGCCCATCTGGACATAGAGCAGCAGGCAGCTGTACAGGATCAGCTGGGTGCCGAGGGTAACGATGAAGGGGTGCAGCTTGAACTTCGCTACAAAGAAGCCGTTGAACGCGCCGATGGCCGCGCCCAGCAGGACGGCGATCAGGATGACCAGCGCAACCGGCAGGGTGCCCAGTTCGGGCCACATCTTGCTCGAGCTGCCGACGACCTGAAGCAGGGAAGCGGAGATACACGCGGTCAGGCCGACAGCGCGGCCGGCGGACAGGTCGGTACCGGTCAGCACGATACAGCCGGCGATACCGAGCGCCGCGGGCAGGTATGCGGCTGTCTGCGACAGGATGTTTACCAGCGAAGCCGGGCGCAGGAAGTTGGGGTTGACGATCTGAATGACGATCACCGCAATGATCATCAGGATGTACAGCGCGTTGTCCAGCAGCAGATTGCCCACCTGCTTGGCGGAAAGCTTGTTGGCCTTGACGGCCGTCGCATTGGATTCATTGCTCATGGGGCGGTTCCTCCTTTATACATACTTGGCCGCCAGGGTGAGGATCTCTTCCTGGCTGGTATTTTGAGCGTCTACCTCGCCGGCCACCTGGCCGCCGGACATGACGATGATCCGGTCGCAAACGCCCAGCAGCTCGGGCATTTCCGAAGAGACCATGATAACGCCTTTGCCCTCATTGGCAAGGTCGATGATCAGCTGATAGATCTCGTATTTCGCGCCAACGTCGATGCCGCGGGTCGGCTCGTCGAGCAGCAGCACCTCGGGCTTGGTCAGCAGCCAGCGGCCGATGATGACCTTCTGCTGGTTGCCGCCCGACAGCGAGCGGATCTGGGTTTTCTGGCTCGGGGTCTTGATGTGCATGGCCTTGATCGCCCAGTCGGTCTGCTCGGACATTTTCTTGTCGCTCAGGCAGATGCCGCCGATCAGGTAATCCCTGAGGCTCGAGATGACCGTGTTCTCGCGGATGTCGCGGATGCCGAAAATACCGGTCGCGCGGCGCTCCTCGGTGAGCAGGGCAAAGCCGTTTTTGATGGACTCACGCGGGGTGCGGTTGCGGATCTCCTTGCCGTGCAGGGTGATGGTGCCGCCCTCGCGCGTCATGGCGCCGAACAGGTTTTCCAGCACCTCGGTGCGGCCCGAACCGTCGAGGCCTGCGATGCCCAGCACCTCGCCCTTGCGCAGCTGGAAGGATGCGTCCTTGAGCCGGGTATACTTGCCCGAAATATGCGAGACATCGAGGATGACCTCGCCGGGGGTGTTGGTCTTGGGCGGGAAGCGGTTGGTCAGCTCGCGGCCTACCATCAGGCGGATAATCTCGTCCATGGTCAGCTCCCTGGCCGGCCGTGTGGCGACCCAGGTGCCGTCGCGCATGATGGTGACGTCGTCGCTGATGCGAAGGATCTCGTCCATCTTGTGGCTGATGTAGATGATGCCGCAGCCCTTGTTTTTGAGCATGTCGATGATGCGGAACAGGTGCTCTACCTCGGTCTCCGTCAGGGAGGAGGTAGGTTCGTCAAAAACAATGATCTTGGAATCGTAGGATACCGCCTTGGCGATCTCGACCATCTGCCGCTGGGAGACAGGCAGGGTGGACATGATGGCCTTGGGGTTTACGCTGACCTCCAGCGTATCGAAGATTTCCTTGGTGCGCGCAGCCATAATGCGCTCACTTACCATGATGCCGCCGACCTTGGGGTAGCGGCCGAGCCACAGGTTGTCCTGCACTGTGCGGGTCAATGCCTGGTTGAGCTCCTGGTGCACCATGGCCACGCCGTTTTCCAGCGCCTCTTTGGAGCTTTTGAAATCGACTGCTTTGCCGTCCAGCGTGATGTCGCCGCTGTCCTTGTTGTAAATGCCGAACAAGCACTTCATCAGGGTGGACTTTCCCGCGCCGTTTTCACCCATCAGGGCGTGGACCGTGCCGGCCCGCACCGTAAGGCTGACGTTGTCAAGCGCCTTGACGCCGGGGAAGGTCTTGCTGATGCCGCGCATTTCCAGCAGAACCGGATGCTCCATTTTACTCCTCCTCTCTTTTGGTGAAACCACCGCATCAGCCGCGGACCGCATGGGTCCGGGGCTCAGGCCGGGGCTTCACGGGCGGGAACGGGGCTGCCGGATGGCAGCCCCGTTCGTCCGTTGCCTGTCAAATTGGGGCGTTCTGCGTTACAAAAGGGGCTTAGCCCTCAGCGGAATACAGGGAGTACGGGACAAGGATCTTGTTTGCAATGGTCTCGCCCGCGTCGTCGGTCGCCAGCGTGTACTGGTCGGTGTTGTCCATCAGCGCAGCGCCGGACTGGATGTTGCCTACCAGGGTTGCGATGGTAGCGGCCATCGCTTCGCCGTCCTGCTTGACCGAGCCGGTCATGATGCCTGCGTCGATCTTTTCAACCGCAGATGCCAGCGCGTCTACGCCGTAAACCGGGATGGACTTGTCGCCGCCCTCAACATTGTAGCCGACGCTCTGGAGCGCGGAGATCGCGCCTTCCGCCATGCTGTCGTTGTTGGCGATAACCAGCTCAACCATGTTGTTGTTGCCGTCGTTGTACTGGCCGAGGATGGTGTTCATGTAGTCGGTCGCGGCCTGTGCGGACCATGCGCCGGTCTGGTCAACCAGATACTTCTGGGTGTTGCTCGGGTCATAGAACGCCATAGCGGGCTTGCCGGCCTCTTCCAGGACAGCGTTCGCGTCTTCTACGCCATACTGGGTGCGGTACTCAGCCTCGGGGTTGCCTTCCTGGCCCTTGAACATAACGTAGGAGATCGTGCCGTCGCCGTTGAGGTCAACCGTGTCGTAGTTGGCTACCAGGTACTCGCCGATCGCCTGGCCCTGCATGTGGCCTGCCTCAGCGGGGTCGGTGCCGACGAATGCGCAGTTCTCAGCGTAGCTCTCGAGTACGGAAACATCAAAGTCGCGGTTGAAGAAGATGACCGGGATGTTCTGCTGCTTAGCCGCGTCTACCACGTTCTGGGCAGCATCGGGGGAGGCGTTCTCAACCACGTTGACAACCAGCAGGTTGTAGCCGTCGGTGATGGCGGTGTTGATCTGGTCGGTCTGGGTGGCCTGGTTGGTCTGTGCGTCAAAGTTCTGGTACTCTACGCCCAGCTCCTCCAGCTCTGCGTCCATTGCGGTACGCACGGTGGAGATATAGGCATCGGCATAGTTGTAGTAGAATACGCCGACGCGCAGATCGCTGGCGGATTCCGTCTGCGAAGTTTCGGTGCCACTGGACTCGGTGCCGGAAGAAGATCCGCCGCCGCAGCCGGCGAGCGCGCCGGCCATCATTGCAGCAGCGAGGACAAGAGCAAGCTTCTTTTTCATTTTAATTCCTCCTAAAATGTAATTTCAGCAGAACGTATTTGGACTGGTTTGTTTCAGCCCGTTGACTACATTCTAACTTGTATCCAAGGGAAAAACGATAGAAAATTCTTGGATGTTCTAGGAAAAAACTAAGCAGTTTCTGGAAAAATAATGCCGGCGGGGCGGAAGGGAAGGGAGGGATGCCGAGCGGCGGCGGGAAAAGCCGGACGGTAAAAACAGGAAATCCCGGACCTGCTGCCGGGTCCGGGAGGGGCAGAGCCGCGTTCCTGCGGTGCCAAAGATGTACGCAGGCAAAAAAAGCCGTCGGATGATGGCGGAAAGCTCCGGGCGGAACCGCTTTGCCGCGGCAACAACCATTGAATCAATTTAGCGGTTGTCGGCCTACGGGCAAGCCACGGCGCGGAAAACATGCCACCGGCATGTTTTCTTGGACGCGCCTTTCGATTCCGCCATACAGAAAAAGGCAGCCCATCCATTTGGATGGGCTGCCTTTTTGGTGCCTCCGGGCGGAATCGAACCACCGACACGGGGATTTTC
>DXIC01000153.1 GCA_019113065.1 Candidatus Agathobaculum stercoravium
AATCTGAAATTTCTACTTGACTTTTATTAGCAGGTCTTTCACATGCAGTTAGCAACTACTAACTAATATAGCACGGAATACGTCCGGATGCAAGGGGGCGTTATGTATCATTTTTAGCAGACGGGGCAGGGCACGCACGCTATACTATATTATATTAAGGTATGGCGCTCACCTTGTTTCCAGCGAGCAGTACTGCGCGAGCGCGGGACGGTCGAGGATATCGATCCGGCCGCGGTGCGTGCGGATGATCTGTTCGGCGCGGAGCACGGACAGGCCGCGCGTGAGCTGCACGCGGCTGACGCAGAGGATGTCCGCAAGGTCGTCCTGCGTCATGGCCACTACGCAGCCGTCTGGGCCGGCCTGCTGCGCGGGCAGCAGGTAGAGCAGGTTGCACAGCTTGAGGAAGGTGCTGTTGTACTCCTGATGCGCGGCCTCATACAGCAGCAGGTTGACATACGAGGCATACCACTCCACCACCTGCGCATTGAGCCGGGCATTCTCCGCGAACATCCGGCGGAACTGCTCTTTGGTGAATTCCAGCGCGTGGAGATCGGTCAGCGCGACCGTGACGATTGCGCTTTCAATGCGGAAATCCTGCTGGTGGTAGCCGGGGAACACCGTGCCGGCGCCGTGGAAGGACGTGATCTTGCGCCGCCCGTTTTCGTGGGCGGTGTAGGTCTGCGCCACGCCGGACAGGATGTAATACAGGGACTGGAACGGCTGGCCGGGCGCCCAAAGGCAGTCACCCTTGCGGAAGCGGCGCTCCTGATGGGGCTGGGCGCGGAAATAGTCCGCGAACGCGGCAAAATCGCCGGTGAACAGATAGCGCGGCGTGCGCATGGCGGTTCCCTCCTTCCGTGTGGCTTGCTGGTTCCAGTATAGCAGAAAACCCGCGCGGCGCAAAGCGCCATATCCCAACAAAGCATTTTTGCTGCCCATGGCAGCGGGACAGAAAGGACGATACCCATGAAAAAAGTGAAGATCACAGTGCTGCGCACCATGCTCAACGAGGATCTTGCGGCAGAATACGGCGTGGAAGGGCTGACCGCCTGCCCGATGCTGCGCGAGGGGCAGGTATTCTACGCGGATTACGCCAAGCCGGACGGCCTGTGCGATGAAGCGTGGAAGGCGATTTACCAGTATGTGTTCGCGCTGGCGCACGGCGCGGGCGACGGGCTGTTTTACTACGGCGACTGGATCCGCAAGCCCGGCGTTGCGATTTGCAGCTGCAACGACGGCCTGCGCCCGGTCATCTTCAAGCTGGAGGCGACGGACGAGGTTTCTGAAATCGGTTATACTCCTGTCCGCTGACCGCACAGCGGCAAAACAAACAGGCGGACGCGCCGGGGAATTGGCCCTGTGCGCGCCCGTTTTTGTGCCCCTTGCATAAAATTTTTCACCTATGCAAAATTCTGTTTGTACCGCTGGGGTGGATGTGCTATAATATGCGAGAAGCTGTCATGACAGCTATGCATACAACTGTCGGCGGGACGTGTGCCGCCCCACCGGGTAAGGGGACATAAGGATTATGGACAAAGTGAAAGCATTCCTCAAACGCAAGGATATTGTGATTTCGGTCAAGCGGTACGGCATCGACGCGCTGGGCGCGATGGCGCAGGGCCTGTTCTGCTCGCTGCTCATCGGTACGATCATCGACTCGGTGGGCACGCAGTTCGGCATCCCGTTTCTGACCATGCCGGTCGCGACCGTGAGCGGCATCGAGTACACGGTTGGCGGGCTGGCCTCGGCGATGAGCGGCCCTGCGATGGCGGTGGCGATCGGCTATGCGCTCAAATGCCCGCCGCTCGTGCTGTTTTCGCTGATCACGGTCGGCTTTGCCTCCAACGCGCTGGGCGGCGCGGGCGGCCCGCTGGCCGTGCTGTTCGTGGCGATTATCGCCGCGGAGATCGGCAAGGCGGTCTCGGGCGAGACCAGGATCGACATTCTGGTCACGCCGCTCGTGACGATCGGCGTGGGCGTAGGCCTGTCCGCATGGTGGGCGCCCGCGCTCGGCAAGGCGGCGATGCAGGTCGGCAGCCTGATTATGTGGGCGACCAACCTCCAGCCGTTCCTGATGGGCATTGCGGTATCCGTGCTGGTGGGCATTGCGCTGACGCTGCCCATCTCCTCCGCAGCGATCTGCGCGGCGCTCGGCCTGACCGGGCTGGCAGGCGGCGCGGCGGTCGCGGGCTGCTGCGCGCAGATGGTCGGCTTCGCGGTCATGTCCTTCCCGGAAAACCGCTGGGGCGGCCTGGTATCGCAGGGCATCGGCACCTCGATGCTGCAAATGGGCAACATCGTCAAAAACCCGCGCATCTGGATCGCGCCCATCCTCACCTCGGCTATCACCGGGCCGATTGCGACCTGCCTGTTCCATCTGGAGATGAACGGCACGCCGGTGTCCTCGGGCATGGGCACCTGCGGCCTGGTCGGGCAGATCGGGGTCTACACCGGCTGGATGAACGACGTTGCGGCGGGCGCGAAGGCGGCGGTCACTGCGCAGGATTGGATCGGCCTGATCCTGATTTCCTTCATCCTGCCTGCGGTGCTGTGCCCGCTGATCAATCTGGCGCTGCGCCGCATCGGCTGGGTCAAGGACGGGGACATGACGCTGTCCTGACGGAATACAGAGCGGAGGGGACATATGAAGGTACTATGCTTTGGTTCGCTCAACATTGACTATACCTACCGGGTCGACCACTTTGTCGGCAAGGGCGAGACGCTTGCGGCGGAATCCCTGCAGGTGTTCAGCGGCGGCAAGGGGCTGAACCAGGCCATTGCGCTGGCGCGCGCGGGCGCGGAGACCTGGATGGCGGGCGCGGCCGGCGAAGACGGCCGCTTCCTGCTGGAAGAACTGGAGGCAGCGGGCGTGCACACGGAATATGTGCGCGTCTCGCAGCACGAACGCACCGGCAGCGCCATCATCCAGAACGACCGCGAGGGGGATAACTGCATCCTGCTGTACGGCGGCGCGAACCGCGCGATCACCGAAGCGCAGGTGGACGAAGCATTGCAGCATTTCGGCGCGGGCGACTGGCTGCTGCTGCAAAACGAGATCAACCAGCTGCCGTACATCATGCGGCAGGCGCATGCGCGGGGCATGCACATCGCGTTCAACCCCTCGCCGATGGAAGCGCGCGTGCTGGACTTCCCGCTGGAATGCATCGACCTGTTCCTGCTCAACCGCGTGGAAGCGGCGCAGCTCGCCGGGCAGGACGGCGCGGACGTGCAAACGCTTTTGCATGCGCTGCGCGAAAAATTCCCGGGCGCGGCGGCCGTGCTGACGCTGGGCGAGCAGGGCGCGGTGTATGCGGACGGCGCGCAGACCGTGCGGCAGGCGGCGTATCCGGCGGGCGCCGTGGACACCACCGCGGCGGGCGACACGTTTACCGGCTTTTTCCTCGCCTCGCTGCTGCGCGGCGCGGACATACCGCAGGCCATGGAGCTGGCCGCGCAGGCGGCCTCGATAGCGGTCACCCGGCGGGGCGCGGCGCCCTCCATCCCGACGCTTGCGGAGACACAGGCATATTTTGCATAAAGCGCACAGGCGGCAGTCCCTTGACAGAGGGCCTGCCGCTTTGTATATCCGGGTATGTACCGCCGCGTATACGGCGGCCTGCGCGGTTACAGGGTCATGCAGCAATCGCAGCAGCGGAAATCCGTGTCGATATAGTGCGTGAACGCGCGCACCTTGAAATAGCGGCCGTTGCACAGCGTATCCGGGGTGCCGCCGGATACGTCCAGATCCTCGGGCGCGATGAAGCGGAGGCAGCGCACCTCCACATCGCGGCAGGACGGCGCATCATGCGCCGGGATAGTGATGGTTTTCGTGCCGCGCGGGTACTCCGTGCCCTGCGCGTCGGTCTCGGTCAGGGCGACGGCGAGCGCTACGCGCTTGCCCGGGCATACGTTCTTGAGCGTGAGGTTCACCTGGATGATGCGGCCGAGCGATTCCTGGTACACATCGCCGAGATCGACCATGACGGCATCCGAGCAGCCGTCGGCCGTGACATCGATGGACGCGGGGCACGGCTCGGGGCATACGGCGGTGCCGCAGGTCACGGTAACTGCGGGCGAGGGGAAGGTGACCGTGTTCAGCTCGGTGTCCACATAGGTGATGGACTGGTTGACCTCCTTGACGCCGCCGGTCTGCGCCGTGTGCTGGATGTCGAATTCGAGCACTGCGCTTTCGCTGGCGGACGTGCCCAGCGAGGGGATGGTCCAGCGCAGCGAGTGCGCGTCCAGCATGGACACTGTGCCCTTGGCCGGGGTCACAATGTTCGTGATGGTGAAATCCGGGTCGAGCACCTCATTGATAACAATGTTGGTTGCGCCGGGCTTGGAGATGTTCGCAGCGAGCTGCGCGAACAGCGCTTCGAGGGCGGCGGCGTCCGGCGTGACAGCGACATGGGACGCATCCGGATCGGTCGCCCAGTCGTTCAGGGCGGACACGTCGATGCCGTCCGAGCCGACCAGACCGATGACATAGATGATGATGCCCTGCGCGCGTGCCGCGGCGGCGACGGGCGCAGGCGGCGCACCGGCGGTGGTGTTGCCGTCTGTGAACATGACAATGACCTTGGCGTTCGGGGACGTGGGGTCAAACAGCGCGGCTGCCTGCGAGAACGCGTCCGCGTGGTTGGTGTTGCCGCCTGCGTTCAGCCCGTCGACCGCTTCTTTGAGCGTGTCGACTCCGGTGATGAGCTGGGTATCCGTCGAGGCAGTGCCCGCAAAGCTGACAATGCCGATGCGGCTGCCCGAGCCGATCTGCTCGCCGGCGCCGCCGGTCGCCTGCGCGATGATGTCGATAAAGGTATCCGCGCCCGCCTTCATGGCGTCGAGCGACGCGCCGGCCATGCTGCCCGAGCGGTCGAGCACGAGGACGATGTCGGTCGGGTTGGCGATGATATCGGGGGCGGCAGTCAGCGCGAGGGTCACGCGCAGCGAGCCGCTGCAGCCGATCTGGTTGGTGCTGATGACTTTGTTTGCGTTTGTAACACCCATGGTGTTGCCTCCTTCCGGGGGAAAGCCCTCCAAAACAGTTTATGCGTCGCAGGGGAGGGCGGCCACGCGCGGGACCGGGCAAAGGAAAACACCCGGCGGCAGCCGGGTGTTTGCAAAAGGTGTGCTATTGCAGTTTTTCGTTGTTGGAAAAGCGGAACACGGTCATGAACAAAATTTTGATGTCAAACAGGAAGGTCCAGTTTTCGATATAGTAGATGTCGTGTTCGATGCGGCCCTTGATCGAGGTATCGCCGCGGAAACCGTTGACCTGCGCCCAGCCGGTGATGCCCGGGCGCACCTGATGCTTGACCATATACAGCGGGACGCTTTCCTTGAACTGGTTGACGAAAAAGGGAAGCTCGGGCCGCGGCCCGACCAGGCTCATGTCGCCTTTGAGCACATTGAAAAACTGCGGCAGCTCGTCGATCGAGAATTTTCGGATAAACGAGCCGAACCTGGTCTTGCGCGGGTCGCTGTTGGTGCTCCAGCCGGTGGTTTGCCGGTCGTTGACGCGCATGGAGCGGAATTTATACATATAAAACGGCTTTTTGTTCAGCCCTACGCGCTCCTGCCTGAATAGAACCGGCCCCGGCGAGGACAGCTTGACGCCGACCGCGGCAAACAGCATGAGCGGCGAGGTCAGCACGATCAGTGCCAGCGAGCCGACGATGTCCAGCGTGCGCTTGAGGAAGGCGTTGCCGATATTGTCGAGCGGGATGTGGCGGATGTTGACGAGCGGTACGCCGCCGACCTCGTCATACACCGGGTGCGCGGGCATGAACCTGGTGTAAAACGGGATCAGCGACACCTTGACGCCGTTTTTCTCGCTGCTCGAGATAATGCCCTGCAAATAGGGGTATTCGTCCGCCTCGAGCGCAATAACGACCTCATCCGGGCTGATGCGCTCGAGCACCTTGGGGAAGGCCTCGTAGGTGCCGAGGTAGGACAGGCCGGGCAGGCAGTCGTGCGGGGCGAGGTAGTGGTCGATGCAGAAGCCGAGCGTGCGGTCGCGCGAGATCGCCTGGCAGTAGGCGCGCGCCTGCTCGCCGCAGCCGACCAGCAGCACATGCTTGAGGTTGTAGCCCTTTTCGCGGAACATGCGCAGGGTGCGGCGCAGGAACCACCGCTTGGCGGAGACCAGCAGCGTCACCAGCGCGAAAAAGATGAACAGCGTCCAGCGCGACAGGTGGAATTCCTTAAAGACAAAGAAGAAGGCGAGCATCAGCCCGAACAGGATCAGGTTGCAGCGCAGCAGCAGGCTGAATTCGGTGAGGAAGTTTTTCGAGCGGAACGAGCCGTACAGCCCCATCAGGCTGTACAGCAGCCAGAACAGCGGCGTGATACACAGCGCGGCATACATATAATAAGACAGGCCGATGTGTCCCGGTTCACCGTTGAAGATATGGAAACGGATGAAATAGGCGAGCGCCATGCAGGGGAACAGGATCAGCACGTCGGTCAGGCCGTTGATCTGGTTGAGGGTTCTCTGGTTTTCCTTAATCAATGGGCGTTCCTCCTGAAGGAAATGGAGTAATAATTATTCTACCATATTTGACACGAAATTTCCACCGGATAACCGCCTGCGGCTTGACAAAAAGTGTATGATGGTTTAATATGCGAATAGGATAAAGTACGGCGCGGGCGGGATGGGTCGCCTGCGTTTTTTCATGGAAGGCGGTGAACAGAAGATGGGAACGGAAAAGAAAGTGCTTTATGTGGCGTCGTCCTTCGGGCATCTCGCCTCGTTCCATCAGCCGTACATGGAATGGTTTCGGCAGCAGGGCTGGACCGTGCACGCCGCGGCAGGCGGGGAACCCTGCGAGCTGCCGGGCGTCAGCCGGTATATCGCGCTGCCGTTTGAGAAAAGCATGTTTTCACCCAAAAACCTTGCGGCGGCGCGCGCCCTGCGGCAGCTCGTCCGCCGGGAGCATTACCGCATGCTCAGCCTGCACACCTCGCTTGCGGCATATTTTGCGCGGCTGGCGCTGCTGTCCATGGGTAAGCGCCGCCCGGTGGTGATGAACACGGTGCACGGCTACCTGTTCGACAAGGATACCCCGCGGGCAAAGCGCAGCCTGCTGCTGGGCGCGGAGCGCATGACCGCACCGGTCACCGACTGGCTGCTGACCATGAACCGGCAGGATACCGGCATCGCGCAGCGGTACGGGATGGGGAAAACCATCGTCCCCACCGGCGGCATGGGCGTGGATCTTGCACGCTTCCGGCCGCCGACGCCGGCCGGGCGGGAGGAAGCCCGCGCGCGTCTGGGGATCAGGCCCGCTGAGGTCGCCATGGTATACGCGGCGGAGTTTTCCGGCCGGAAAAACCAGGCGATGCTGATCGAGGCGATGCGCAGCCTGCCGGAGAACACGGTGCTGCTGCTGCCCGGGCGCGGGGCGAACCGCGAGCAGTGCCGCCGCTTGGCAAGGGAAGCCGGCGTGCGCGAGCGGGTGCATTTCCCGGGCTTTGTACAGGGGATGGAGGACTATTATCATGCCGCAGACATCTGCGTGTCCGCCAGCCGGATCGAGGGGCTGCCGTTCAACGTGATGGAGGCCATGGCCTGCGGCCTGCCGGTCATTGCGAGCGATATCAAGGGCCATCAGGATCTTGTCCGGAATGGGGAAAACGGCCTGCTGTACCCCTTCGGGGACGGGAAGGCGTTCGCAGCGGCGGTCAATCGTCTGCTTGACCCGGCGGAGCGCCGCCGCATGGGCGGGAACGCCCGGCAGTCGGTGCAGCGCTTCGGCAGGGACACGGTTTTCCCGGAGCTGACGGCAATTTACGAAAAAGCGGCAAAGGGCTTTCACTGAGCGCCGCTTTATTATATAATAAGGTAGTTACGGAAAAACAGCGCCGCGTGCCGGCGGCGCCGAGGAGGTTTCTCAACATGAAACAGAAAACGGTCAAACCAACGCAGACAGGACGCTGGGGGCTGTATATCGTGGCCGCAGTCGTTCTGTTCTTCATGCTTTGCTTTGGCGACAACGGCAGCTATATTACGCAGAAGGCGGTCGGCCTGCTCGGTGCGGTTGCCATCCTGTGCATGCTGCTCTTTGCGGATAAGGATCGTGTCAAGCGGCTGCTGACGCCCCCCGCGTTTGCGGTGTTCGCGTATATGCTGCTGGGCGGCATTTCCACGCTGTATGCCAAGTCGGGCAAATTTGCGATCGCGGAGTTCGCCTGCTGGCTGGCAGCATTTGCGGTGTTTATGACGATTGTGCTGCAATCCGGGGGCGGCAAGGTGTCGTTCCGGCGGACGGCGGCCGTGCTGGCGGCGGCAGCGGCGCCGGTCGGTGTGCTCTCCATCGACGCCGCGTCGTGCAACATCCTGATGCGCCCGTTCCGTGCGGTCATGGAGGCGGTCGGCCCCGGCTACGGCATCACGGGTTCGTATTTCTACGCCCGCCTGCACACGATCTTCGGCAACCCGAACATCTATGCCGGCCTGATGTCGGTTGCATGCCTGCTGTCGCTCTGGCTGGTCATCACGGCGGAAACGCGCAAGCAGAAGATCCTTTGCAGCATCCTGCTGATGGTCAACGCGGTGTCCTACCTGCTGGCGTTCTCCATGGGCTCGCTGGGCGTGTTCGTTGTGGCGTGCCTGCTGATGCTGGCGCTCTGCCCGAAGGAAGGCCGCATCGGCTTTTTCCTGCTGCTGCTCCAGACCGCGGTGGTTGCGCTTGCCGTTGCTGCGGTGGCGGTCAGCGGCTTCGGCGATACGGTGACCGGCTCGCCGGTGCCGATGCTGATGCTGGTTCTCGGCTGCGCGGCGGCGTGCGCGCTTGAAGTATTCGTGCGGGGAAAGGTCGCGAATGCGCTTGCAGGCAAGGGCAAGCTTCTGATCGGCATCATCGCGGGCATCATCGTACTGGTCGTGGTGTATCTGGTGGCGGCGCTCAACATGACAGGCCCCTATACCTTCGGCACGGAGGGCGACTTCCGCCGTACCGCGAACCTGTCCGCCGGGGAATACACCCTGACTATGGACGCGACCGCGCCGGTTAATGTGCGCGTGGCGTATAAAAACACAAGCAACCTGATCCAGAACAACGAAACCAACCTGGCGAGCGGTACCTCGGACGGCACTGTGACCTTCACCGTGCCCGAGGACAGCGAACTGGTGTTCTTCTACTTCTCGTGCAGCGAGCCGGGCGTGACCATCAACACCGCGTCTTATACGGGCGCACAGGAGGGCAGCCTCAATCTCGGCTACACCATCCTGCCGTCGTTCATCGCGGACCGTATCCAGGACCTGTCCGCAAACGGCAACGTCGTGCAGCGCGGCGTGTACCGGCAGGACGCGGTCAAGCTCTGGCAGACCTCGCCCGTCATCGGGCGCGGCCTCGGCGGCTTTGAAAACGGCGTTGTTTCGGTGCAGGATTACTACTATGAAACCAAGTACGCACATAACCACTATGTGGAAATGCTGTGCGACCTCGGTGTATTGGGCCTTGCGGCGTTTGTCGCGATGCTGGGCACGGCGGTCTGGGCGATGGTCAAGACCCGCAAAGAGAAGCCGCTTGTCGTTATGCTGCTGGCGGCATGCGTGCTCCAGATGTTCGGACAGGCTGTGAGCGACGTCATCTGGTCGGTCGGCGGCTGTCTGCCGATGTTCTTTGCGGTGCTCGCGCTTGTGACGCTGTACTGCGGCGAGAGCCTGCGGCTCAAGGTGCCGGAAAAGAGCAGGGGCGGCGCAGTGCGCTGGCCGGTGTCGGCAGTGTCGGCAGTGTTTATTGTGCTGATCGGCCTGAACCTGATGGCGCAGAGCATTTTTTACGGCGACAGCCTGACGCTCGAGGATCTCAAAACCTGCGCTTCGATCGACCTGTTTGAGGCGAATGACTATAAGCTGTCCTACCTGATCTCGGGCGGCAGCGAGGAAGGCGTGGCCGATCAGTATGCGCAGGATCTGGCGCAGGAGGAATCCAACTCGATCACCATCCCGCTGGCGCAGTATTACGCCGGTGCCGGACAGATCGATAACGCGCTTGACACGCTGGACCACGGCTCGGACTACATGCGGGCAGATGAAGAGGTCTGGCAGCAGATGTTCGATGTGTACGAAAGCATGATCGACCCGGTCGGGCAGGTTTCGTCGGCGCAATGGCTTGCGGATGACAGCTATATCCAGCGCATGGTAGCGGGCTATGAGAAATTGCAGCAGGTCAATGACGACCAGCTCGATGAAGTGCTGCTGACGGCGCAGAACAATGCGTTCCTGAACAGGCTGCTCGCCTGCGCGGCGCTTCAGCCGTATGACATCGCGGATGCACTGTCCATATTCAGCAGCATGGGCCTGGATACGGCGACGGCGCCGGACGTCAACAACGACAGCGTACCGGACTACGCCGAGGTACAGGAAGGTGAAGTTGTCTGGAACGGCGACGGCTCGTTCACCGCACAGACCGACAGTGTGATCGTATTCACCACGGTACTGAAAAGCGAGGGCGCGTACCGCCTGACCGTGGAAAGCAGCGACCTTTCCGGCGTGACAGCGGATGTTGACGGCAATGCTGTGACGTTCGATACGGCAACGGGCGCGGCTGCGGAAGCAGTCGACCAGCTGGGCGGCGGCTCGAACAGCACGATTACCGTGCAGGTTGCGGCCGGCACCACGGTTGACCGTATCACCTATATGTGTGAATAATCGAAAAGGCGGCAGGGCGTAGCTCTGCCGCCTTTTAAAAGATACTTGGATAAAAAATATAAGATTATTCACCGCACGGCGCTGTTTTGACGCTGCGGCAGGTGGGAGATCGCTGTAACAGAACGGCGGATCAGGCGGCTTTCGCTGCGCGCTCACCTTATTATATATACACGGATTGATGGTGATTTACCCAGCTGCGGTGCATTTTGACATTGTTTTTTGCAATATTACACCCATGTTACATTCTTGCCCCACCGCTTGACCCACCCCCGAACCTGTGGTATGATAGTCACCGTAAAGAGCAAAATGCTCAAAAAAATTTAAGGAGGAAAAACCCCATGAAGAATCTCAAAAAGGTTCTTGCACTGGTACTGGCGTTCGCTTGCGCGTTCACCATGTTTGCTGGTGCGGCATTCACGGATCAGGCTGACATTTCT
>DXIC01000154.1 GCA_019113065.1 Candidatus Agathobaculum stercoravium
ATTACAAATCAGCTGCTCTACCAACTGAGCTACACCAGCATTTTTTCAGGTTTTGTTTGTCTGTCTCAGCGACTTGTTTATAATACCACAAGCCCCACCATTCTGTCAACACTATTTTTTATTTTTTTTGAAATTTTATTTTCCCGTCATTTCCCAACGCATTGATCGAGTCGGACACCTGCTGCAAGATCGTCAGCAGCGCGCCGGACAGCGCGGGATACCGCTTGCTGATCTCGTTGGGCGACATCGGGAACCGGTGCAGCTCCTCGCGGATCAGTCCAAACCCCTCTTCGCCCTTGGCAGCAGTGCGGATACGGAGTTCATGCTCCTTGAGGCGTGCGTCGCATAGATATTCAAACTGTTCGCGCGAGGCGCGGAACACCGCCTCTACCCCAGCAGGATCCGCCATATACATATAGCGGTATACCTTATAGAGCACCACGGAAAGATAGTCTTCTATCTCACGCGGCAGCTGCATGCTGCCGGTCTGCTGTGCCAGATCGAGCAGAAGGGAAACCGCCTGCACGACATGGCTCTTTTCCAGTTCCGCGCTTTCCTGCACGTCCATGCGCCCCGCCGGCACTGCAGAACCATCCCGCGCCATCGAGCGCCCCAGCAGGTAGTCGCAGGATACGCCGTAATAATCCGCCGCCCGCACGACAAACGACAGACCCGGTTCACGCAGCCCATTCTCATAATGGCTGAGAAGCGCCTGCGAAACGCCCAAGTCGCCCGCCGCTGTGCGCTGGCTTATTTTCTTTTCCCGTCGCAAAAGCGCGAGCGTGCGAGAAAAATCACTGGCCATATCTTTGATACCCCGTCATAAAACTAGGTATATTATACAGCTTGTAATTTGTCTTGTAAAGGTCGAAAAACGCGGTATTTCTCTGATTTCTTCTTTTTTATCCGATTTTCCGCAGCCATTTTACATGATTTTGTTGCACAAATGCCGACAGGCAACTATATATGGGGGTCTCTGCCGTTTTTTACCATATAGACAATTTTTCCGGCTTTCAGGCGCCCTAAATCGGCCTGTTTGCGCTTGACGCGGTGAAACGGCGCCGATATAATAATGAATGAAATGAATTTCTGGTGCGGCCGTTCATTCTGCCGCACCTTGTTTGTGTAAAGGAGCCTGAAAATGACCATTGAACAGATCCTGAAAATGCGTCAGGAGGCCAGCGGCCTGAACAAGCTGATGCATATGCGTGTCATCACGCTGGACAAGGACGGCGGCGCAACGGTCGAGCTCGACCTGACCGAAGAGCTGCTCAACCCGCTCGGCATGGCGCACGGCGGCACGATCTTCACCCTGTGCGACATCGCGGCCGGTTCCGCAGCCGCGTCCCATGGGCTGGTTGCCGTGACGCTGGACAGCAATATCCATTACTACCGTCCCGGCCGTCTGGGCAAAACGCTGACTGCGGTCGCCTACGAGCGCAAGCGCGGCAAAAAGACCGCTATCTATATGGTCGAGGTGTTTGACGACGAGCACAAGCACATCGCAGACGCGACCTTTACCATGTTCTACACCGGGCAGACACTGGAGGATATGAAGCATTGAGCGGGGTTTCCCCTGCCATTGTCCCTGCCCTGCTTGACTGGTATGACCAGGGGCACCGCGACCTGCCATGGCGCGCCCAGCCTACGCCCTACCGCGTGTGGGTGAGCGAGATCATGCTCCAGCAGACGCGCGTCGAAGCGGTGCGCGGCTATTTTGACCGCTGGATGCAGGCTTTGCCTGACATCCGCGCACTGGCCGCGGCGAACGAAGCAACCTATATGAAGCTGTGGGAAGGGCTGGGCTATTACAGCCGGGTGCGCAACCTGCACCGCGCTGCAACCGAGGTCTGTGAGAAATACGGCGGCGAGCTGCCTGCGGATTATGCCAAGCTGCTCGCCCTGCCTGGCGTGGGCGAATATACAGCAGGCGCGGTCGCATCCATTGCCTTCGGTATCCCCGTCCCTGCCGTGGACGGCAACGTGCTGCGCGTTGCCGCGCGGCTGGACAACGACTACACCCCCATTACGGACGCCGGGTACAAAAAGCGCACGCGCGAGCACTTTGCCGCGCTCATGCCGGCCGACCGGCCGGGCGACCTCAATCAGGCGTTGATGGAGCTGGGCGCGACGGTCTGCCTGCCGAACGGCGCGCCGCTCTGCGGCGATTGTCCCGTGCAGCACCTGTGCCTTGCCTATCATCGCGGCAATGCTTCCACGCTGCCTGTCCGCGCGGCGAAAAAGGCGCGGCGCATCGAAAACCGTACCGTACTGCTCGTGCGCTGCGGTGCGATGGTCGGCATCCGCCGCCGTCCGGCAAGGGGCCTGCTCGCCGGGTTATGGGAGCTTCCCTCGCTGGACGGGCACCTGTCCCCGGACGAAACACGCACCGCGCTCACCGCACAGGGCTGGCAGGTGCAAAAGCTGCTGTCCCTGTGCCCGGCCAAGCACATCTTCACCCATGTGGAATGGCACATGAACGGCTATTATATTGAGCTTGCCGACCAGCCGGCAGGGATGACCTTTGTCACCCCTGCCGGCCTGCGCGCGGAATACGCACTCCCGAGCGCATTCCGCGCCTTCCTGTCGGTCATTGAGGAGGAAACATGACCACACAAACCGTTGTGCACAACATCCCGCCGTTATATGACAGCGAGTCGCGCGTGCTGCTGCTCGGGTCGATCCCCAGCCCCAAGTCGCGCGAAGTGAGATTTTTCTACGGGCATCCGCAAAACCGCTTCTGGCGCGTGCTTGCCGCCGTACTGGATGAGCCGATGCCCGCGTCCATCCCGGAAAAGCGCGCCATGTGCCTGAAACACCATATCGCGCTGTGGGACACCATTGCCCAGTGCAATATTGCGGGCGCATCCGATACCAGCATCAAAAATGCGGTCCCGAACGATATTGGCCGCCTGCTGCGGGAAAGCAAAATCGAACGGATCTACGCCACCGGCGGCAAATCCGCCGAACTGTACCGCAAGCTGGTAGAGCCGCAGACTCATGTACCCATCATCCAGCTCCCCTCTACCAGCCCGGCAAACGCCGCCTGGTCGCTCGAGCGGCTGATCGAGGCCTACCGGGCCATCCTGTAATGCAACACTGAAGAAAGAAGGCCTTTCCTACGAATAAGGAGTTATTTTCCAATGCCGACCTGAAAAAACTGATCTGGCCGCTCGTGCTCGAGCAGGTGCTTTCGATCACAGTCGGCCTGGCGGATACCATCATGGTGTCCTCGGTCGGCGAAGCGGCGGTTTCCGGCGTATCGCTGGTCGATATGCTGAACGTACTGATCATCAATATTTTTTCCGCGCTGGCGACCGGCGGCGCAGTCGTTGTGGCGCAGCTGCTTGGCGCGCGCGACCGCAAGCGTGCATGCGACGCTTCCCGCCAGCTCTATCTGGTTGTCATCGCCATTTCCCTCGGCATGGCGGTGCTCGTCATGCTGCTCCGCACGCCGCTGCTGCGCCTGCTGTTCGGCTCGATCGAGGATGACGTCATGGACAGCGCGCTGACCTACCTGACCGTCAGCGTGTTCTCCTACCCGGTTTTGGCGGTCTACAACGCAGGCGCTGCGCTGTTCCGCGCGCAGGGCAACTCACGCATCTCCATGCTGATCGCCGGACTGATCAACATAATCAACCTGATCGGCAATTCCGTGCTGATTTTCGTGCTGGACTGGGGCGTCGCGGGCGCCGCACTCTCCTCGGTCTTTTCGCGCGGTGTGGCGGCGGTCGTCATTACAGTCCTGCTGCTCCACCCCGGGCATACGGTTACCCTGCGCACCGGCACACGGTTCCGCCCGGATTTCTCGCTGATCCGCCGCATTTTGCAGATCGGCGTGCCAAACGGGCTGGAAAACAGCCTGTTCCAGCTGGGCCGTATCCTTGTCGTCAGCATCATTGCGCTGTTCGGCACCACCCAGATTGCGGCGAACGCGGTCGCCAACAATCTGGATGCGGTTGCGGTCATCCCCGGCCAGGCGATGAGCCTTGCCATGATCACGGTCATCGGCCAGTGTATCGGCGCGGGCGATACTGCGCAGGCGCGCTACATGGCGAAAAAACTGCTCAAGATCACTTATATTATCAACGGCGCCTGCTGCCTGCTGACCATGGCGGCCACGCCTCTGGTGCTCCGCATTTACAGCCTGTCCCCCGAGGCGCTGTCGCTCGGTATGACGCTGATCTTCATCCACAACGGCTGTGCCGCCCTGATCTGGCCGGCCTCGTTCACCCTGCCAAACGTACTGCGCGCTGCAAACGATGTGCGGTATCCGATGATCTGCTCGGTCGTCTCCATGATGCTGCTGCGTCTGGCCAGCGGCTATGTGCTCGCAGTCATGTTCGGCCTCGGTGCAATCGGCATCTGGATCGCCATGGTAGGCGACTGGCTGTGCCGCACCATCTGCTTTGCCCTGCGTTTCCACGGCACGCGCTGGCTGCGCTTTGCGCCGGGCGTGCAGCTGATTACCCAAAGCAAATGACCGCCCTCAAGCCCCCAAAGCTGCCCTGTGTTGTCCCCTTATAAGGCCAGCCCCATAAAACCATTTCAAAATGCATGGAATTGCCCCTTGACTGATCGTTATGGGGCAGTTTCCCTTTTTTCGGCGGTACCGCAGGATGCGCGACAGGGATTCCGCAAGCCTGTCTGCACTATATAATCTATGAAGTTTCTGAAAAAGCGGCACACGCATCTTTCAGAAAGCAGATTGTGAATATCCGAATATATGGAAGGATTGTTTGCAGACGCTGGCCATTGCGCCGTACACTTTTTATATGATATGATAAGAAAAACAGGAAAGGCGGCCCTGCTATGGAATTACGCACACTTCGTTATTTTCTTGCCGCAGCAAATGAAGAAAACATCACCAGGGCTGCGGATATCCTTCATGTGACCCAGCCGACGCTCAGCCGTCAATTGATTGATCTGGAAAAAGAACTCGGCGTCCCCCTTATGCTGCGCGGTAAAAAAGGCTTGGCGCTAACCGAAGACGGCATCTTTTTTCGCCAGCGGGCGGAGGAAATCGTTGAACTGGCGGACCGGCTCGAGCAGGCCTTTGTGGAGAAGAATACCGAAGTCAGCGGCCTCATCTCCATTGGGGCCACCGAATCCGTCGGAAGCCGTTTGTTTGCCAAGCTGATCAAACAATTTTCCGACAAATACCCGCAGATCCGTTTTAACCTGTATAATGAAATGGCAGATTATATCAAGGACCGGCTGGACAAGGGCCTGATCGATGTAGGGCTCCTGCTTGAGCCTGTTGATACCATGAAGTATGACTATATCCGTCTGTCCCAGAAGGAGACCTGGGGCATACTCATGCGGGACGACCATCCCATGGCCGGACGCAGCTTTATTGCGCCGGAAGAAATCACAGACTATCCGCTGATCCTGCCGCTGCGGGAGCGGGTACGCGCAGAAGTCCTGAACTGGCTGGGCCGCGAGGAAAAGGACCTTCATATCCCGCTGAATTATACCCTTCTGTCAAACGCCGTTTTGCTGGTAGAGGAAGGATTAGGCTGTGCTTTCTGCCTTGACGGTGCGCTGGCCATCCACAGCAGACCACACCTGCGGTTTATCCCGATCCATCCGGAACACACCACCCACAGCGTGCTGATCTGGAAGAAAAACCAGCTGTTCTCCCCTGCCGCTTCCCTGTTCATACAGGAAATCAATATGCTCCGGGCAAAAATAGTATAACAGGCGGACTGCCCCAACCTGAAATGGTTGGGGCAGCTTTGTTTTATCCATACGGAAAACGAATGGAAAAACATAAAATACAGGCATTAGACATTATATATCACCTGCCTTATAATAAAACCGGATGAAAAACATATCCACGATATAAGACAGCAGGCGTGCGCACGACGAAGACAACCAGGAACGCTGGAGGGTGCCGGGTAAGAGGGCTGGGATTTTTCACGGATGAAAACAGGGCATCAAACGCAGAAAACCACCGAATTCCCGCACAGTTTTGGAACCAATACGATTATTTATGATATCCCTCATCCTGTCCCGGTGAATTCCGATCGAAGAAAGGAGCTCATAAAATGAGGATTGTTGTTTTAGAGGGCAGTCCCAACAGGAAGGGTTCCTCCAACCTGCTGGCGGATTGCTTTAAGCAGGGTGCGGAAGCCGCCGGCCATACGGTAGAGATCATTGATACGGCCCACGCCGACATCCATCCCTGCACCGGCTGCATCCACTGCGGCCATGAAGGCCCCTGCGTACAGAAGGACGATGTGACGCAGATCCGCAAAAAGATTCTGGACACGGATATGATGGTATTTGTGACGCCGCTGTATTACTACGGCATGTCCGCCCAGCTGAAAACCATGATCGACCGCTTCTGTGCGTTCAATACCAGCATCCAGCGCAAGCACATGAAATCCGCCCTGCTGACGGCCGCATGGAACAGCGATAGCTGGACGTTTGAAGCGTTGGAAGCCCATTATAAAACACTGGTGCGGTACCTGAATCTGGAGGATATGGGCATGGTGCTCGGCTATGGCTGCGGCACCCCTGCAATGACTGAACATTCCGATTTCCCCAAGCAGGCGTATATACTGGGGAACCGGCTGAAATAAGGAGGATATGGTATGCCTGTTATTACAATGGGTGGAGAGGATGAAGCGCTCCACCCATTTGACAGCTGATGCAGGAGGGAATGTCATATGGTGCAATCCATCAGATTAAACAACGGCGTCTCCATGCCGATGGAAGGGTTTGGGGTGTTTCAAATCCCGGAAGAGCATTGTGAGCAGGCTGTTCGCGACGCGATTACAGCTGGTTACCGGCTGATCGACACAGCCAGTTCTTATCAGAATGAAAAAGCCGTGGGCAGAGCGATACGAAGCTGCGGACTTCCTCGGGAAGAACTGTTCATCACCACAAAGGCCTATATCCAGCAGATGGGCTATGAGAAAACGAAGGAAGCCTTTGCCCAGTCCCTGGACAACCTGGGGCTGACCTATCTGGACCTCTATTTGATCCATATGCCTTTCGGGGATTATTACGGTTCCTGGCGCGCGCTGGAAGAGCTGTATCAGGCGGGCAGGATCCGCGCAATCGGCATTTGCAATTTCCTGCCGGATCGTCTTTTGGATCTATGCTATAACGCCAAAATCCGGCCGCAGATCAACCAGATCGAGCGCCATCCGCATTATCAGCGGGCGGAAGACCTTGCGTTAATGCAGGAGCTGCATGTGCAGCCCGAAGCGTGGGCGCCCTTTGCAGAGGGCTTAAAGGGGATGTTCACCGAACCGGTCCTGCTGGAGATCGCCCAAAAGTACGGCAAAACACCGGCACAGATCATCCTGCGCTGGAATGTGCAGCAGGGCGTCATCGTGATACCAAAATCCGTGCACAAGGAGCGTATGGAGGAAAATCTGGCTATCTGGGATTTTGCGCTGGACGATGGGGATATGGCACAAATCGCGCTGCTGGATCAAAACTGCCCCTCCATGCTGGACACGCGGAAGGTCAGCGAAGTCAAGCGGGTGTATGATTACCTGAACAACCCGGTGCTGACCAGTTTATAAGAAGGAGAAGATACGCATATGAAAACAGCTGTTTTGGGGAAAGCAAGCCCGCTGGCCGTCAGCGCGGTCGGGCTGGGCTGCATGGGGATGGTATCCGCTTATCCCCCCATCCCGGAGAAAAAGGATATGGTGCGCTTTGCGCGCGAGGCATTTGAAAAGGGCGAAACCTTTTTTGACACCGCCGAGGTGTACGGCCCGTATACCAGCGAGGAAATTTTGGGCGAAGCGCTGGCGGATGTGCGGGATCAGGTGCAGATTGCAACCAAATTCGGCTTTGATATCCAAAACGGCGTTTCCGTTGGGCTGGACAGCCGCCCGGAGACCATCCGGAAAGCAGTGGACGGCTCGCTGCGGCGGCTGAAAACCGACCACATCGACCTGCTGTACCAGCACCGGGCAGACCCCGGGGTGCCGGTGAAGGCGGTAGCGGAAACCGTTTCCCGCCTGATGGAGGAAGGCAAGGTGCTGCGCTGGGGCATGAGCGAAGTTTCTGTCCGCACCATCCGGAAAGCGCATGCGCTGCTGCCGCTGACGGCAGTGCAGAATGAATATTCCTTGTGGTACCGCGATGTGGAAAACGGACTGCTGCCCGTCCTCGAAGAGCTGGGCATCGGTCTGGTGTGTTTTTGCCCGCTGGGGCGCGGCTACCTGACCGGCAGCCTCAAGCAGGCAGATTTCTCCTCACAGGATGTGCGCAGCGGGATGCCTCGTTTCTCCAATGAGCAGGCCCTGCGCGCCAATCAGGGACTGCTGGACTTTTTGCAGGGGCAGGCAGCGGAAAAGGGCTGCACCATGGCGCAGCTGGCGCTTGCCTGGATCCTGTCCCGCCGCCCGTGGATCGTCCCGATCCCGGGAACAACAAAGCTGCGCCGGCTGGTGGAAAACATGGGCGCTGCCGATATAACATTTACTTCGGAAGAATTGCAGGCGCTCGATCAGAAGCTGGCAAAAATCCAGATCCACGGCGCGCGGTATAACGCCCAGCAGGAAAGCATGGTGGAGAAATAGCAGCCAGTCTCCTGCGAAACGGATCAAAGCAAAAGCAGGCGCCACATCCGGGCAAGGGGACAGATGGATATGGACATTTTTCAAAACGTAAAGAAAAACCCCGGGGGTGGCTGCATGCGCCTGCCGATGAAAGGCGGCGCAGTCGATTATGAGATGTTTTCCCGCATGGTGGATCGGTTCCCCGAAACGGGTTTTAACTGATTTGACACCGCGCCCGGATATCCGGATGGGAAAAGTGAAAAGTAAAGTTGCCATCCGCTGCTGCGCAAATTGCCGGGAAAAACACAATGCAGATACGCTTTGCAAAGCAGGTCATCCTTGTAAGAAAACTATTATCCCATGTAATGAGCCGGCCCCAACGGGCGGCGTCGGCGTACCCGCTGAACCGGATATGCACGGCATTGGCATCCTGACACTGTTTGACCCTGCGGCACCCGATCAAGCGGACATTGATCGGGCATAACAAATACAGTAATTATATAACTTCACTTAACAAATCTATTCAGGGGGGCTTTATCATGAAAAAGAACATTGGAAACGCGCTGGCACTCTACCCTACGCCGCTTGTCGTGGTTGGGGCGATGGTAAATGGCAAACCTAACTGGCTGTTGGTTGGACACCTCGGCATTATGGGCCATGACCATGTCATGGTCAGCCTTGCGGCATCCCATTATACCAATCAGGGCATCAAGCAGGCGAAAAAGCTGTCCATCAGCGTCGTTGACGAAACGATACTTGCGAAAGCAGATCGCGCCGGCTGCGTCAGCGGCAGTAAGGAAGATAAGTCCGGGCTGTTCGACTGTGTCATGAGCGATGCCGGCGTCCCTATGGTCGCGGATGCACCGGTCGTAATGGAATGCAGCGTAGAGGATGTTTATGAGACCCCGGGCTTTGAGAGCTTTATCTGCACCATTGATAATACCTATGCAGAGGAAAACGTACTGACTGAAGAAGATAAGATCGACTACCGAACCTTAAAGCCTGTACTGTTCGAGATGCCGACCTATGAATATCTCAAAACCGGGGATATGATCGGTAAGTGCATGTCCTTCGGAAAGGCGGGCAATGACGGCAAGTAATGGAGGGAATGCATCGGATCGCCCATTGATCGTTTCCTATTCCTATTCGGGCAGCACACATCGGATCGCGCAGGGCATCCAAGCCGCCATAGGCGGTGACTGGTGTGAGATCCATCCGTGGCAACCCTACCCCACGGCATTTCCGGAGCTGATTCGTCAGGTGAAGCGGGAGGCGGAAACCCGGTATTATCCGCGGCTCCTTCCGGTATCCCATTCTCCGCGTCCGTATTCCATGATCTTTGTCGGCTCGCCAAACTGGTGCGGGACGATTGCGCCGCCCCTTGCGTCCTGGCTGCATCAGAATGATCTGTCCGGAAAAATCATCCTTCCGTTTTATTCGCACTGCGGCGGGATCTGCGGCGACCTCCGGCAGGATATTGCCAGGCTGTGCCCAAAAGCGGACGTGCGGGAAGCGCTCGGTGTGATTGACGATGGCGGTGACAGCCTGCGGACACTCCTCCGACAATGGTTCGTCCGGACGGGCATCGCAGATCCCCGCTCGATCCGGGCCGTTTAAAAGGATGGTTCCTTTGGGAAAATGTAGATATAAGCGCTGGATATGCCCGCAGATAAAAATAGTACCGCGTTCACAGGTATACCTGCTGGATTAGCAGATAAATTCAATGTAATGAAACGGTTTGAAACAAGGAGGTACGCAAGATGCAATACACCCGGTTGGGTAATTCAGAGTTAAATGTTTCCCGCATCTGTATGGGCTGCATGGGCTTTGGTGATGCAAAGAACGGGCAGCACAGCTGGACGCTGGATGAAGAGCATTCGCGGGAGATCATCCGGCGGGGGCTGGAGCTGGGCGTCAACTTTTTTGATACTGCCATCGGCTACCAGAGCGGCACCAGCGAGCAATATGTGGGCCGCGCGCTACGCGATTTCGCAAGGCGGGAGGATGTGGTGGTGGCCACCAAATTCCTGCCCCGCACGCAGGAGGAGATCGCCGCAGGCATCTCCGGCCGGCAGCATATCGAGCAGATGGTCAACACCAGCCTGAAAAACCTGGGCATGGATTATGTTGATCTGTATATCTACCACATGTGGGATTACGAAACGCCGCTTTACGATATTATGGATGGATTGAACCGGATCGTAAAGGCAGGGAAAGCCCGGTATATCGGCATTTCCAACTGCTTTGCCTATCAGCTCGCCAAGGCAAATGCACTGGCTGAGAGGGAGGGCTTTGCCAAGTTTGTCTGCATTCAAGGGCACTATAACCTGATCTTCCGGGAGGAGGAACGGGAGATGGCAAAGCTCTGTGCGGAGGACAACATCGCCATGACCCCTTACAGCGCCCTGGCCGGCGGGCGGCTCTCCAGGCACCCCGGGGAAACCTCCAGGCGCTTGGAAGAGGACAGCTATGCCAAATTCAAATATGATGCCACAGCCCGGCAGGACAATGTGATCATCAACCGGGTGGCCGAGCTGGCAGAGAGGCGCGGCGTATCGATGACTGAAATCTCCCTGGCATGGCTCCTGACTAAGGTTACCGCTCCGGTAGTAGGCGCCACCAAGCGGCACCATATCGAAGGTGCAGCCAGGGCGGTCGAGCTTACTTTGACGCCGGAGGAAACCGCCTATTTGGAGGAAGCCTATATCCCGCATAAGCTGGTGGGGGTAATGGCACAGAACACGCCGGCTGCCGCCAGGGAACAGCACGTCTGGTCCACCGGAAGCCAGGCCATTGAGAAAGCATAGCCGCTTTTCAGACGAATAATGTTTCTTGTATCGGCATAACGATTTATGCATGCAGCATCTGTGCGATGGACATGGGCAGCACAGCTTCCTCATGCCTGCCGGGTCCGCCAGCCAGGGCCACCAATTCAGGTGCAGTCAAAGGCGTCGACCCGGCCGCTTGATGTGCGCCATACACTGTGGGAACAAAATAGCAAACGCTCCCTCTGTGAGAGACAGTTTTCTTTTTCACTGTCTCTCACAGAGGGAGCGTATCACATCGTCCGGGGAATTTTTTGCCCTGCCGAATCTATCTGCCTGATCCAAGGACGCCATGGATCCCAATGTCCACTACCTCTATCTCACCGCAGTGGGCGGCGGCCTGCGGCGCTAGCTGCCCCTGCTTGCGTGCATGGAACGTGACCGTCCATTCCGCCTTGACCGCGCCCTGCGCTGCCTCGCCGGTATCCGCGTTGATACCGCTTGGCAGGTCGAGCGCGCACACATGCCCGGCCGCGCGGTTGATCATATCCGCGGCGCGCAGGCCGTTCGGCCGCAGCGCACCGTGGAACCCTGTGCCGTACAGCGCATCCACCACAACATCACATGCGAGCAGTTCGGCTTCCTGCGCTTCGCCCAGCTCATCCAGCGGCCAGATTTCAACATCTGCCAGCCGCTCGAAATTATATGCCGCGTCCTCGGTCACAGGCAGGCCTTCGCACAGGATGACCCGAACCTTGACGCCGTCCTGCGCCAGCAGCCGCGCCACGACAAAGCCGTCACCGCCGTTATTCCCTTTGCCGGCAAATACCACGGCGGTCCCCAGCCCGGGGCTGCGGCGGCATATGCTCTCATGCGCCCGGCACCCGGCGTTCTCCATCATTTGCCGGTAGCTCAGCCCCGCTGCATCCGCGGCGCGCTCGATTTCCTTCATCTGCGCGGCAGTTACTGTACGCTGTTCCATTTTACATTCCCCTTTCCTGCGCTATTTCCAATTTCTCTATATCAATTATACCGGAATACAGCGCAAATCACAACAGATCCGATGCAGTTTGCAGGAAATACAGATTTCCGGTTGAAATTTCCCATTTTCCGGTATACTATTGATAATAAGGAGAGTGAACAGCATGTGCGGACGGTATCAGTTTTCTTTGGAGCAGCCTACGCTGCGCGCGATATGGGAGCTGGCGCAGCAGCGCTTCCCCAACGCAAAAATGGAAGCCGGGGAGATTTTCCCGACCGGGCTGGTGCCGGTGCTGCTCGATACAGGCGGTACCCTTATGCCGCAGCCGGTGCGTTGGGGCTTCCCCGGTGCAGAGGGCAAAGGCATGGTCATCAACGCACGCGCGGAGACTGCCGCTTCCAAACCCATGTTCCGCAGCAGCTTGCAGCATCGGCGCTGTGTGGTGCCGACCAGCGGCTTTTTTGAATGGTCGCACGACCGGGCGCACAACAAATACAGCTTCCGGCAGGCAGGCGATTGCGTGCTGTATCTTGCCGGGCTGTACCGGGATTTCGGCGGCGAACGCCGGTTCGTCATCCTGACGCGCCCGGCGAACCATTCCATTGCGGATATCCACGACCGTATGCCGGTCATCCTGCAGGAAAACCAGCTGGACAGCTGGGTTCATGACAGCCGGCAGACCGAATACCTGCTCACACAGGAAGCCCCGCAGCTGACTCGGGAAAGCGAGGATTTCGAACAGCAAAGCCTGTTCTGAATCACCCTGTGCAGATAATATACCAAAGCCGGGGTTGCGCTTTCCTTCCGGCAAGTATCTGACCTGCGTTTCAGCACTTGTATTTTGTCAATAACAAGTATATGATAACAACAGAAGGCGGACTGCCCGGCGGCAGGCCGTAAAAAGCGAACGGAGGTTGCTGTTATGAAAAAAAGTCTTGGCGTCAAGCCGTACCTGTTCCCGATGCCGGTTTTGATGATCGCCACCTATGACGAAAACGGCACGGTTGATGTCATGAATATGGCATGGGGCGGCATCTGTGCAGAAAATATGGTCGCGCTCAACATCGACGAGGAACACAAGACCGCGAAAAACATCAAGGCAAAGGGTGCGTTTACCATCAGTGTCGCGGATATTGACCATATCGAGGCCGCAGACTTTTTCGGCATCGCCACGGGCAACAAAATGCCGGACAAGTTTGCGCGCAGCGGGCTGCACGCGGTCAAAAGCGAGCATGTAGACGCCCCGGTCGTTGAGGAGTTCCCGATCACGCTGGAATGCAAGGTTGCGGAACTGCAGCACCTGAACGGGGAATTCCGCGTGGTCGGTGAGATCGTCAACGTGCTTGTGGACGAAAAGGTGCTGGATGAAAAGGGCAAGGTCAATCCCACCAAGCTGAATGCATTTGTATTCGATCAGTTCCAGAACGGCTACTATGCCATCGGCGAAAAAATCGGCCAAGCCTGGCACACCGGCGCCGGTTTGATGAAATAACCATCGGCCTACCTGCTAAAGGCAAAAAATATCCCGGACAATGTCCGGGATATTTTTTATTTATGAATTGCTGCGCGGATGCCCTTGTAAATCTGGATCAGCAGCGTGGGCAGGAACGCGAACAGCGCCACCAGCCCCAGCTGCGCGCCGGTAAACGGCGCGATCTCAAACAGGCCGCCCAGACCCGGGATCAGCAGCACCGCCGCAAGCAGCACAACGCCCGCCGCGAACGCTGCAAGGCTCGCCTTATTGGTCATCAGGCCAAGGCCCCAGATCGGCTTTTCACCGCGGCAGTTGAAGCCGTGGAACAGGCGCGAAAGCGTCAGCGTAGCAAATGCCAGCGTCATCGCCAGCCCATCGCCGCCCGCACGCAGGCCGACGAAGTAAGCCGCCATGGTCGCGCATGCGATCAGCAGGCCGTAAACGAAAATACGGCGCAGCAGTGTCCCGGTCAGGATGGGCTCCTTGGGGTCGCGCGGCTTCTGGTTGAGCAGGTCGCCGGTCGCCGGTTCCACACCGATGGCAATGGCGGGCAGCGAGTCGGTCAGCAGGTTGATAAACAGCAGGTGCACAGGTGCAAACGGCACCGGCAGCGCCAGAATGGACGTAAACAGCACGCACAGGATACCCGCCATGTTGCCGGACAGCAGGAAGTTGATGGCGTTTTTGATGTTGGTGTACACGCCGCGGCCGTTGACGACCGCTTTCACGATGGTGGCGAAATTGTCATCCGCCAGGATCATGGAAGCCGCGTCCTTGGAAACCTCGGTACCCGTGATGCCCATTGCAACGCCGATGTCCGCAGCCTTGAGCGCGGGCGCGTCGTTGACGCCGTCACCGGTCATGGAGACGATCTTGCCCTTGCGCTGCCACGCCTCGACAATGCGGATCTTATGCTCGGGCGACACGCGGGCGTAGACAGAAATGTGCTCCAGATGCGCATCCAGCTCGCTGTCGTCCATATCGTCCAGCTCCACGCCCGAAAGCGCTTCGTCCCCGTCGCGGAAAATACCGATCTGCCGCGCGATCGCCGTTGCGGTGACCTTGTGGTCGCCCGTGATCATGATGGTGCGCACACCGCCGCGCGCTGCGTCCGCCACCGCCTGGATCGCTTCCGGGCGCGGCGGGTCAATCATGGACACCAGGCCGACAAAGGTAAACCCGTGCTCATCCTCAAGGGTCAGCGTGCGCACCGCATCCAGCTCCTTGCTGGCAAAGGCCAGCACACGCAGGCCTTCCTGCGACAGCTGCATGTTGACCTCGGCAATGCGCTTTTTCCATTCCTCCGTCATAGGCACGCGCCCCTCGGAAGTCAGCACATAGTCCGAACGGTCGAGCAGCACGTCGATCGCGCCCTTGGTGTACATGGTAGGCACGCCCTCGATGTCGTGCAGCGTACTCATCAGCTTGCGGTCGGAGTCGAACGCCAGCTCGCCCAGACGCGGGTGCTGGTCGCGGTAGGCGCTCTCCTCCACGCCCAGCCGGTCGCCGATCATGACGAGCGCAACCTCGGTCGGGTCGCCGATGGCTTCGCCGGTCTCCTCGTCCGTCGTCGCGTCGCTCGCGAGCAGGGCGGCCTTGAGCAGCAGGCGCTGCACATCGTTGGCAAGGTCAAGATGCTTTTCGTCCAGCAGCATGCCGTCCGCGTAGATCTTCTGCGGGGTCATTTTGTTCTGGGTCAGCGTACCGGTCTTATCCGAGCAGATGACCGACACCGCACCCAGCGTCTCGACCGCCTTGAGCTCCTTGATGATGGCATTCTGACGCGCCATTTTCTGCGTGCCCATGGCCTGCACGATGGTCACGATCGAGCTGAGCGCCTCCGGGATGGCCGCGACCGCGAGCGCGACCGCAAACATCAGGGAATCCAGGATCGCGTCAAAGCCGGTGCTGTCCGCGTGGTAAAGCGAGAGCGCAAACACGCCTGCGCAGATCACAAGAATGATGATGGCCAGCCGGCGGCTGAAATCGTCCAGGCTGATCTGAAGCGGGGTCTTGCGCTGCTGGGTCTGGTTCATGAGCGCCGCGATCTTGCCGATCTCGGTCTGCATGCCGGTCGCGGTGACCACCATGACCGCGCGGCCATAGGTCACAAGCGAACCCGAGAACACCATATTCTTCTGGTCGCCCAGCGCAACCTTGCCGCCTGCAAGCACGTCGGCGGTCTTTTCCACGCCCTCGCTCTCGCCGGTCAGCGAGCTCTCGTTTACTTTAAGCGAATAGTTTTCCAGAATACGGCCATCTGCGACAATCATATCGCCCGCTTCCAGCTCCACCACGTCGCCGGGTACGACCTCAGCCGAGGGCACGACCATGCGTGTGCCGCCGCGGATGACTTTGGCGGACGGCGACGACATGGCTTTGAGGCTTTGCAGCGACTTTTCTGCCTTGCAGTGCTGCACAGTGCCGAGCACTGCGTTCAGGATCAGCACTGCAAAAATAACGACCGTGCTTTCCACGTTGCCGGAAAGCATGGAAATCACCGCCGCCGCGATCAGGATCACGACAAGCAGATCCTTGAACTGCGAGAAAAACACCTCGACCACGGACTTCTTATTTCCCTCTGCGAGGGCGTTCCGTCCGTATTTTTGCAGGCGTTCCGCCGCCTCCGCACCGGACAGGCCGCTGCGGGTGCTGCCCATATCACCCAGCGCCTGTTCCGCCGTTCGGTTGTAGAAATCTCGTTCCATGTAGCCAAACTCCTTTTTGTCCGGAATATCAGGGTATGCAGAAGGGCACAGGATATTTCTCCAGTGCTCCGTTTTTCATCCGCCGGAATGCAAAACGCTTTCAGACAAATAAAAAAGACTTTTGAATAAGCGCTTTAAACCCTGTAAAGCGTTTACTCAAAAGTCTTGTGACCGGGGCACCGGCGTCCGCCACCAGACCGGCGCAGGCCGGACGGAATGTTGACAGCGGAGCTTATACTACTCCCTTTTGCAGTATAATTATTATACTGGGAAGCCTGCCGTTTGTCAAGCACCATTTCCCTCTGCCGGCAAAAAGCGCCGCAGCAAATGCCGCGGCGCCTGACATCAAATGTCGCTTTTCCTCAACCGATAACAGCCTTGTGGAAGTTCTTTTTGCCCTTCTTGATGATGCACTCTTCCTTGAAGTAGTCCTTATCCAGCATCTGCTTGAAATCCGAAACCTTTTCGCCATTCAGCGACACGCCGCCGCCCTGCACGAGCTTGCGCGCCTCGCCGTTGGACGCCGCCAGGCCGCACTTGACCAGCAGGGTCAGTACGCCGATCCGGCCGTCCGTGAAGTCCTCGTCCGAAAGCTCGGTGGTCGGCATGTTTTCGCTTGCGCCCGCGCCCATAAAGATGTCCTTTGCGGCTGCCATCGCCTTGTCGGCCTCTTCCTTACCGTGTACCAGCTCGGTCAGCTCGTAGGCAAGGATCTCCTTGGCACGGTTGAGCTGCGCGCCCTCCCACTTGTCCATTTCTTCGATCTGCTCAAGCGGCAGGAAGGTCAGCATGCGGATGCATTTGAGCACGTCCGCGTCGTCCACGTTGCGCCAGTACTGGAAGAAATCGTAGGGCGAGGTCTTATCCGGGTCGAGCCACACCGCGCCTGCCGCGGTCTTGCCCATCTTCTTGCCCTCGGAGTTGAGCAGCAGGGTGATGGTCATGGCATGTGCGTCCTTGCCCAGCTTGCGGCGGATCAGTTCGGTGCCGCCCAGCATGTTGCTCCACTGGTCGTTGCCGCCAAACTGCATGTTGCAGCCGTAGTTCTGGAACAGGTAGTAGAAGTCGTAGGACTGCATGATCATGTAGTTGAACTCCAG